>CAXNFS010000168.1:0-6849 GCA_964201235.1 Gemmataceae bacterium | reverse complement strand
TTTTGGAGCGTCTTTTGGAGCGTCTTTTGGAGCGTCTTTTGGAGCGTCTTTTGGAGCGTCTTTTGGAGCGTCTTTTGGAGCGTCTTTTGGAGCGTCTTTTGGAGCGTCTTTTGCACCTGGCTTGGAACCTTCTTTAGGAGTTTCTTTTGCGCCTGGCTTGGAACCTTCTTTAGGAGTTTCTTTTGTGCTCTTCTTGTCAGCTTCCTTCTTGGGGGCTTCGCCGCCACAGCCAACAACACCAGAAGCAATAACACCAGCAGTAATCATCAAAGCGTAGAACTTGTTCACAGTAGTCTTCCTTTCGAACAATAATAAATCAACATTAAAGTTGTTTTAAACAAAAGCCCCTTTGGCCTTTATCTGTATGTATTAGAATGCAATTGATGAGAACAAATTCCTAGTAAAATCTCAAAAAAATTTCATATTTCTTCATAAATTATTCTCGAAATGTGAACTTGTAACGCCTACTAATCAAACTATACGCAACGACTTGCATCTTAAGATTTATTACAAAAACATATCCTTTGGTTCTTAAAAACCCGAAATTGCCCTTCCCTTACGCCCCATTTACCCTGTTTTTACGCTTAACTTTTACGGTTGCGCTTGGCCTAATCGTTTTAATTTGCTATGCCCTAGGCAATTGTTGACCAATTTACCTCAGTCGGTAAGGAGTGCCCCGTGAGGCATAGCTTATTATCAAAATGGTTAGGTGTGTTTATTTTCCTTTTGTGTTTGAAAGTATTTGTTTTTGCGCAACAAGTACTGCAATTCGGCTTTGAAGGAAAAGAAACTTTCTTTCGACAGGGAAAATCCGATGCTAGTATCGCACTTATTAAACATCAACTTACCGATGAATCCGCCCACACCGGACAAAAGAGCGAACTCATTCAATTCACTGCAGGAAATGGCCAATTTGCTCATTTCTTTTACGACTTCGGGCAGGCCCAAGTTACCGATGAACTCAATATTAGTCTTTGGGTGAAAGCCAACCGCCCAGGGATGCAACTTTTCTGCAGAGTTGTTCTCCCCAAAGAGCGCGACCCTAAAAATCTTGACCAGCCATTAACACTCACCATGAAGGGTGACATCTACCAATTAACCGGGCGATGGCAACAACTCACACTGCGTCAGCCCATGAAAAGATTGCGCGAGCAAGTGAATCTGTATCGCGCTGAAACAGGCAGAGACCCTGTAATGGCAGATGCATATGTGGATCGCCTATTTTTGAATTTATATGGTGGGCCCGGGCAAACCGATGTCTGGATTGATGACATGGAAATTGGGCCTGTTTTAGAGCAAAAAGCATCATCATCACCTAAAACTCCTGAAGAAGTTCCAGGGAAAACTCTCACTCGCCGCAGTTCTGAAGTGCAGCTTAAGGGCACCCAGTTATTAGTGAGTGGGCAAAAATTCTTTTTGCGGGGCATCAGGCATACAGGAACTCCACTCAAAACTTTAAGAGATGCAGGATTCAACACGGTTTGGCTAGATGAATCAGTTGCCAATTCCACTTTAGAAGAAGCTGTTAATCAAGGGTTTTGGATTGTTCCCATGATGCAACTTCCTGGCGCAGATGATTCGAATGGGGTGCCAGCCCAACTAACAAGCCAGCAGGCAGTGGGTAAAAAAGTTGCTAGATTTCTAGAGCAAGAAGCAGTGCTTTGCTGGGATCTTGGTAGCAACCTTCAGTTTGAAAAAAACAGTTTGGTAAGTAGGTCTGCGCAATCGCTAAGAAATGCCGACCCAATGCGGCCGCTTGCAGCTGATGTCTGGGATGGTTTCCAACGCTACTCGCGTAGTGTCGATCAGATCATGTTAGGCGCCCATCGCTGGCCTTTGTTCACAACCATGGAACTCCCCGCTTATCGCGATTGGTTGTTGCAAAAAAGAAGGCTGGCACAGCCCGGCACCTACACTTGGACTTGGATACAAACTCATCTTCCCGACTGGTATCTTCAATATGTTTCTGCAAAAGATGTACAAACAAAAATTGATGAACCCAGCGGCCCACACCCCGAACAAATCAGGTTGCTGACTTACGCTGCTATTGGCGCGGGTTGCAAAGGTATTGGGTTTTGGTCCGATAAATTTCTTGCGGATAGCCACGGTGGCAGAGACCGCCTTCTCGCCTTGGCATTATTAAACCAAGAGCTTCAACTACTTGAACCAATTCTTGTTGAAACCGAAGAGCCTACTTGGGTTGATACTTCCCTGCCCGATGTTAAAGCTGCAATTTTGCGCAGCGAAAAGGGCATTCTCGTCCTACCCATGTGGATGGGCAAAGGTACGCAGTTTGTACCTCCGCAAGGCAGCGCAACCGAACTTTCCATTATCATTCCTCAAGCACCCATTGGATGCCAAGCATGGGAAGTTACACCAGGGCAAGTTAAATCTCTTCCTTGGAAACGCGTAGTCGGTGGGATTAAAGTTACTGTCAAAGAATTCAGCCTAGCAACGCCGGTGGTATTAACTTCCGACCTCAGCCCTACAGGGTTGGTAGTTCGCTGGCAGGATCTGCAACGAAAAATGGCTAAGCTTTCCGCCCAGTGGGCACACGACTTGGCAGAGGAAGAATTCACCAAGGTTATAACGGTTCAGACTAAGCTCGAAACTTCAGGCAAGCATCTTGCAGATTCTCAAATGCTTTTGAAGAAATCGCGCGACTTTATCAATGAAAGCCTTAATCATAGGCGCAACGGCGAATACGCTGAAGCTTACGCCACCGCCCAACGGGCCCTTCGGCCTTTACGCATCCTTATGCGAACCGCTTGGGAACAAGCCCTGCGCGATCTCGATTCACCGGTTGCTACTCCCTATTCAATCAGCTTTTTCTCCCTGCCCGACCATTACAAGTTTTGGGAAGAAATCAAAGCCGCAAAGCTTTTAGAAAATGTTTTACCTGATGGTGACTTTGAACTTGCTGCAGATAAAGTTCCACAAGGTTGGGTAGTACAGGAAGTGCCCTCTTTGGATGAAATCAATCAAACGGCTCGCAGAGTTGCCGATGCTGCAAGAAGTGGAAAGCAATCTTTAATGCTGCAGATTACACCCAAAAACCCTCTTCTACCTCCAGCAGCTTTAGAGCGTGCTTTTCTAGGCATTTATAGCCCTGCGGTTAAAATGCAACCCGGTAGCCTTGTCAGAATTTCGGGCTGGGTCAAGATTCCAAAGGAAATCAAAGGCTCTGCAGATGGCGCATTATTCTTTGACTCTGCAGGCGGCGAACCCTTGGGTATCAGGCTTACCGCTGCTACAGATTGGCGCCATTACACCTTCTATCGCAGGGTGCCTAATACTGGCGTGATTAATGTCACACTTGCTTTAACAGGGTTGGGTACTGTTTATTACGATGATTGGAAAATTGAACCTCTGGAGGAAACTAATCCACCAGCAATCGCTGTTCAAAATCAACCTGTCACCACTACCGGCATAAAACCGATAGCCATTGATTCTCAAAGTAAACCGTAAGTCTTCAAGGATTGACTTACTTTACTAATGCCGGCTTCATCAAGCTCGTACAAGGGCAGCCTTACTTCGCCTGTGTCACGGCCCAAAAGTCGCATGGCTGCTTTTACAGGGATAGGATTAGTTGCAACGCCTAAAAGATCTTTGCAAAGGCTAAACAGCTTCTTGTGCAAGGTTCGGGCTTCTTCAAGTTTGCCATCGTTAAACGCTTTTACCAAAGCTTTCATATCTTTGGGAATGAGATTAGCAACCACCGAAACCACGCCTTTTCCACCAATACTCATCAAGGGCAAAGTAAGACTATCATCACCACTTAAAATGGTGAGATCACATCCACATGCGATTTGAGTCGCTTGATCCATACTGCCTGTAGCTTCTTTTATTGCAACAATTTGAGGTATTTCTGCCAGCCTGATAATTGTTTCAGGAAAAATATTAGAACCCGTTCTGCCTGGAATATTATAAACAACAATAGGTAGGCCAACTTCTTCAGCAACGGCTTTGTAATGGCGATAATACCCTTCTTGGGTTGGTTTATTGTAATAGGGGCCGACAAGCAGGGAGCCATCAGCGCCCGCTTTTTTAGCATGCTTGGTCAAGCGGACAGCTTCTTTGGTTGAGTTTGAACCGGTGCCTGCCATAACTTTCAAACGGCCCGCTGCCTGCTGCACAACCGTATTGATTACTTTTTCATGCTCATCATGGTCAAGGGTTGGAGATTCACCCGTAGTGCCTACAGGTGCAATACAATCGGTGCCCTGCTCTGCGTGCCAATCGACCAGTTTTTTCAGGGCGACATAATCAACTTCGCCATTCTTGAATGGGGTAATGATCGCCACTGTTACGCCAGCAAATTGTTCGCCCTTGGTCTTTGCCATCTTCTTCTCCTAGCACTTTCTTCAAAAGAAACAAACGGTTCATGCGCCATAGTTTACCATGGCAAACCGCCTTGTCGAAATTATTCCTGTAGTATAACAGGTATGAGTTTCGCCATCATGTATCCTATGATTCTCAGACAGAATGGCATGAGTCGAAATCGAAATTTGGTGAGCAATAAACATGACAAAAAAACCAAGCGCAGTATTCTTTGATGCTGTAGGAACTCTTTTAAAACCAGCAACGCCTGTTGATGAAACCTACCATCGCTATGGCCTCAAGCATGGTTCCGCTATTTCCAAAGATAATATTAGAAACCAGTTTTACGAATCATTTAAAAAAGAAGAATTGAAAGATGCGAGCCTAGATTGCAAAACGAATGAGGCAAGAGAATTCGAGCGCTGGGAATCGATAGTCTCCGAATGTTTCCCCGACCTGAAAAGCACTGCCCTACTCTTCAAAGATCTTTTCGCATATTATTCCCAACCCAGTGCTTGGGATCTGTACCCAGGCACAATCCCTGTTCTTAAGTTTCTTGAAACTTCTGGAATTGGCTGGGGAATCGCCTCAAACTTTGACCTCAGACTGCAATCGATTGTGAAAAGTAAACTAGAACTATGCAATTGCAAATGGCTCATCATCAGTTCGCTGGTTGGTTATAAAAAGCCTTCCAATCATTTCTTTGAACATCTGCAAACATCATCGGGAATTTCATTTGATAAAATTCTGATGGTGGGTGATAGCCCAGAAAACGACATTCACCCAGCAAAAGAATTGGGGATGCAAACTTTCCATGTCAATGAAGGCCAATCGCTGGAAGACCTACTTCAACTTTTGGGAAGATAGCGTTTGGGAAGTTCCGCCCCTGCAACATAACTAAGTTTGCCAATTTTGCACATCTGATAAACATTGATTCGAAAATCCGGGCAGGTACTAACAAGGCAATAGGCATCGGCTGGGGAAAAGCCATAGGTCGAGATCAACCAATCCATGAGAAAAATAGTAGCCTGATGCACAGCCTCTTCCAAAGGCCTATAAGCATGAATCGCAATGATCGAACTGGGGGTTTCAATGCGCATACCGGGGGGCCTTTTCCCTTTGATGATATCAAACGAAAGTCGCACCGTTGATTGCGTTTCTGCAGCAGTGCCTGTGTATTCGGTATCGCCCTGGCTGGCATGAACATCGCCTAGATAGAAGAGACCGCCTGGATGATAAACGGGAAGAAAAACTTTGTTCCCCGGCTTGCAATCGCGGATATCTACATTCCCGCCCCAATCGCCCTGCCCATCAATACTGGTTGCAACTTCGCGATCAGGTGCAACGCCCAAAGTTCCGACAAAAGGAGTAATGGGCCATGAAATCTTATCGTTAAAATGAAGGGTGCCATCCATGGTTGTGCCACTTGGGCCAACCGAATGTTTAAACACCATGGTGGTGTATTCGCTCGAAAGTTCAGGCCAGCGGGTGGATTCTCCCAATGGGCCTCGTTTCGGCCCAATCGCAACCCACGATGTTTTTTCAACTTCGATTTCATGAATATTTACAACAAGGGTATCACCACGCTCTAGGCCCTCAATAAAAACCGGACCCGCAATAGGGTTGGCAAGAGGAGGAACCCGATCAAACCCAGGGCGATTTCCCGGGATAGCTTTATCAGCAGAGGTTTTAAAAAAACCACTGCCCGCATCCCAAGTTTCGATTTCTAATCTCTCGCCAGCCTTCACATGGATAAGCGGCTTATCATTGTAATCGAAAGCAAATTTACGAGCATCATCGCGAATGATCTTCTTCATGTTCTACCTTTAATAGTTATGCAATTGATTACGCAAGCAGCTTGTTTACAACCTTGCCTGCAACATCGGTAAGTCGAAAATCCCTGCCTTGAAATTTATACGACAACTTCAAGTGATCCATGCCAAAAAGGTGTAGCAATGTCGCATGAAGATCATTGATATGAATAGGGTCTTCTGTAATATTCCAGCCAAGTTCATCGGTTTTACCAATCACCTGACCGCCCTTGATACCACCACCCGCCATCCAAATAGTAAAGGCAAAGGGGTGATGATCGCGCCCGGTGACATTAGCGGAACCGCCCCGGTTTTCGCCCAAGGGCGTTCGCCCAAATTCAGACAACCAAATCACCAAAGTTGAATCCAATAGCCCACGCTGCTTTAAATCCTTGATTAACGCTGCTACGGGTTGATCTGCCATCAAACAATTTTGCTTTAACTCAGCATCAAGATTACTGTGATGATCCCAGGAGGCATGAAACAAACTAACAAATCGAACCCCCCGCTCAACTAACCTTCGAGCCAAAAGGCAGTTACTCGCAAAGGATTGGAACTGGCCTTTGCCACCGCCCCTACTTGCTTTAAGTTCTGGTTCATCACGATCTAGCCCATAGGCATCAAGAGTTTGCTTCGTTTCGCTTTTTAAATCAATCAATTCGGGGGCTGCAGATTGCATACGAAACGCAAGTTCATAACTGGCAATACGGCTATTGAT
>CAXNFS010000167.1:0-6870 GCA_964201235.1 Gemmataceae bacterium | reverse complement strand
CTCACGCTCGACCGTTTTCGTCGCAAGAATCTCAAATAACTCCGGATGTAAATGCCTGCCATATACTTGGAACACCAAGTCTTGCACAGGCGGCCTCGATTCCAACATCATAACCTTTTCGTCCCCCATTTAATGATCATGCTAAAATATTATAGTCATTATAAAGAAGGTTCACAACCTTAGTCGGGACCAACTTTGATCGAAAGTAGTTCCAACGGAATTCATTTTCATGCCCAATCATGAAAATGGGGTATGTTTGCTAATAAGAGCCAATTAAAAGAAAAAGGGCGGCCAGGGTTTTGCAACCACTGAACGCCCCATATAAATCGTCAATCAATTACTTTTTCTTCCAAACATGGATGAATTCACCTGTACCAGACTTTGTACTGAAAGCCTTAGGGCGTTCTTTTCCAGGTAGGGCGAAGCAAACGGTCCAAACGTCTTTTTCGATTTTATAAATACCCAGGTAAGTCTTCCCCTTAAATTCGCCTGAAGTATCGGTTGAATCAATTTCTTTGGGCTTTTTAGTCGGATCAATTTTGTGAGTTCCGCCAAAGGAATCTTCGCCTACCTTAACCGAATGAACACCATTCTTATTGGTAATCGTCGCTGATTTTACAATATTTTCAGGGGCTTTTTCACCCTTCTTTTCACTCGAGACCATGGTAAAAGAGCCTTCTAAAAACTGCATGTCTTTTTCAACACTCTCCTGAAATTCAGCAGCAATTAAAACACTGCCAAAAACAAATACACATGCACCCAACAAACTCATCCTTGAATTACGCATAAAAACTCACCCCTAAAAATAATTTGAACTTAGAACGAAGCGACCAAACTTGGTTGTACCATTTAACGGTTAATTCACTCAACACCACAATCGATAGGGTGCAAATCAAAACAGCAATGAACTTTTGATGGTGTTTACACAAGAATTGATTGGATGGGTCTGCCGCCATGCGATATGGCAGTGGGCCTTCCCAGCGTATCGTGAACCACCGCCTCTGAATCAATTCCCAGAAGGCTATAAACCGTGGCGCAAAGATCACCAGGCGAAACGGGATGATCAACAGGATAAGCAGCCTGCCTATCTGAAGTGCCAAGCACAAAACCTTTTTTAACGCCCGCTCCAAAGAGCAAGCAAAATCCACACTGCGGCCAATGATCGCGCCCTGCACTGCCGTTGATCTTAGGCGTGCGACCCATTTCACCCGTGACAATCACCAAGGTCGAATCGAAGAGTCCGCGCGTTTCAAGATCGTCCATTAATGCGGTAACCATGTTGTCAAGAATCGGCAGATTAAACTTGAGCATGCCAAAGTTATTGCTGTGCATATCCCAGTGCCCGCCATGCGAATCGGCACCGCATTCCCAATTGACAGTAACAAAAGTAACGCCTGCTTCGACAAGCCTTCGTGCAGCGAGTAAGCTAGAGCCATAAAGGTTTTTTCCATACCTTTCACGAAGCAAGCTTGGTTCCATGTCGAGATCAAGAGCAGTTCGCACGCCTGAAGAGGTAAGAAGGTCATAGGCTTGTTTTTGTTGTCTAGAAAGGTTGGCAGACTTAGCAGGGTCACCAATTTTTTTGGAGACATCATCCATTTTTCTTTGCAATCTTTTGCGGTCTGCAATGCGATCGAGTGAAAGGCCTGGAGTTTGGCCAAAAGCAGCAAGCACAGGATCACCTACCGGAAGAACCGGATCATAGAACGAACCTTTGCGGGCAAAGGTAGGTTCGCACATGGTAGTGATGGGATCGTATTGTTTGCCGAGGTAACCACCATAGGGCCCTGCCCTTCGAAGCCCTTGGCTGAACCCTGGAAACGCGGGCATCATAACATGAAATGGTGTTGCTTCCTTACCCATGCCAAAGTGCTGGCATACTGCAGCCATGCTTGGATGATCCGAGGGCTTTGCAAAATAATTTTCTCGATCGGAACCACCTGTAAAACCTGTGAGCACGGAATAAGGATTATGGCTGTTGTAGCCATGCGAAACGGTTCGAATCAGCGTTGTTTTATCAAGCCTGCTGGCAATAAGAGGAAGATGTTCGCAAATTTGATACCCGGGGATTTTCGAAGCGATAGATTTAAACTCACCCCGGATTTCCTTGGGTGCATCGGGCTTCATATCAAAGGTATCAATATGGCTAGGGCCACCAAACAAATTTACCAGGATTACTGACTTGGCTTTGTTATTTCCAGAGTTTGTTTTGGAGCCGGCATGAAGCAAAGAGCCAAAGCCCGCACCTGCTAGCATCGACATACCGCCCAATTGCAGAACATTGCGCCTGGTGAATTTAGAGTTGGACGATGTTGGTATTTGGAAGGTCGGTTTCATAAACACTCCGGTGGGTCTACCTTTATGCTGACTTATATTCGATTAGAAGTCAAACCAACTTTTATAAAAGCATAGTTTTTCGTTGGTAACTCATGACAAATTAATCAGACCTATGGTATAAAAGAATCACTCCTTTAATTCTTGGAATAAAACAGATGGTTAAATCAATGACTCAATTGAAAAGAATTCCTGCGCTTACGATTGCAGCATTTTTAATAATCGTACTGGGCAGCAGCTTTGCGGAACCACCCAAAAACCCCCGATTCAGCGCATTGGAAAAACATGCTCTATCTGCAAAATCAGCAGATGAAAAAGATTTTGCAACCCTTGCAGCTTTTCTAGTTTCAAAAGCCAAGGGAGACAAAGAAAAAGCATGGTGCATCTACCGCTGGGTAACCGATCGGCTTGCTTACAATGTCGAGGCATTTTTAGCAAAGGATCCCGGTGACAACACGGTTGAGACGGTGCTTAAAACACGCCTTTGCGTCTGCGAGGGGTATTCCCGGATGTTTTTAAAGTTATGCGAGGAAGCCGGGTTGGAAGCAGTCAAGGTGACGGGGGTTGCACGCAGTGGCAGCAAAGATGCCAAGGGCAAGCCTGCTTTTGAATCTCATGCTTGGAATGCAGTAAAACTAGATGGCAAATGGGAACTGATTGACTCCACTTTTGGTTCGGGCAGTGTTGATAAAAAAGCGTTTGTCAAAAACTTTGAACCCATGTTCTTCGGTGTACCCCCAGAACAAATGCGATTTACTCATTTCCCTGAAGATGCTAAATGGCAACTTCTTGAAAAAACTATCACTAGGGAAGATTTTGATAAGCAACCACTGGTTCAAGCTAGCTTATTTAAGCTCGGACTATCTCCGGCCAGCATTTTAAAAACCACAAAAAGCTCATCATTCGGTGGCTTTCCGGAAATATTCGATGTCGCAAAAACCAAAATCAAAGTTGTAGAGGTTCCATTAAACGCCAAGCTTAAAACAGGGCAGATTTATCGCATTGCAATCGAATCGGCCGAACTTTCTAAAGTAATGATTCTTTCAAACGACAAACCACAAATGAATTTACAAAAACAGGGAATTAGCTTTACAGGGCAGGTTCGCGCATTAAGTGGAACCATGTTGATTGCAGTGCAAAAACCAAACCAAGGGAATGAGTATTCTTTTTTGTTGCGCTACCAGGTGGAATAATAACAGTCAGACATTCGCCTCCTACATTCCGAACCAATCAGGCGATAATTTCAAAAATAAAAAACCTATTGCCTTGTTTGATGAAGCTTTTCAAAATATCATTGGGTATCAACTGGAAAAATGTTTTAACGAAAATGGGAATGCATGGCATTTGCACCTGAAACCATCAAACTACTGAGAGCAGCAAAGGAATTAGTAAAAAAAATTCCCGCTGATGCTGTTTTGATCCTTGCAGATGGCCCTATGGAATGGGACAAGGTGCTGGAAGAATTATCAGGCACACGAATATTGGTTGCAGCTAGGCATGAAGATGACTTCGTGCGTATTAAAGATCACCCTGATCTGACACTCATCGAGATTGAATCAGGCCCCACCCCCACCCAAGAACGCATGAGCCTTGCATTACTCGAAGCAGTAAGATCTGAAAAACTCAGACAGGGCGCAGAGGTAGTGGTGCTTTACAATGGTATCGAGGTGGGCGAAGAAAAGCCCGACATGATAGATACCCTCAGCCTGATCAAATTAGGCGAGCATCTCGAAAAATTAAGCGCTCAGGATCTTCGCAGGCTAGATACTCAAGTACCCTTAGAAACCCTCAGAGCCGTGGTCGACCTTGCAACCGAAATAGGCAGAGAAGGCAGAGAAGGCCATCCTATCGGTACTATGTTTGTCGTGGGGGACACACGCAAAGTAATGGGCCTTTCACGCCCCATGAACTTCAACCCCTTCCGTGGCTACAGCGATGAAGAACGCGATGTTCGCAATCTTGCAGTGCGCGAACAAATCAAAGATATCGCCAAACTGGAAGGCGCAATTATTATTCGAAGAGATGGCGTTGCAGTGGCTGCATGCAGGCGAATCGAAGCTTCCTACTCAGGCTTTACCCTTAGTATGGGATTGGGCACCAGGCACGCATCTGCAGCAGCTATTAGTAAAAGCACTAAGGCCATTGCTGTAACCGTCAGCCAATCATCCGGCACAGTTCGAGTATTTCAAAATGGCGAAGTGATGCTTCACATCGAACCATTCGCCCGCCCTATGACATGGGGTAAGTTCCGAATGGATGCGCTTGAAGATAAGAAATCCTAGACTCGCTTTCAAAAAACCATCTCAACGATTATAATTTTTAAAGATTAAAGATAGTGATTTTGCATTTGACAAAGATGCAGGGGAAAAAACATGCAGATAAAATCGATTTTGAGTTATGGAGTAATGCTTTTATTCCCGTTGTTGTTGCTTTCTGCGCCACAGGATGCCACCAAGGCTGGAATAGAGATGGTTCAAACCCCTGCACTGGATGCAATTCCTGCGAGCGCCCTGGTTGTTGTTCAAGTAAAAGGAATTGAAGGAACTCTAGCAAGCTTGAATGAATTCGTAAAAAATGCGGTGCCCGATGCAATGCCATTGAATGAGAATTTCATCGTGAATGGGTTTTTAGAGTTTTTAAGAGGTCGAAAATTAACAGGCCTAGCTCCCAACGGGCCACACTTTTTTGCAGCGATGGAATTCCCCCAACCCAACAAGGCTGCGAATCCAAACAAAGTTCTTGCTGCGATAAAAGTAACCAACTATACCGCTTTTCGAGAAGGCGTTTTAAAAGACTCTGAAATCAAAAGCATCAAACTTGAGAAAAATGCAGAAGTTGTCACCATGGAAAATGGTTCGACCTTGTTTTTTATTCCAAGGAAAGACCAAGTGCTGGTAACCCCCGACCGAGAGATCGCAAATCTAATCGCAAAAAGGCCAACTCCTATCACGACCAAAATCAGCAGAATACAGGCAAATCGATTGCAAGCACCCGATCTGGGTATTTTTGTAAATTTAGACGCTATCCACAAAGATTACCCTCAATCCCTAACAGAAACAAAAAAAGAGATTGAAACATCGCTAAAAGATTTTGAATCCATTTTTGGAACTAAGAAACTGCTAGGCAGCGACTTAATCAGCCAAACAATCGCTCTGACTTTCAAAGGAATTGAAGACAGCAAGGGTATGGTGTTTTCGATAGATTTCCGACCCACGGGTATTGTGTTTCATGGCGAAACAGAATTCAAAGCAAACACGCAAACTGCAACGTTTTTCAAAGGATCAAAACCTGATGCGATGAAAGATATGCAGCAACTGCCCGCAGGAAAAACCTTATACATGGCGCAACAAACCCAATCGCCAGTCATGAAAAGCCTAGCTTCTTATTTCATGGGGCTAACTCCGGAAGAAAATCAAAAAGCTTTGGGCAAAGATTTTGACATGTTTTTGCAACTCGCAAACAATCGCTACGATGCGCTCTCGTTTCCGCCCGAAGGTTTGCAAATCATTCAATCTGCAAACCCTGAAGAAACAAAACTCCGATTTCTCAACCTTTTAGAAAAATTAGGCAGAGGAGAGAAATTCCAAAGTGCGGCTTTAAAGCAGGCGCCAACGATTAAAAAGGGAGCAGAATCTTTGGCAGGCCAAACTTTTGATCTAGTTTCATTCGAATGGGATTTGGAAAAAATGACAAATTTAATGGTACGGGAGACAAAAGGAATTCAATTCTGGAACAAATTTCAGAAACTCATGATAAAAAAAATGATGGGAGGGTCCATGAATTTGTGGGTGACCACCACAAAAACTGAAGTAATTTTGGTTACCGGGCAAGATTGGAACAAAACTATGAGAATTTTTGAAGATTTTAATAAAAGCGCCAACAAACTAGAGAAAATAAGCCATTACCCTATATGCAGAAAAGACTTACCGCAAGAATCTAGTCTTATAATATTATTAGACCCCCTGTATTATTTAAAAATCATTTTAACGGTACTCCAAGAAGTGGAGGGCGGGCCGTTGGCTTTAGATTTGACCGGATATAATCCAACTTTCATGGGATTTTCGGCTGTTTTTGAGGAAGATAGGGCTGCCGTTGATAGCGTAATTTCGGCTGCATCCGTTCAAGAAATCTACTTTCGTCTGATTAAGAGGGTTCTCGGTAAGTGATTTTCCTAATACATCAACCTAAATATCTTGAATCCTTGCTAGAAGTGCTTATAAAGAATGTTGCTATTGCCGTCTTGGTTAATTCCAAGTCTGGTGATGTCTGCGGGTGTAGCTCAGTGGTAGAGCGCCACGTTGCCAACGTGGCTGTCGTGGGTTCAAGTCCCATCACCCGCTCTGTAGTAGGCCGAAAGAATCCTGAAAGCGAAGCATAAAGCTAGCTGTCAAGATTCTTTCGGTTTGGTTTTTTCCAGAAAATGTTCGGGCCATGAGGGGTCAGCGGACATTTAAACTGGCATGGCAAATTAAAATGATCATCGTCATGCTGCCTATAGTATACTGGTAAGGATCCCTCAAAATTATCATGTTGGAA
>CAXNFS010000166.1:0-6894 GCA_964201235.1 Gemmataceae bacterium | reverse complement strand
CTGCCGGTCCAAACGCGACCACCAGCAAGGCCTTCCAAAGTTTTTCGATCAAGTTTACTGCCTGCTTTTCCACGCCCGATTAATGCCTTGGTAAGAAATTGATCATAACAATCATCAATGAGTTTGGTCATCGCTTCACGCTCTGATTTGGAAAAAGAACTGGTGGAAGAAAAAAGATTGGCCTTCGCTCCACGGGTAATAACCTCGGATGTAATTCCAAGTTTCGCATAGGTGCCACCCATGTTGATCTTCCCACCAAACACACCGATAGAACCAGTGATGGTGCCGGGCTCAGCATAAATCTTAGATGCCGCCATGCAAATGTAATAACCGCCACTGGCTGCAACATCAGACATCGAAGCAATAATTGGTTTTTTGCATCGCATTAATTCTGCCCAGATAAGATCACTAGCAAGAGCAGAACCACCGGGGCTATCCACCCTTAAAACAATAGCCTTCACACTTTTATCGTTTTCAGCCTGTTTAATCGCCTGAATCATGGAAGTAGAACCACAAGATTCAGATCCCAACAGGCTCTGCTCACTCTTTCCAGTATTAATGGTGCCAGAGGCATAGATGACAGCAATTTTAGGTTTAGAATTACTTGAAATCTTGGGGGCTGCAAAAAGTTTTAATAGTGCGAAGGGGTTGGAGAGATCAATGTCATCAATTTTGTCTTTGCCGTAATTTTTAAGCAAAGTGATTTCATCGACTTTTAGTTCCTTTTTAAAAGCATCGGTAACTGCAGGGAAATAGCCCACTAAATCAACAAGCCCTAATTCTTTAGCCTTTTTAGCAGTGTAAGGGCCATTATCAATAATCTTGCGGATATCCTCGGGTGCCCATTTTTTAGCCCCTCGTTCCATCTGAATTCTTGCCACAATAGATTTTTCATAAAAATCATCGAGCATCGATTCCATTTGCTTGCGGCTGCTTTCGCTCATTGTGGTGCGTGTGTAGGGTTCAATCGCAGATTTGAAATCCCCTACTTTTAAGAAGTCAGCTTGAGCACCTATTTTCTCGAGCATTTCTTTATAAAAAGTAACTTCCGCCCGTAAACCAGTAAGCATCAACCAGCCAGATTCAGGCACCATTATTTGGTTGCTCGACAACGCAACAAGATAATCCTTCATCTCGCCTGATTCCAAATAAGTATAAATCTTCTTCCCAGACTTTTTGAAATTATTAAGTGCTTCAGTCAATTCATCAAGTTTCCCCCAGCCGACATCAATCCCATCGATTTCAAGAATCAAGCCTTTGACATTAGCATCTGTGGAAGCTTTTTTTATCCGATCTAATTTGCTTTTAAGGGTTTCCTGTAAGCTGGAAAACAAAGGCTCAGCAGGTGCTGCACCTTCTTCCAAAGATCCGCTAATTCGAATATGGGCAATCGCAAGCGGCTTAGGCTTTTCATCAGCCTTTTTATCTTCTGCAAGAATAAAATTTTGCACATTGAAAAAGCAAGCAACCGTAACAGAAAATATTATTAACGACTTCATAACTTCACTCCTATATCACAACAATGTTCCAACATTGAATGCATCATAGATCAATTCTTGATTATTTCAAACTATTTACCCTTAAAGACTTATCCTTTGTTATCAGCAGAGTTATTTTGTCTTTTGGCCCAACTAAAGATCTAAGATTTGTATTAAAATGTTCGCACACTAGGTGTTTTTCAAGGATAATAAATTTTGACTTAAAAGATTTAACCGCTGGGCAATTGGATCATGAAGCAACCAAAACATTTAATGCAACTGTTTTCGTTTTCAGTTATTTGCTTGATTTGCTTGCATTACCTTCTTGTCCCAACCAATAAAGGTTACGGATTACAAGAAACAATTTCTCAGACAATATCGGCGCCTAATTCGGGAGCAGAACCCCCTATTGAGGGCCAATCTCTACCAAAAACAATCCCCGCAAAAAGTTCAATGGGCACATTCTCCCCCTCTGATCCACCAGCGCCTTTTGTAACTATTCGCGTGCGAGTTTCCGCCCAAGCCAGCCCAAATGATGAATTAGAGTACCGCATCCTCGTCGAAAATCATTCTCCAGCTGAAGCACATCAAGTTCGAATTCGAAACAATATCCCCACGAATGCTAAATTCCTCAGGGCCACACCTCCACCCGATAGCCTCGAAGGCGAACTCATCTGGAAACTCGGTTCCCTTCCAGGCAATTCCAGCAAAGAAATCAAATTAATTGTGATGGTAACCGGTACAGGCGAAGTTGATTGCATTTCTCGAGTCCAATACGAACATGGCCAAGCTGTTAAAACCCAACTGGCATCTCCCCTACTCATAAAAATGACAGGGCCTATTCAAGCCATGTTGTACGACACACTAAGTTACCAAATAGATATATTCAACACCGGTAATTCAGAACTAACGGGTGTTCAACTAACCAACATTATTCCAGATGGGCTTGAGTTCTTAACTAGCAAGCCTTCAACCTCGGGTGAAAACCCGTTAATTTGGAATATAGGCGCCATCCCAGGCGGACAATCCAAGCGGTTAGAATTCCAAGTTGCTGCCAAGAAAACAGGAGAATTCATAAACAAAGCAACCGTAACAACAACTTCCGGGATGAAAAAAGAAACATCATCCAAAGTTGAAGTTGGGGAAGTTAAACTTGCATTAAATCTGGGTGGTCCCGATCGCCGTAACATCAATCGACCTACAAGCTACCAAATCACCATCACCAAGTCCGGGAATCAATTGGTTCGAGGAATAAAAGTCTCGACGAAATTAGATGCTTCTACGCAATTTCTAGCAGCGAGTGGCGGCGGTAGAAACGAAAACGGTGAAATCAAATGGTTGATTCCTCAACTTGCTCCCAAACAAAGGCAAACAGTGCAAATGGTAATCAAGCCTACCATTGCAGGTACTTTAAAAAATCGTACGGAAGTAACAGCAGATAAAATCCCAACAGGCTGGCAGGTAGAGAAGATTACCATTTTTGAAAACAACAATGGGTTAGTTGCTGAAATCGATAAAAGCATTGATCCGATGGAAATCGGCGAACAAACCGCGCTCACCTTAAGACTAATTAATAACAGCCCAAACCCTATTAAAAATTTGATTTTAAGTGCGATGTCCCCTGATACTACAATTGTAACCGAGGGACGTGGCCCAACAAACTTCAGCAGGCAACCAGATAAAGTGGGCTTCCTGCCTTTACCAATATTAGAACCAGGAAAAGAAGTAACTTACTCATTATTTTTGCAGGCAAAAAAACCTGGAGATGGGACTTTTAGACTAGAATATTCAGCAGATGAAGGAATTTCGGGCAAGGCGGAAGAAACCATTTCGATTCTTCCCTCAAGCAAGGCACCTGCAAGTAACGAGCCACCTGCTCTACCTTAATTCTTATCGCATTGCTGAATAGCCAAACCCTTTAACCATGGCTGCACGCCAATGCTTGGGCTGAACTTTTCTATAGCGCTGGGCAGCTTCGGTATTTAACGAATCATTCATTACAACTCTAGAACCAACTTCGTCTGCCTTTGCTTTTTTGTTTGCACCTACAAAAATCAATCCACTCAGAACCAAAAAGCTGGCAACAATTCCGATTACCCATTTTCGCATTGCAACACTTCCTTGTGCATTCTTCCTTAAAAGCCAAGATTAAATCTTCAGCAACTTTTAAGTTAATCAACACTAATGCAATAACTATGCCTAAGACTTTATTTTTTGCATTAAGAAATGTCAAACCACTCTAAACCATTACAAAAAGCCTGATAAATTCTTTTTCTACTCCTTTAGAAAAAGAATGCCCAAGCTTTAATCTTTGAAAATATTACCGATCGATTGCACTCATGCACTCCGTAGCTTGCACATATTTCAAAATGTTTCTAAAGGATCACTTTCCGACTCAGAGGCTTTAACTTCTACTGCAGTAAATCGGGATTGAAGCTTAGTAGCCAACGCCTCAATACCAAATCGTTCTGATTTATAATGCCCCAGCAAAAGGATCGACTTGTGCTGATCTTTAGCGCTTAATAAATCATGAAACCGTGCTTCACCGGTAATAAAGCATTCCGCACCTTGCATAAAAGCCTGAGCCATCAGCGATGCCCCGCTGCCACACACCACCGCAACCTTCGAAACTAATCGCTCCTTATTCCCTGCAAATGAAACCCGCTTGATACCTAAAGCTTTCTCGAACTTCTCAGCAAGTTGTGCAATCGAAGTAGGCATCGTTAGCAATCCAATTCTACCCGTGCCCGAACCTGTTGGCTTAGGTTTAAGCATAACAAGATCAAAGGCTGGCTCCTCATAAGGATGAGAGTTTTTAAGCGCAGAAACAACTGCTTGAATTCGTGAAGCTGGGCAAACGACCTCAAGGCGTTGCTCCAGAACTTTTTCCCGCTGCCCTTTTTTCCCTACTACCGGGCTGGCTTGTTCATTACCAAAAAAAGTGCCTGCCCCTTCCATAGTAAAACTGCATTCCTTGTAATTACCAATAACCCCTGCACCTGCTTCAAACAAAGCCTCACTTACTTTTTGAAGATTCTCCCCAGGCACAAAAGTAACCAGTTTTACTTCTTCCTTACTTTGCGACGAGATGATCGGGCCAAGATTTTTCGCACCAATCAACTCCAGTAAAGATTCATTGATGCCACCTTTCGCATCATCCCAACGGGTATGCAGCGAATAAACCCCTATTCCTTTTATTGCAAGCTTCCAAAGAATCGAACCTTCCGAACTACTCGTATTCATGTTTTTAATTGGTTTAAAAGGCAACGGGTGATGCGTGACAACCATCTGAACTTTTTGGTTGATGGCTTCATCAGCAACTTCTTTAGTAAGTGTCAGGCAAACCAACACTTTGTTGACATCAGACGAAAAATCGCCCATTAATAGGCCGGTATTATCCCAATCCGCAGCAAGCGAACGTGGCGCAATTTGATCAAACCAAGATACCAGCTCTGAAACTTTTGTCATGAAATCTGTACCCCTCTACATTCCAGAAACTTGTAAAAGATAAGCAATCAGGTTGGCCATATCTTCTGGCTTTACCTGCATATCTAAACCTTCAGGCATAAGAGATTTGGCAGTCGCCTGAATCGACTCAATTTGATTTCTCAGAATGGTATCCTCGGCATTCTCACCGCGTTTAAGGTTCACGGAAGTCCCAGACTCAGATGCCAGCAAACCGCTAAAGATTCGCCCCTGCTTTGTTTCGATAGTGTAATTGACATATCTGGGATCAACTTCCCTACTAGGGTCGAGAATCGCAATTAAAAGGTATTCAGAATTTTTACCCCGAATTGCAGCAAGAAGATCAGGTCCAACCTGATAGCCCATGTCATCAAATTTATGGCAAGTCGCACAGTTTTTCCTGAATACTTCTTTTCCCTTTAAGTGATCACCCTTCATTTCCAAAACCTTGGCGTATGAATCCACAACCTGTTTACGATTAGTTGAAGTGGTTTTTGCAAGTATGGCAATAACTTTTTGTTGAAGAGAAACTTGGTTTAATTTTTTGAGCTGATCTATTCTGGAAGCCTCTAGATGCGATGGCTGGATGATCCCTTTTTCCATCCCATCAATAATAGCTTCAATGCGATCTTTTCTAGAAAAAAGAGTTTCCACAGCTTCACGCCTTAATGATGGGCTGAAAGAAGGCCATGCATTAAGAATAATGTTGCTCACTTCTGTTTTTTTAAACGCCGACAACACCTGAAGAGTAGCAGTTTGAATTGCGGGTGGGGTTTGCGCCTGAAGTAATTCGGGTGCAAGTTGCGAAATAACAGAAAATGGCCCCATTGCCAGCAATCGCAATGCAGACAACCTGCTTGTAATCGGCGCATTAGAAAGTCGAGCAGTATTTGCTGCATTAACAAACAATGGCATCAAACTATCGAGAGCCTTTTTCAATTGATCATCCGGTTTTTCCCAGAGGTCTTCAGCAGAATTCCCGATTGCAACCTGACTTTGGGCAATACCTTCAAGAATGGCTGCCCGTAAAGTAGGCTTAAAGTTTGGCTTTTGCACCAGCATCAACAATTTTGCCATCTCGACATTTTCCAAACGGGTTGAAGATACTGCAGAAAGCCGCGAAAGAAACGCCTCTCGACCCGTGTTACCTCCAGCACCAATTGATTCATCATCAAGAAGTTCTAAAAGCAGTTTACCGCCAACTTGAGCAGATGAGCTAAGAATAGCGGTTTGCATCCAACGGTCTTCACCATCACTTTTCACGAGCTTAAGCAAAGTATCTTTACATTTATCAGGCCCGACATTACCCATTGCAAATGCCACCTGACAGCGCACTCGCGCATCTTGATCCCCACCAAGATTTGAAACTAATTTTAACACCGTATCCGATTGATTAATAAATTTATTTGAAAGCCTGACTGCATGTAACCTGACACCAGGCGATGAATCTTCAAGCGCATGAACCACCTGCTTTTCTTGCAGCAACTTTAAACCATCAAGGGTACAAAGGGCATGCATTCTGGCTTGTGGCGATAGACTTTTCCGAGCGAGATTGATGAGCAAATCCTCGGCACCAACTTGATTACGTTCGACAAGTAATTTCTGGGCCATCATTCGTCTGGTTTGATTTCCTGACTCTAACTCTGCAACCAATCCGATAAAGTTTGAAGCCTTTGGAAAAGGTTGTGGTTTCTTCATTCCATCTGGAATGATTCTCCAAATACGCCCTTTTCCCTGAGTTTTTAAAGGTAAAACAGCTTTCATATCCTCGGGAAGTGACAAAGGCGTTTCTATTACTTCGCGATAAAAATCAAGCACCAATATCGAACCATCCAAACAAAGATTCAAATGCACAGGCCTGAACCAGTTATCCGTTGAAGCAAGAAATTCTTTTTCAGGATCGCCCCGCCTAGCGATAAAGGTTAAACCTTTAGGTTCTAAAACATCACGC
>CAXNFS010000165.1:0-6895 GCA_964201235.1 Gemmataceae bacterium | reverse complement strand
CCAATCTGCAACGCCATTCCAAAGCCGTTA
This sequence comes from Gemmataceae bacterium, assembly GCA_964201235.1. Lineage (GTDB taxonomy): Bacteria > Planctomycetota > Planctomycetia > Gemmatales > Gemmataceae > UBA969. The sequence goes on along the minus strand of CAXNFS010000165.1, from coordinate 6,865 downwards.
CCCCTAGAGCGTGCAGCAGTTGCAACTTTAAGATTTCCAATGGTTGCCATGCTCATACCGAAATAACCAACCATTGCACTAAAAATCGAGCCCATAAGGAAGGCGATACCACGGCCGATTGCAATTTGCTTTTCGGGATTGTTATCGGGTTCATGCCAAGGCCCTTTGGTCACAGTAAGAACAGCGGCAAGAATTAAAATGAGCCAGATAATAACTTTAAATTGTCTTGAGAGATAAGCGTTTGCGCCTTCGCGAACAGCTTTTGCAATTTCTTGCATTACAGGGGTGCCACTGGGTTGGCTGTTAACATAGGTTGCAAGTGTTTTAGCGTAAAATAGCCCTGATAAGGCAACGCATAAATTAATTACAAGTGCGATCTTTTCGAATGTAGTAAAGTTTGAATCATTACTGAAAAGGCTGAAGGGGTGCCAATTATCGCCACCTTCGCCAGTTCCGCCGGTGCCAATGCCACTGGAGCCCATTAGGCCCAAAGCAAGAAACCCAACCATCATCCAAAGCCCTCTAGGAGCAAATGGTTTTGTCTTCCCTGAAAAAATCTTCATCATCATAATTTCCTTACTAATCACTCAAAATCGTTTCTAAACAATTGATACTTGAGCCTCATCATGTCAATAACTTGTCTCGAAAGAAACAAGAATTTCAAAAAAGTATCTCGGCAACGAGCCGAAATTTAAACTTCAGCCATCACATTGTAACAATCAGAAAATACTTAGGTAAGGTAATTGGAAGGAATGGCGATGTCTACAAGTTTTTTAGAATCTGGTCGTGAAAATCTAAATGCACTTGTTTTTGCCAGTAGTCGAGTAGTTTTTCATTAAACCATTTAAATCGATTAAGCTGGATTCCATTGAGGCTTTTTACGGGGGCAAAACAAAAAGAATTGCTGGTAATCAGAGCTGCATCTGCAGGCTTAACATCTGCAGGTAAAATATCAGCTTCAATCCAAGAAAATCCACAATCTCTGGCAAACGATTTAACTATGCGTAGGCCAATGCCATCCAAAACTTTGTCAGGCTTCGGGGTTAAAATCTTGAGGTCTGTACCACTTTTGGAAGTATCTTGAAGAATTATTAAATTCGAAGACGCAGTTTCTGTCAGAAAGCCATTTTCATCAAGCAGTAAAGCCATTGCTGTTGCTGATCGTTTTTTGACTTCCCTTTCAGCAATCCACCAATGCATTCTACTTCGCTGTTTGATGGAAGGATTAATGGATAAAGGTGAAGGCTGCAAAATTGAACTGGTGAGTAATTCGACACCATTTTCAACCCAAGGGCGGTATCGATGAAAGGGGAGTTTGAAAGTGTGCATCCCCAAAGTAGGCAAACTGTCCCCTGCGCCGCCTGGTTCACCAAGATAAAACCCAATCGGGCCGGGCGTTGCCAAAAGTACCAAGGCCAGATCTTCATTAGATTTTAGAAGCAGGCAGTTTCTTCCAATCAATTCTTCAGCAGCTTTTATGAATTCTACTTCACTAATGTTAATGCTGATAAAACAAGCTTCGCAATGAGCCATGAACCGTTGGATGTGTTCCTTGAGCATAAAAGGTTTGTGCGCAAAAGAACGGCTCATATCCGTGACGGTTGCGCCCATGACAAACCCAGCATCATGAAGCGTAATTGCCGCTTCAGATTGGGGAATAAAGTTGCCATTCATCCAAGCTAGATTCGAATTATTGTCCACAAAGAATAACCCTGATCACAGAGATTATGCTGCCAGATTGCGTGAATCTTGGCAAAGGAGGTCTTCAAGCATAAGAATAGTTTTAACAGTAGCGCCTTGTTGAGAGATAACAAAATCTTTGGCATTGCTGCCCATTTGTATTCTTAAAGATTCATTGGCAAGAAAATTTCTAGCGGTCGATTCAAGAACAGTAGGGGAAGAAATCATGGATGCCCCACCTGCTTGAATAAGTTGCTGGGCAACTTGCTTGAAATTCCAGATTTTATCCCCGAAGAAAACAGCGCTGCCGTAGGCTGCAGGCTCGATCATATTCTGCCCACCTCTTTTGCCGTCCATGCTGCCGCCCACAAAAGCAATATCTGCCAAGCCCCAGACAAAGCGAAGTTCACCTAAAGTATCAACAAGAATAATGGAATCGTCAGGCGCTACTGCTGGACCAAGATCAGATCTATTTTTAAAAGGTAATCCAGCAAGTTCGATTTGCTTTCTAACTTGGTTAAAAAGGTCGGGTTGCCTAGGAACAAGAATCAGCCTCAATAGAGGGAATTCTTTTTTTAATACGATGTAAGCGTTAAGCAGGTATTGCTCTTCAGGAGCCTGAGTGCTGCCAGCAACCCAGACAAGTTCATTAGGTTTGATACCAAACATTGATTTAAATTTTTCGATGTTAGGGTCGTTGCGAGAAAAAGTTACGCCATCAAATTTGATAGACCCGGTAACTCGGGTTGAAATTGGTGAAACACCGATGCGATGCAGGAAATTTTCGGTTTCAATGTTTTGAAGAGCAAAGGCGCTAATTTTTGAAAAGAAAGCTTTTGCTAGCCAAGGGAAGTTTAGATAGCGAGCCTGAGTTCGAGGGCTCATTCTGCCGTTAATTACTGCAACAGGAATATCTTTAGCTTTACAACAATGAAGGAAGTTGGGCCAAATTTCGCTTTCTGCCAAAACAATAAGATCAGGTTTGATATGGGAAAGCGCTTTGTTGATAGCCCACGAGAAATCCAAAGGGAAAAGAACTACAGGAATGCCTTTAAAGCACTTCTGTGCTTCCAAAAGACCGTTGTCTGTGGATGAAGAAACCACGACAAACCAATCAGGTTTGGAAGTTTGAATGGTATTAACCACCTGGCGTAGGAGGTGGATCTCTCCAACACTCACGCCATGAAACCAAACGGTTTTTTGATTGGGAGAAGTGCTAAGGCTTTGAACATTACCGGTAAACCGAGTGCGGAAATTATGAAAGGAACGGCCCTTCCAGCAGAAACGCCATGCAAGCCATGGCGAGGCGAGAATAAGTGCCAGGAAATAAAAGGAATTTAAAAAGAGACTCATGGGATTCCTTCCCTAAATTCCTTTTATACGAAATGCAGTACTAAATCGCATTGGTGCGCATACAACAGTTTTTAAACTTCTTGCCACTACCACAAGAGCAGGGGTCATTTCTGCCGATTCGTTCGCCAAAGTTCCTGATGGTTTCAACCTTTTTTTCTTGTTTGATTTCTTCCGGAGCGCCGCCCGATTGAGCTTCCGGAGCTTGAAGCCTCGGGGCAGCTTCGTGGACAGCAGACCCGATAACCCAAACGGTATCTTGGACTTCATCAGCATCTTCCATGCGGAAAACAATTTCGCTGACTCTTTCCTCAACGCCTTCCCACATAGCTTCAAATTCTTTCATACCTTCGCGTTTGTAAACAGTCTTTGGGTCTTCTTGGGCATAGCCTCGTAATCCTACGGTGGATCGTAAATGATCCATCACATAAAGATGATTTTTCCAAGTGCTATCGAGTTGAGCAAGAACCAATCCACGTTCCATTATGCGCATTTCAGGGCGATAATGATCATCAAAGATATTCCACATGATCTGCCTAGCATTATCTTGCGAAACGCCAGTCAGTTTTTCTGTAGGAATTTCGATTTGGAGTTGTGTGCGCATGTAATCGCAAAGATCTTTGGCATCGCCCTCTTCAGATACCTGTGTGCCATGAAATGCCTCTGCGAGTTTCAGGTCGATATCAGCCTGACCAATTTCGGGCATTGATTTGAAGCTGACCTGAACAAGCATCTGTTGGATTTCAGCACGAGAAAGAGTGCGGAAACTTTCTTCTGAAAGTTCGTTAGCAAACTGGTGGAATCTGGACTGGGCCCATTTGTATAAGCCTTCACGATTGTATTTTTGGCTTCCGGGAACAGCTTGCGAGCTGGGGCCCTCATTCATGAATTTAGCCATGCCTGCTGCTACGGGGAATGTAATTTCCTTTTGGCGATAAAGCTCCTTGGCTTTCCCAACCAGTATTTTTTCAACTTCGGTGGGAGTTTGATTCGTAAGGATGCTTTCAGGAACTTCGATCTGAAACTTTAATTTCATCCAGTTTAATAAGGATGATAAACCCCACTTAGGTTGAAGTAAAATGGAGCCCTCTTCAAGGCTGATTTTTTCAACAGAATCTTCTGTCTGCTTGGAAAGGTATTCGATAAGATCACTTTTACCCACAGATTTAAGGGTTTTCTCAGCGTTTTCAAGTTCCCAGCGTTTGTTAACTTGGTTGGTAAGAGCTTGCCAGTTCCACTCACTTTCATCATCCGATCCAAGATTTTCTTCGATGAAATCCTGAAGTTGGGTGATGGTGACGGAGAGAGCCTTGTTCTTGGCATAAAGCTCTGCTTCTTCATAAGTGGAGCGATCAAAGTCTGATCCTTTGAATTCCACGCCAAGCTTATCAGAGGCATATTGTGCAAAACTATCCGCACCATATTTGCGATCTAGAAAACGATCGATTGCCATTTTAATTTGATGCGCAATCATTCCGACGATGCGAATCTTGCAGTTGGTGTCGTTCAAGATTTCTTGGCGATACCCGTAAACCCGGCGCCTCTGGGTATCCATGACCTCATCGTACTCGAGGAGATGTTTTCTGCTTTCGAAATGTCTTTCTTCGACTTTTTTCTGTGCTTTTTGAATCTGCCTGCTGACCATAGGGCTTTCAATAGCCTGGCCTTCTTCCATACCTAATCTTGTTAAAACATTGGCAACCCATTCGCCCATGAAAATACGCATGAGATCATCTTGCAGCGAAAGATAGAAACGGCTGGAACCTGGGTCGCCTTGCCTGCCTGCTCGACCACGCAATTGGTTGTCAATTCTGCGTGAGTCGTGTCGTTCAGTTCCAACGATATGCAAGCCGCCTAAATCTTTAACCTTGCGTCCTTCTTCCTTTGTCTTTTCTTTGGCTTCGATGTCCGTAATGATGGTTTTCCACTCGTCTTCAGGAACATCCAATCGGGATGCATATTTGGTTTTAAGAACGGCCCAACCCATAGCTTCGGGATTTCCCCCAAGAATAATGTCGGTACCACGCCCAGCCATGTTTGTCGCAATGGTTAGTGCGCCAATTCTTCCTGCTTGAGAAACGATTTCCGATTCGCGTGCAGCGTGTTCGGGAAGTGCGTTAAGAAGTTCGTGCTTGATGCCTTTGCGTTTCAAGAGTTCGCTAAGCTTGATGGATTTATCAACATCGGTGGTGCCAATAAGGATTGGCCTACCGGTTTGATGAACTTCAACAACCTCTTCGACCACTGCTTTCCATTTTTCTTTTTCGCTACGGAATACGGTGTCCGCATGATTTATGCGTACTAAAGGCCTGTTTGTGGGTATTGCGTAAACTTCAAGCTTGTAGATTTTCCAGAATTCATCCGCTTCGGTCATCGCGGTGCCTGTCATCCCGCAAACCTTTTTGTAAAGCTTGAAGAAGTTCTGCAAGGTAATGGTTGCTAAGGTCTGGGTTTCTTCCTTGATTTTAACACCCTCACGATAATGCTTGGCCTCGACAGCTTGATGCAAACCATCGGACCATTGCCTGCCAACCATAAGACGACCAGTGAATTCATCGATAATAACGATGCTCATCTCGCCGGATTCCGGGTGATTCATCACGGCATATTGTTTGTCTTTTTTGTAAAGATGGTGAGCCTTTAGGGAGTTATCTATAAGGTGGGGCCATTCCATGTTTCCAGCAGTGTAAAAGCTTTCAACACCAGCAAGCTCTTCTGCTTTGCGAATACCATCATCGGTAAGATGACAAGTATGTTCTTTTTCTTTAACTTCGAAAAACGGTCCATTTAGGAATCCGGCCTCAGCAGAATCTTTAGTGGCATTTCTTTGCAGGTCGGATAATCGAACAGCGACTTCGTTTGCTTTGGTGTACTTGCGAAGATCGCTAAATGCTTGTCCGGAAATAATTAAAGGAGTTCGCGCTTCATCAATAAGAATGTTGTCCACCTCATCAATAACTGCAAAATGAAGCCCTTTCTGACATTGCTGGCCATAAGCATCGTAACTATTGTCGCCCCATCGCGCAGGTTTCATATTGTCGCGTAGATAATCAAAACCAAATTCGCTGTTGGTACCGTAGGTAATGTCGCATTCGTAAGCTTCGCGCCTTTGAACTGGATCCATATCGCTTTGTATGAACCCTGCAGATAAACCGACCCCGCGGTAGATGGGTAGCATCCACTCGCAATCGCGCCTAGCTAGGTAATCATTAACGGTGATTACATGAACACCTTTGCCTTCAATAGCGTTTAATACTGCAGGCAAAGTTGCAACTAAAGTTTTGCCTTCCCCGGTAACCATTTCTGAGATCATGCCCCGATGCAAGACAATACCGCCAAGCATCTGAACATCGAAGTGCCTCATGTTCTTAGATCTTCGGGCTGATTCTCTACAGGCAGCAAAAGCAACCGGTAGAAGCGAATCCAAGGTTTCCCCTTGAGCAAGCCTAGCACGAAGTTTGGTTGCCATTTGCCTTAGCTCATCATCGCTAAGAGCCAGCATTTCAGGCTCAACATCGTTAATTTTTGCTAGGAGGGTGCCCGGCGTGATTTTGGGAACGCTATCGGGTTTGTTGGAACGAACAAAACCAAGAGATCTGACATATCGTTCGTTGCTATCGCCTAAGATGCTAAGCAGTAATTTGCCAACCATTTCAGGGAAAGAGCTAACGAATTCAATTAATTTATCAAGAAAGCTTGTCTGCACGGGCATCGCGCCACTCCTCAGAAAAAACGAAAGCATACAACAATGTGGACGCTGTTCAATTATGCAAGTCTAGAAGGGATTGGTAGTTTCGGTCAATATGTAGAACCGTAATAATTAAGGTACCAATTT
>CAXNFS010000164.1:0-6944 GCA_964201235.1 Gemmataceae bacterium | reverse complement strand
GGGGCAACAATACCGTAAGCTTCCCTGAAATGCGCAAAGGGCACATAGGGCTATGCGTTGCAACCCAGATTGGTCGCTATTCCCCCTACTTCCACAAACTCGCAGGCTGGAATTCCCCCGAACAAGCCTGGGCCCAAACCCAAGGCCAGCTAGCATGGTATCGCGCCATGGAAGAAGCAGGCGAACTTGTACAAATCCGTAACCTCGCACAACTCAACCAACATCTTGATTTATGGAAACATGCACCCACTCCAACAGGCGCAACTCCCTACACTCAAGAATCCCGCAAGCAACCCCAACATCTTCCCATCGGCTATATTCTTAGCCTTGAAGGTGCAGATTCCATCATCACACTCAAACACCTCGAACGAAGCTACGCAGACGGGCTTCGAGCCTTGGGGCCCGCCCACTACGGCCCAGGCAGATACGCTCATGGCACCGATGCCGAGGGTTCTCTTCCAGCCGCGGGCAAAGATCTTCTGAAGGAAATGCAACGCCTAGGCATCATCCTGGATGCAACCCATTTGAATGATGCTTGCTTCTGGGATGCCATGGATATTTATCATGGGCCTATCTGGGCGAGCCATCAAAACTGCAGGGTGCTTGCGCCTTGGAACCGCCAATTTGCAGATGATCAAATCAAAGCAATCGTTGAACGAGGTGGCGTTTTAGGCATGGCCTTTGATGCCATCATGATGGTGCCTGGTTGGGTTCATCTTAAAAGCAAACCTTCTGACTTTCAATTGAAGATCGAACGCATCTGCGATCATATTGATCATATCTGCCAGATTGCTGGAAATGCAAAACATGTTGGTATTGGAACCGATCTTGATGGCGGGTTTGGTAATGAACAAACGCCCATGGATCTCGACACAATTGCAGATTTGCAAACGATTCCGGGTCTGCTTAAAAAACGAGGCTATTCCCAACCCGATATCGAAGGAATCATGGCGGGCAACTTCATCAACCTACTTCGCAAGGCTTGGAAATAAAACTACATAGCCATAGCAAAAGGCCCTCATTATGAAATCATCCTCCAGCATCACGTTGATTCTCATGATTTTTTTCATGGGCATTGATGTACCGCTTTCTTTTGCCCAACCAACAGTTTCTGAGCCAAAAATCATTGGCCATCGTGGTCTGATGCATGAGGCTCCAGAAAACACCCTTACTGCTTTTTCCACATGCATCAAACTTCAGATCGGCATCGAACTCGATATCAGGCGAACCAAAGATGGCACTCTCATCATCCTTCATGACGACACCCTAAATCGCACAACCAATGGCAAAGGAAATGTATCTGACCTCACCCTTCAAGAATTAAAAAATCTTGATGCTGGGACTTGGTTTCACCCATCATTCAAGAACGAAAAAGTCCCGACGCTCGAAGAGTTTTTCATTCTTCTAAAAACATCAGCCAACAAAAATACCATGGTTGCAGTTGATCTTAAAATCACCGATGCCACCATTGAAAAAGAAATCATTGATCTTGCGAATAAACACCAAGTGCTGCCCCAACTGGTGTTCATAGGCTTAGCCATAAGCGAGTTAGAAGTTCGTAAGAAGCTAAAACTTGCAGATGCCAGCGCACATGTCGCAACGCTTGCCAACAAATTAGAAAACCTTGAACCTGCCCTAAACGACAATTATTCCGACTGGGTTTATGTGCGGTTCATTCCAACATCTGAAGAAGTGAAAAAGATCCATAACCGGGGAAAGAAAGTCTTCTTGGTTGGCACGCTGGTGGCAGGGAAGGAACCCAAGAATTGGCAACTAGGCAAAGATGCTGGCATCAATGCCTTGCTTACTGATCACCCTTTTGAATGCAGAAACACTTGGCGCGCAAAAACTAAAAAAGACTAACAATAAACGAACTTACTTTACCACAGGCTTAAGCTCTGCAGTCATTTCAAATAACTCTGCAAGCATTTTGTCTGATGCATTCTTTTCTAAACGATTGGTACCCATCCAGGTTTCATATCCGCCCAGTTCATGATGCCTAGGCGAGGGTAGATAACCATAATAGCCATGCGCCAATGAAATCAGCCAACCTCCTTTAATCGGGCTTTTCTTTTTGTATTCCAACCCGATTTCGCAAAACACTTCACAAGGCATGGTTGCAATTGATCGATCGCCAATCCTCAACACCTGTAAGGGCATCTTTAATTTTTCTGGATACTCTGCCATGGTGGAAATTCGCTGCGCATAAATTGCGGAGAGATTTCCCTTGGCAGGGTCTTTAGTTGGGTCTGCAAGCGTTTGCTTAACCCAGTCCATATCGGCAGAATCAGGCCGTCGAAGGCCGATAAGTGGTTCGCGAAAGCGCGCGCCAAGTGTTACATAAGATTCATACTTCAACTTGGCCACGGAATCAGCCACCTTGGTTGCAAGGTCGTTTGCGACAATGGTCATTTGCTCATAGGGTTTTTGTCTGCCTCGTGGGGTTTTAAAATTAATGTTGTTGATATCGCCACTGGTACCGTTGGCCATCAATGCTACAAAAGCATTGTTTTGTGGGCTGAGAAGCTCCTTAAGTTTTTCGCAATACACCCCGTAATAATCAGAGGATATATCTCCATTATCTACGCCACCTACATAATGCAGCGAATAAGAGGAGAACAAGGCAATGGGTTTGCCATTGGGTTCACGGAGGGAAATAAAAGAGGCGGTGGGATCGGTGGGCCCTGCGGGTTCGATCAAATCGGGGTTGCCCGCGCCTGGGTTCATTTTCACACGGTCTAATTTTCCAAAGGGGTTGAGGGGCATTTTACCATCCTTCAAAAACCATCTCCGATTAAATACATGCTCAGGGGCTTCAACATTTCCAAATGCAATTTCACTTACCCGCAATTGATCGTTTGCTTTTTTTACCCCATCTGCAATTCTGCGTACCACCAACTTTTGATATTCATCCAAGGTTTGCTGGATTGATCTTGGGTTCTGCCCCAATACACTTGCAGCAGAATGTGTATGGGTTGCAGAGATCAAAACATTCGCTGCGGGGATTTTGGTTTCCTTTTCGATGATACTTCGCGCTTCATCACTAACATGCTTCGCTATGCCCAAAAGGTCTAAAACAACAATGGCTAATTTCGTCGTGCCATCATCCAGCACCAAGCAACGGGCATGAAGTTGATCATGAACCCTAGTAGAGGGGAAGGGCACAAAACCACCAATGATTTTGCTTCCTAAGGGCGAGGTGATGTCAGAAGTCGCAGCGCCCGCGCGAAAGGTTTTCTCTGCAGCAAGTACCGGGATTGAGGTGATTAAAAAAAACAGAATGACAACGAAAATCTTGATGGTACTTGGCTTTGTAGATTTCATAACAGCCTTTAGCAATGTTGATGACGGGTTTAACTTTAAGTAACTGGTGCATCATAATTTATCAATGGGATATGTAAACAAAAAAGGCCTGAAGGAAGTTAAACCTTCAGGCCTTTAAGTTTTAGATTAGCAACTAACTATTATGGAGGTGTGACGTTTTCGCCACCTTGCGCTGTTGCAAGGCCACCAGCAACCAAAGGACTGATAGAATCCGTAAGGAAACCAACATGCCCATCAGCATACACAGCAAAAGCACCGCCGGTATGAAAACTGAATGGCTCATCATTAGGGCCATAATTATTAATAGACCATGTTGATGCAAGGCTGCTAGGCGTATTATTGATCATCTTTCTGCTACTGCATGTACCTGCACTAGTTGTGGGTGTAGTGCCAGCGGTTGTCGCACAAGATGTACCACTCATGGCTGCAACAACTGGCCAAGTAGGAGGGCCAGACCAACCATTGCCCTGATCAGGTTCAGCCCAACGGCCAATTCTTCTGTTGCCAGAAACCCCAGGGGCTGCAACACCAGTTGTAACATTTGCACCGCCATCAGGATCAACATATTTACTGGAAGTAGTCATGTTTGCACCCATGAATACTACACCACGGCCAACATCTTCGATAAACGCAACGGTATTGCTAGTGCCATCAGAAACACCACTCAAGGCCATACCACCAGTCATAGATGCAACATAAGTATCTGCAACAACAGCGCCAGTACCACCCTTTTTGTAATTGACGGTACCCGTCAAGGTTAAGGCGCCTTTTTTCTTACCAGCATTATTGTTCCAGCGCATCCCAAATGTGGGATCGATATCGCAGTAGGCGACGGGCATGTAATCGGACAACCCATAATTTTGCGCATCTTTACCCTGATGAGCAGGGTTCCCTGGGCAAACAAAAGCTTTGATCACGGTTTGAAAGGGAATTTGGGGTGCAGCACCAACATCATTAGATGCATAATGCCTTGCGGGATTAATTAACTTATATACATTTTCCTGTTCCATGTAAGGGAGGATTGCAGTAAAGGTAGATGTGGTATCAAAAGCAGTTACCCCAGCACCGGTAATGCCTTCACCCGAAGTTGGCAAACAACTATAAGTGGCGGCAAAGCTATGCAAAGATAAGCCAACTTGTTTCAGGTTATTGGCACACTGAGTTTTAGCAGCGGCTTCGCGCACCTTCTGCACAGCAGGCAACAACAAACCAATCAAAATTGCAATGATTGCAATAACAACTAAAAGCTCGATCAAGGTGAAAGCTTTCTTTCCCTTTTTCAAATCAGCAAGTCGCTTAAGCATGTAAGACCCCTATAAGAGTAAATGAAAAAAGAACAACCAGTACTTATCCACAAAGGCTTTATGAAGGCTTATTGATAATGGTAGAGTGAAAATTAGCTACTTCAAGTGAAGAATTCGTGTGTTTTGCATGAAGAAATGATGTAGACAAAAAGGCAATATATTTGCCTCATATATCGATTTTATTAGCTGGCTTAACCCGGTGGCATCTTCAATATTCATCAATTCTTCATAAACTGATATGCCAATTTTCCTAAAATAAGATTTCTTTGAATTACTGAGTGCGGGCACCATGAAACCCTTATTTGCAATCGCCTGCCTGCTTGCCGCCTTCTGCATGAGCAGCATCCAACCCCTGCTGGGAAAGATGCTTCTTCCCTCCTATGGTGGATCCAATTCTGTCTGGACCACCGCAATGCTATTTTTCCAAAGCTGCCTACTTATCGGATACTTATATTCTTATTTGCTCTCCCGTTTTACCACCCCAGTACTCGCTTGCATCATCCATGCCACCCTTTGGCTGCTCGCGTTTCTAACCCTGCCTTTTTCCACTTCACAGTTTCAAACCGAATCCCTATCAAAATATGCAGCCCTTGAGCTCCTAATCAATCTCATCAGCCATGCCGCTTTCCCCCTTACGCTGCTAGGCGCAAGTGCCCCCCTACTACAATGGTGGTTCGCCAATACCCAACCAAAATCCGACAACCCCTACTCCCTATACATTGCCAGCAATGTGGGAACCTTGGCAGGGTTGCTTTCCTACCCTCTTTTAATTGAACCTGCATTGGGTCTGCAAATCCAAAGTAAGGGCTGGTTGGTTTGCTGGATTCTCCTCACACTAATATTAAGTGCATGCATCTTGATGGTTATTACTAAGCGGAAGGCAATCATACCCGGTGCCAATATTTCGCCCACGATGACTTACACCCCGAATAGGATGCGCTGGCTGTTCCTATCTTTCATCCCATCGAGCATGATGCTTGCCATCACCACTAAAATTTCTCAAGAATTGCCACCCATGCCATTGCTTTGGCTGGGCCCACTACTGGTTTATATGCTGACCTTTATTCTCGCCTTCTTGGATTGGAAACAAAACCTTTGGAACATAGTTCTATGGGCTAACGCGTTGGCGCTAATTCTACAGCTCTGCCTGACTTTAGGTGCTTTCCCCATAGCCTTTGAAATGCTGGCGTTCTTCTGGTTGCTTTCCCTCTTACTTGTCGGATTGGTTTGCCATGGGCTTCTTTATCAATCCCGCCCACCAGTGCAATACCTCACCGAATTTTATCTATGGCTTGCAGCAGGGGGTTTTTTAGGTGGCGTATTTCAAGCCCTTATCGCGCCCACGCTTTTTCCCGACCTCTACGAATTCTGGATTTCTCTTGCCCTTGCCGCCTTTGCAATTCCCAACCTACCCTGGCTTCAAACCAATCACACCAAACTTGATCACAAACCCCTCCGATGGATTATCGCCCTAGCCATTGCTATCGCAATTTTCCTTCTCGCCCTTCAAAATTCACCTTACAAAGGTCTTCAATGTGCGGTATTTTTGGTACTGATACCCTACCTGCCCAGACCCATCCTGTTTGGCATCGTTTTTTCAACCATTGTTTTTATCAAACTATTTTTGGTCGATGCAATTGACCAAAATCTCATCTTCCAAGAACGCAGCTTTTATGGTGTCCACAGGGTTTCCACAGGAACCAATCAAAAAGTTCGCTGGCTGTATCATGGCATCACCGAGCATGGCGCCCAGATCATCTCCGAACCAGGGAAGCCACCTTTTTCCCCACTTGTTTATTACCACCCGTTTGGCCCCGCAGGCCAGATCCTTCTCCGAAGAAACCAACTTAAAAATATTGAGCCCATCGGGGTAGTAGGCCTAGGGGCCGGGTCTCTTGCTTGGTATGTTGCTTCAGGCCAGAAAATCGATTTCTTTGAAATCGACCCCATGGTTGCCCGCATTGCATCCAACAAAAAACTCTTTACCTACCTGCGGGAATGCAAGGGGGAATATCTGATCAAGCTCGGGGATGCCCGCACCACCCTGAAGCAAGAACCCGATTCCAAATTTGGTATTCTTATTCTCGATGCCTTTTCTTCCGATGCCATCCCCGTACACCTGCTTACCAAAGAAGCCATCCAAACTTTCGTAACCAAACTTCAATATGATGGCGTATTGCTTTTTCACATTTCAAACAGGCACCTAGATCTTCGCCCGCAATTAAATGCAGTAGCAAAAGAACTAGGTTTAGTTGCACTCGTGCAGAATCAAGGTAAGGATAAGATTTCTGAACGCGAGGAGAAATCAGGGCTCGC
>CAXNFS010000163.1:0-6957 GCA_964201235.1 Gemmataceae bacterium | reverse complement strand
GTCACCCTCACGATATCTCCATAACGCACGAGGCCCCGAATTATTCTTCGAGGACAGACCATGCGCACAGCGATAGTAACTAGATTCTTGGCAGTAAGTTTTTCACTTGCTGCAGCTTTTGCAAATGCTGGGGAAGCTGAAGTTAAAATTGGCTCTACCCCATCCCAAGGTCAGGTAATTGCGACCGGATTGAAATCTAAGGGCCCAAGCCGTGCAACGGATGTTGCTGGCCAACCAATGCCCTTGATTAACGACCCTAAGTCAGGCCAAGATCTCCTATCTGCCTACCAGATTCAGCTTGATCCACCTGGATCAGAGAGGCTGTTCAGGTTGGAATCTGAAGATTCCCTGCGCGAACGAATGGGGCAGGAAAAGAAATCCGTTGATCAACTCGAACGCTTGGTTTTTCCTTCCGATGTTGTACTTAGTAACAAGAAATATGATTATCAATGGCGTACCAATAATTGGGCTAAGCATGACCGAAAAGTTGAACCCTATTATCTTACTTATGACAGGCTTTTCTTTCAGGAAATCAACAGCGAAAGATATGGCTGGGATTTGGGCGCGGTCCAACCGTTTGTCTCCACTCTTACTTTCTTCTTCGATTTTGTGACTTTGCCTTATCACATGGCAACCGATCCTTTCCGCAGGTATGACAGTAGCTCGGGCTATTGCCTACCAGGTGATCCAGTTCCTTACATGTGGTATCCACCTAATGTTAGCGTGACAGGTTCCGTATCTGAACTGCTTACCATTGCTTTGCTGATTGCAGTGTTCCCTTAAAGGATTCGATTTAAATAAAAAAGGAGTGGCTAATGCCACTCCTTTTTTTGTTTGATAGTGGGCAGAAAACATCAGTTCTTTTTGTTAAAATCACCTGCCCAGATGGTAATCATTTTGTCAGCAGTAATATGCTTTTTGAAAGCATCTACCACTTCCTTCGAGGTTAGATTCTTGATTTTTAGTTCAAGAGTCTTGTAGAATTCCATGGATCGGTTGGCTGCTAGGTTTTCTGCAAGGATTGATGCTAATCTTGAATCCGTGGTTCTTTCGATTTTCATCTGTGCAAGAAAAGCTTTTTGGCCTTCTGCAAATTCAGTGGCATCGATTCCAGCCTCTACGAATTTTTTGATTTCATCAAAAACCGCAATATCTACATTCTTTATTTTCGAAGGGTTGCAACTTGCCATCACCGTAAACCGGGCTGATGAGTCTTCTGCATCTGCATCAAGGCCGGAGCGGACGCCATAAGCAAGGCCTTCCTTCTGGCGCACACGGTTTCCAAGCCTAGAGCTTAAGCTACCGCTGCCGATGATGAAATCTGCCATTGCCAGGCCGACAAAGTCGGGGTCTGACTCCTTGAGAGGAAAAACAATGCCGGACATGAACATTGCGTTTTCCTTGTCGGGGGTGTCGATGACCAGCTTTTCACCTTTTTCAGCAGTCTTAGCGGGTTTTTCAATTTTCTTGAAAGCCACTTTGGATTTTAGATCTAATATTTTCTTTGCGTGTTCTGAAACGCTCTGGGGTTCGAAGTCACCAACAACAACAACTTCAGCCTCACCTACGCCAAAGATGTTTTTGTAAAGATCTTTGACATCTTCGATAGTGAGTTTATTAAGTCGTTCAGCAGATTCTTCGAAAGTTGGAGTGTATCGAACATCTGTAGGAAGGTGCGGTGAGAGTTTCCTTTGTAAGAGACGGTTTGCCAGAGCCCCTGGTTCGGTTTTATTCTTTTCAAGAAGGTCTTTGGATTGCCTCTTGATGATTTCTAATTCTTCTGAAGAGAAAGCTGGTTCGTGCAATACTTCATGCAGAAGTGTGAGCACGCCATTGACCGCATCTTTTCTGCAAAGAATAGAAATTTGCAACTCGCCTGCGGAGCCACTGATGCGCCACTGTGCCTGAAGCTTGGCCATCGTGTCATCAATTTCTTGTCTGGTTTTCTTTTGCGTTCCACGGGTTAAAAGTAGGGGCATGATGGCAGCAGCGGTATTCTTTCCCGCCAGATCTTTGTCATTGCCAAAATGAATGTTGATTAAAAGACTAACCACTTGGTTACGGGTCTTTTTGGGAAGATAAGCGTATTTCACAGTGGGAGACAAAGTGCCAAGGGTGGTGGTTTGAATGATATTTTCAACGGAGGGGTCGAAAAATTCCCCCTGTGCCATGACTTGCCCACCTTTGTAATCTTTAAGCAGAGCATTTAGGTCAGGAGAAGCAGGGATTTTAATACGCTCTGCTTTATCGGTGGGGTAATAGGTTCCAACCGTGCTATTGTTTGCAGTGAGGTAAGTTTGAGCAACGCGTTGAACATCTTCAGGCGTAACCTTGGTGATTAGATCTCTGAAGAGGAAGAATAGGCGCCAATCGCCTTTTGCGGCCCAATCACTTAGAGAAATTCCAATTCGATTGCTATCGGACATCAATAAACTGCGGGATCGGGCAAATTTAGTTTTAGCTCTTTCGACTTCTGTTTTATCAACGGGCGAGGCACGGAATTTATCGATCGTTTCTAGTAATAAGGATCGTGTTTTGTCGATATCTGCGGTGCCATCAACACTTGCCATGATTTCAAATACACCTGGGTCGTGCCAACCAAAAGCATAACCAGAAACGCTGGTAGCAACTTTTCCCAAGACCATGGTTTTGTAAAGGATGCCTGAGGGTTGGCTGGTAAGAACTTCTTCTAGGATTTCGAGGGCAGCGAAATCCGGGTGGGAGCTTGAAGGTGTGTGATAAACAACACCAACAGCGCCAACTTTGCCTACGCGCCTTAACACTACTTGCCTCTGTCCATCTTGTGGAGGCTCTTCGGTGTAAGTTAATTCAAGTGGGGCTTCAGGCTTTTGGATTGACCCAAAGTATTTTTCAATCAACCCTAGAGCCTGTTCTTTTTTAAAATTGCCAGCAATCACCAGCATAATATTGTCGATGCGGTAATACTTTTTGTAAAAACCTTGAAGCTTATCAATTGGAACTCTTTCGATATCTGCTCGGTTGCCAATGGTGGACTTGCCATAATTGTGCCAATCATAAGCAGCGGAAAGCATGCGTTGACTAAGAATTCCAACGGGATCATTTTCGCCACGCTCGAACTCATTTCGTACAACGGTCATTTCCGAAAGCAAATCTTCCCTGCGGATAAAGCTGTTGAACAAACGGTCTGCTTCGAGTCGGATAGCAAATTCAAGATTATCGCCTTCACTGGAGAGTGTTTCGAAGTAATTGGTACGATCCACCCAAGTGGTACCATTCATAATTGCGCCACGATCCTTCAATGCCTTCGGAATATCGGGGTGAAGTTTCGTACCTTTGAAAACCATATGTTCAAGAAGGTGAGCCATACCGCCTTCGCCATAACCTTCGTGCCTAGAACCGACAAAAACGGTTGCATTAACAGTGACTTTAGAAGTGGAAGGATCAGGGTAAAGAAGAATTTTCAGCCCATTAGCCATCTTGTATTCGGTGATATTTTCAATGGAAGTAACTTCTTTGATGGTTGATTTGGTTTCTTGAGCAAAAGCTGAAAGCAAACCTATTTGGGAAGTAAGCATTGAAAGCACAACCATAAAAAAAATCCTTGTCATTGAAATCTCCTTTTAAACAAATACTGCAGACGATAAGTCTGCAGTATATAGGTTGAGGCCAGTTTTGATAAATACTAAAAGCTTAGATCAGTTGACTGCCCCTTTTGCAGAAACATCGTAGCACCAAAGGGTATCTTTTTCCTTAAGGTAAAGTTTTCCGCCAATAACAACGGGATGATTCCAACTGTTATTGGTGGAGTTGGGGATTTTGAACGAGCCCTTCTCTACATAGCCCTTGGGGGAAGCCTCAACGAGGGCTACTA
The DNA here is from genome assembly GCA_964201235.1 of Gemmataceae bacterium. Classification (GTDB taxonomy): domain Bacteria; phylum Planctomycetota; class Planctomycetia; order Gemmatales; family Gemmataceae; genus UBA969. The sequence goes on along the minus strand of CAXNFS010000163.1, from coordinate 3,104 downwards.
TGCCATTGTCGTAACGAATGTAAAGATGCCCGTCCGCAAAAACCATGGAAGCAGAGCCTTTGCCTGCTTCGCGGTTTTCAGGCTTAGGCCTTTTCCAAAGAACTTTACCAGTAGCGACTTCAGCGCATTGTGGGTTACCTGAATCATCACGATCGCTGAAAATAAAATCTCCGATTTTGATAACGCCACCGTGTTTGTTGGTTAAGTCCTTGCTGAAATAAACTTCACTTGCCTCAATGCCCTTAGCCGATTTGGTAAGTTGAACCAATCCTGCGCCACGCCCGTAACCTGCAGCAGCGTAGACTTTATCGTTAAATGGAATGGGGGTTGGAATGTTAGCAGTGTTGGATTTAAATTTTGCAGGATCATTGCCGTATTTCCAAGCAACCTTACCCGTTTTTGCTTCAATCCCCACAAGTTCGTTGGAAAGAAGCTGCACATAGAATTTGTCGGTGCCAATTGTGGAAATAACGATGGAGGAATAGCCAGCAGTCTGATCAAGTGGGCAAGTCCAGACGGTGGCGCCTGTAACTTTATTTAAAGCGACAACAGTATTATCTTTGCCACCTGGAGTGCAAATGAGGTTGTCGCCATCGATTAGTGGTGATTCGGTATAGTTCCACCCGCCTGATTTTCCGCCGAAATCCTTGTTGAAGTTTTTTCTCCAAACTTCTTTGCCATCGGCTGCATTAAGACAGACGAGGTCGCCAAATTGCCCAAGTGCATAAACCTTGCCATCTGAAAAGCATGGTGTGCAACGGGTGCCCGAATAATTGCCGCCAGTTTTCCCAACCATGGTTTGCCAAAGTACTTTGCCTGAAGTGCGGTCAAGGCCCAAGACAAAGGAAGATTTTTCTGACTCGATATCGCCCATGGTGAAAATTTTATCAGCAACTGCGCTGATGCTAGAAAATCCACCGCCTAGTTTTTCTGTTTTCCAAAGGAGTGTTGGTCCAGTTTTCGGCCAATCTTTTAAAAGATTCTTATCCATAGAAATTGCATCGCGATTGTTGCCTCGGAATTGCTTCCAATCCGTTGAGGCTTCTGGGGTTTGCCCCAAGCTAAATTGAACAGTAAAGAGTAGAATGCTGAAACATAGAAACGATCTCATTTTGTAAACCCCTTTTCAAACCGTGTGAGGAAAAACAGGCAGGTAGGGCGATGATAATTGTTTTGTGTCTATTAAACAAGGGCCTAATGTGCAAAAAAAAAGATCGCAGGTTAAATAGCCCGCGATCTAAAGCCATGATTAGCAATAGTTAATTCTTTTTCTTGGTGGCCGGTTTGTTGTCAGGATTGGGTGATCCATCTTTCCCCGTCACCATGATCATGCTTGCAAATATTTTATTTTCCTGCTTTGCAAGTGATATTGTGACTAAGTGCCCGGGAATGATGTTTTCAGGTTTCGCTTCATATCCTGGAAGATTAGGATTGCTTCCTTTCAGTTTTTTCAGATCTTGTGGTGTGTAGACTTTAATATTTCCCTTATCATCAAAAGCTTCAACTGGTTCTTTGAAACGGAACTTAGTGGTTTCTTTGATCGGGATTTCCAGTTCTTTCCAGTCATTTACTGCTGGTGCATTTTTACCTTTGTTCGCAGGCAGATTGTTGGGTGCTTTTGGGCTATGAATTTGAACAATGATGGATTTCTCGGTCGGTTCGGAAGCCACTTTACCTACGATTGTACTTCCTGTTACCTTTGAAATATCAATTCGATCTAACGGGGTTTTGTTTTTCTTGGCATCCTGCCCTAGAGCAGAAAAAGAAATAAATGCGATGCAAAGTAATACAAAGGAGCAAAGTTTAAGATACATGATTCTTCCCCGGAAAATGAATGAGTTCTTTTAGGAACTTAAAACACTAATTTAGTGTACCATAAAAGATCATAAGCACTTAGATGTTTTGCTCATTAGCCTGAGATCCAGCCAAAAAACCAGTACTCCAAGCAGCCTGGAAATTAAATCCGCCTATGGGCCCATCGAGGTCTAAAATCTCGCCTGCTAAATACAATCCCTTCTTTAGCTTGCTTTCCATGGTTTTTGAATTCACCTCATCAAGACTTACTCCGCCTGTAGTTACTTCCGCCTTGGCGTACCCTAGGGTGCCTGTGATATTAACCGATTTTGACTTGATGGAAACGACGATAGCTTTGCGCTCATCTTTGCTAATCCCTGCGCATTTTCTTTCTGGACTAAAACCGATTTGATTGAATAACCCCTCGAGAAGTCTGCGAGGCAGCAGTTCACCCAAGGCAACAGAAAGTAGTTTTTTTCCATCTGTTGATGCAAAGGATTGTAGTTTTGCTTCAAGGTCGGTTTCTTTGACTGAGGGTAGAAAATCAAGCTTTAGGGAGCTGTCCTTAAAGTTAGAAAGGCTGTTAAGTGCCTTGCTCACATTTAATATCACGGGTCCGGATAAACCAAAATGAGTGAAGAGGAATGAGCCCCTGTCTTGCATCATTGGTTTTTCATTTAGGCAGGCAGTTACCCCTACATCCGGAATGGTTACGCCACTTAATTCGTGCACCCATCTTGCATCGGTTTTCAAGGGCGCCAAGGCTGGTTGTGTTTCTTTTATGGTGTGCCCAAATTTCATAGCAAACTTGTATCCATCGCCTGTTGTTCCACATCCTGGAAAGGATAATCCCCCTGTGGTAAGTATTATTTTTTTTGCGTAGAAAGTTTGGACATGGGTATTTAAAAGAAAACCATCTTCATTGGGATCGAGATCGAGAACGGGGGTTTCTAGCAATAGTGTAGCGTTTTCATTCTTTAGCTGATTAAGTAAGGCGTCTAAAACATCAAGGGCTTTGTTGCTGACTGGGAATATTTTTCCTGTGGGTTCAATTTTGGTTGCAACGCCTGCTTGATTGAAGAAGCGAATTGTTTCATCGACGCTAAATGCCGCAAGTGGAGAGTGCAGAAATTTTCCGTTATTGCCAAAGGCTTTAACGATCCCTCGATTATCGGTGTTGTGGGTGATGTTGCAGCGAGTGCCGCCTGACATAAGGATTTTGACGCCTGGCTTGCGATTTTTTTCAAGGACAAGAGTTTTGGCGCCCGACTTTCCCGCAGAGATACCTGCCAAAAGGCCTGCAGCGCCCG
>CAXNFS010000162.1:0-6961 GCA_964201235.1 Gemmataceae bacterium | reverse complement strand
CCTTTATTTAATTATGAATTCGGTGCATGTAAATTTGAAGACTTGCCCGAAGATATTAGGACGGTTGTAGAGAACGAATTAATTCAAATGTTGCAGGATGATGAAAAAGTTAAACTTCAGCTAGTAGAAGGAAAATGGCCAGATTACCCGTTGATGTTAAGGGATCTGGCCAGAGTTCATTTAGTGACAATACCGGGCATTTCAATTCCCCCGGAATTATTGCAATTAAAACCGGGGAAAGTGCCGATGATGTTACGCTGAAACTTAGCCCTTAGCGTTAAGCTTAATAGCTGAGTTATCTGCGACATTAACCCAAACATGAACATGTGGGCTGCCTCTAAAATACCAAACAAAAGAGGGGCCTTCCAAACGCCAGTTATCCCAAACGCCATCTTTGCCGATATCGCCTTGCTGATAAAAACTTAGATTGCAGCTATCTATCCCACCTTGTTTTTCCAAGCAAGCCATCGCTTCGTTTTGGTCATTTAATCGGAATGGCTCGATCAATCCGCTGAGAACACCCTGGAGTTCTTTTTTCTGGGTGGAATCCAACTTGTTGACTGCGATTCCGGAGAACTTGCCTTCCTTGCCTTTGAATGCAACTGCAGCTTCAGGAGGAGTTTTTTCAACCAATGCGATTTTTCTTTGGTCTTCGCGTAGAAGTTGATAAACCTTGTTAGCCTTCAAGGCTTGAGGCCAGAAGTTATTACCTTTGTGATCTGCCCCTTCGTTAAAAGTATCAGCGGCATGACCGTAGAAAATGGGCCCACCAAAAGCCACACTGTCTTCAGAGTTACCATCAGCTCGGAGAGTCATATGCCTGCCGGTCATGACAAATTCGAATTTTCCCGAACCAGGTTTACCGAAGATTGCGATGCTTTGGTCGGCACCCCATTCTTTGCCATTGGTGTCGTCTTTAAGTTGTTTAAGGAATTTGGAATACCACTCAGGGTTGACGAGGCCTTTAAAAATATCGTGAATGATGTCTTGTTGTTTTTTTGAATAATATTCGCTGCGAATGTGTGGCTTGGTAATCTGCCAGTTATTGGAGACGAAGGTTCGTAGCAATCCTCTGTTAGCATCTTTATGATCCCAATCAAAGCAGATCTCTTTTTTTTGTCTATCTGTAAGGGATTCGTATAAACCCTTGACAGCAGTTTCATCTGCCTTGGAGGTATCAGGAGCGGCGTGGGCAAATTGGTTGCCTGTTGTGGAGGCAAGGCCGATAGCGGAAACACTCTTGATGAAGTCTCTGCGGTTAAGGGGGTTTGAATCGGGGGAGTTAGAGTTTGAAAAAATCGGGTCACTCATGAAAGGCTCCTATGGAAGGTGGGAAGAGGACTAATCGAATAATAACCTAACGATGAGAAAATAACAAAGAACAATCTTAGATCAGATAGGATTATTTGGGGGGGAAGGGGGCTTTCCTTTTCCGGACTTAATATAGGCTTCCCTGCCTTTTGCATAATCATCTGAATGCAATATTTCCAAATTTGCGGAGCCACTTTCGAGGCATTGTGCATGTATTTGCTTAAGGAAGGGAACACACCACCCGCAGCCACTACCAGCGCCTGCGCATTCAGAAAGCATACTTGCGACCTTGGGCTTTTCGTGCCGTATGAAGCTTAAAATTTTCCTTTTGCTTACATGGAAGCAATAACAGACTTTAGCATCGATTTCCATCTGACGGTTCCTTTTAAACTATTTCTTCTGTGTAATTTAACATGAATAGTGAAAATACCAAACATAGGATTGGGCAAATGCTATTGCAGGCAAGTTAAAACTTGTTATTTCAAAAAATGATTGTGTGTAGATGTTGGGAAATGATGGTAATTATTTGTCAGGAATCTTAGTGAAAGATAGCTTCAAGAATTTGTTGAATGTAATTGCAATGTTGCTGATAAGTGATGTTTTTTGCATATCATCAGTTTATTCTCAGCAGCCAATGCCGTTGCAGCCGTCGCCATTACAGCAAGCGGTCCCGCCCCCGCCGCCACAGCCTCTTTTGGGCGCGCCTGTTCCTGTTCCTAATTCGGTTCCATCTGCCCCTGGGATACTCAACGATCCTGTTCGTTCGCCATTAGACCCAATGAATGTAGATAGTTTACCGCCAACGCTTTTTCCCCAAACCCCAGTATTTGTGGATAATCTTACAAGAGATAAAAGTATTTATGGCTCGGTAAAAGATGACCCTGCAATATTCATTAATGTGGATTTTGGTGGGGTATTACCCAATCTTACCAATCAGCTTCAATCTACTGTTACGTATCAAAATGGGCGTGTGGTAAATGTCAATCTTCCTTCTGCCACATTGGATTGGGCATTTCAACCGCATTTAGAATTAGGTTATAGGTTGGCAGGAGAACAGGGCGGATTTGCAGTATCATGGCGCGGATTTTCTTCTTCTGGAAGTTCGAGCGAGCCAATCAATAAACTTCCAGCAACTGTAAATACAGAAGTAAGTTTTAACATTGGAGACCTTGATTATATTGCCCCGATGTTTCAGCCCTTTAACAAGTTTGATGTGTTCTTTCGGATTGGTGCTAGGATTGGTGGAATCTACTTTTCAACGACTCAGGAAAACAAGTTTGAAAACTTTTCGGAAACAAACTACATGTTTGGTGGTGGTCCGCATTTTGCAATAGAAACGCACAAGAGATTTGAAAAAATACCTGGCTTCTCGCACTTTGCTTTAGTTGATGGAACAGTACTTATAGGTCAGACAAGTCAGAACTTTTCGGCCACTCAAGGGCCTTTTTCTGCAACCAGTAGCCAGTTTGTTATCCAATCCATCCCTGCAGTAACTTTTCAAACAGGCTTTAGCTACACTCCAATTCGGGCATCGAATACCAAGTTTTCAGTTGGTTATCAGCTTGAGCAATGGTGGAACATTGCAAATGTGAATGAATCCAAGGGGCAATTGGGCGATAATGGTTTTTTCCTTCGGTGCCAGGTTGATTTCTAAATTCTGGTTTTAATGCTTGCGTTCAATTGCTATGGGACTATTTTATCAATGATTGTTACCCCACCCGAATCTTCGGATTAAAACATGAAATATCGATTGCTTGGAAATACGGGCCTCAAAGTTAGTGAGCTTTGTTTGGGAACCATGACTTTTGGCAAGCAAGCGGATGAAAACACTTCGTTTGCAATCATTGACAAAGCTGTTAATGCGGGCGTTAATTTTATCGACACCGCAGATGTCTATCCTATTCCTCCCGATGAAAATACCTGGGGCGCGACAGAAGAAATCATAGGCAAATGGCTTAAAGGAAAAAGAAATCAGTTTGTACTTGCTACTAAATGCAAGCAGCGAGTGGGTACCTCGATCAATGATGAGGGGCTGTCTCGCAGGCATATCATGAATTCCGTTGAGGCCAGTCTGAAACGGCTGCAAACTGATAATTTTGATCTTTATCAAGCTCATGCGCCCGACCCCAACACGCCCTTGGAAGAAACTCTTCGTGCCTTTGATGATCTTTTGCAACAAGGGAAAGTTCGGGCCATAGGATGTTCCAATTACCCCGCTTGGCAAATCGCCTTGGCCTTGGGAATTAGTGATAAGCATGGTTGGTCACGCTGGGCCACGGTTCAACCTAGGTACAACATTCTTTATCGTGAAATCGAAGCTGAACTACTTCCACTTTGTCGAAACCAAAATTTGGGTGTCCTTTGCTATAATCCCTTGGCAGGTGGCATGCTTACAGGTAAGTACAATTCGTTGGAAAGCCAAGATGCAGGCGCCCGATTTAACCTGGGGAAAACAGGCGATCTTTATCGCGAGCGTTATTGGCATCAGGCCCATTTGGCAGAATCGAATCGATTAAGTGAGTTTTTTAATAAACGAGGTAAATCGATCATAACTGCTTCAATAGCTTGGGTTTTGGCGCAATCGGGAGTTACTTCTGCAATTTTAGGGGCATCGAAAGCAGATCAATTGGATTTAACTTTAAAAGCTGCCGATTTTACGCTTGAAGAAGAAGAAAAGGCTTTTTGTAACCTTATATGGTATAATTTGCCCAGACCAGCAACCCCTCCGGGCTAAAAAAGTAAAGTTAGTGCTTGAAGATATTCTTATTTCAAGGGATACTAAAGCTGTGATTCTTGGCTGGAACTGTTTTTGCCTCACGCCGACTGACTTTTCTTTAGCACTGTTTTTTATGGAGATCGAATAATGTTAGTAATTCCATCTAGGCCCAGTAAAGATACTTGTGATGGGATAACAAGACGAGAAATTCTCCGTGTTGGTGGCAGCGCAACCCTCGGCATCAGCCTTGCAGATATTTTTAGTTTGCAGAAGGCAAGTGCAGCAAGCAACCAATCAGGCGGCCCGGGATTTGGTAAAGCAAAAAGTGTAATCCTTGTTTACTTGCAAGGCGGCCCTAGTCATCTCGACCTTTGGGACCCTAAAGAAAATGTTCCAGACAATGTGCGAAGCGTGTTCAAAGCTATAGACACTAAAATTCCAGGTGTAAAGTACACCGAGTTACTACCCAAGCTGGCACAAGTGAATGATAAATTCACCATGATCCGCTCCATGAGTTACACGCCAGTTGGCTTGTTTAATCATACCGCTGCAATTTATCAAATGTTGACGGGCTATACAGCAGACAAGGTCAGCCCTTCAGGCCAATTGGAACCGCCAACCCCTAAAGATTTCCCGAATGTTGGCTCTAATGTTGTAAGAATCAAGCCTCCTGTAAAACCCATGCTACCGTTTGTTATGCTTCCTAGGCCATTGCAAGAAAGCAATGTTGTAGGAAAGGGCGGTACTGCTGGATTTCTTGGCCGAGCCTATGATCCATACCTGCTCTATCCCGCAGGTGACGACATGGACATGACCAAAATGGACCGCATTAAAATTGATGATTTAAAACTGCGCGAAGAAACTAGCGCCCAAAGGCTTGGACGCAGGGCTAGCATTCGTGAATCAATCAATAAGGGCTTGCCCGCTTTGGAAGAGGCAACCTCCAAATATGCACTTGATGATTATTATGGTAAAGCTCTTAGCTTGGTTATTTCTGGAAATGCCAGAAAAGCTTTTGAACTCGCTCAAGAACCAAAAGCCCTGCGCGAACGCTATGGTATGAACACCTTTGGTCAAAGCTGTTTATTGGCTCGTAGGTTGATTGAAGCTGGTACGAAGTTTGTTGAAATTAACTGGCCCAAAGTGGCAAACTCTGACAACCATTCATGGGATGTACATGTTGGACTTTCCAAGCGCATGAAGGATCAATCTGCACCAATGCTTGATTCTGGTCTTACTACTCTCATCGCAGACCTGGACGAAAGAGGCTTGCTCGCAGAAACCCTGGTTATTGCTGTGGGTGAATTTGGTAGAAGCCCCCAAAGAGGTGTTTCGACTTCCGGAAATCAAAATAATGATGATGGCCGCGATCACTGGCCCTACTGCTACACTGCAGTGGTTGCAGGAGCGGGCGTTAAGCGTGGTTTGGTATATGGCAAGTCCGACAAGACTGCCTCTGCCCCAGTGGATAACCCTGTTCATCCACGCGAATTGTTGGCAACCCTGTACCATAGTGTTGGTATTGATCCTGGCACTATAGTTTATAACCACTTGAATCAGCCCAGAGAACTTGTCCAAGGTGACCCTGTTACCGGGATTCTCGCATAGTAAAGATAGTAATAACGATGGCATTTCGACCGGCTGCTTCATGCGCCGGTCGTTTTCTTTTTTAAGGCCCCTAATGAATCGTTCACCTAAACAAAGATGCGAATGGCTTGAGCAGCAATTGCAAGTTTCCTTTCCCAAAGAGATGCTATTGTTCTGGGAATTTGCAAAATCGCTCCGCCCCTTAGAGCCACTAAGTGCGCTCGAAGAATCATTGGGAATTTATCTTGTGGGCGCTTTTGAAGTTCTCTCTGGGAAATTCGATACCTATTCAGGCGAGATCCCGATTTCACTTCATTGGAGATATGGTCTCGACCCACCAGAGTTTTTTACGCTGTTTGCACGAGGGGAAGACCGCTGGCATGCAGGTTATTATATCGACGCTCCCGCGGGTAAAAGTTATTGCGTCACTTCTTATTCTGCAAATGATGGTTTGCAGTTTAATTTTGATGGAAGGAGCTTATTTTCTGCTGTTGAAAGATACCTGGATGATAAGGAATTGATCAATGATGAAGATGATGTCGTACTGACAGGAGCGGAATTGGAAGAAAGTAAAAAAGCATGCGATAAAGTGCGAAAAGCTTTGCTGAAGTATCGGCCATTAGCGAAAAAAATCCAAGTTGGCAGGCGTAATGTTGTAGAAAAAACAATTGATGGGGTGGGCGTGGTTGCCGCTGAAAATGCCGTAGGAGAAATTGATAAATCTATCAAGAAGAAAATACCCTACATGGTTTGGTCTGATACTGAATATGAAAAAGTTATGGAGGAAGCTGCTCGATTGCAGGCGTTGGGGAAAGCTGCAACCGCTTTGAAGCTTGCAAAAGATTTATGGCAAGTGGGCGATGAGCATCGAATACGAAAAGCTGCATCATTGATGGTTGAGGCATATAAAAAACTAGCCAGGCTTCCCTTTGATAAAATCTTGGGGGAACACCTGGCATATTTAAATCGTGAATGGCTGGACATCCTAGACGCCAGCAGCGGAAGTTAGTTGATCTTTAAAAGTTCAACTTCAAAAATAAGGTCAGCATTTGGAGGAATAACCCCGCCTGCACCGCGTGCGCCATAACCAAGATCAGGAGGAATGGTCAGTTTGCGTTTTTCGCCAATTTTCATGCCTGCAACGCCTTCGTCCCAGCCCTTAATAACCATTCCAGCGCCCAAACCGAATACAAATGGGTCGCCACGATCAACGCTACTATCAAACTTTTTACCATTGCTCTTCAACCAACCTGTGTAATGAACGGTTACTTTTTTTCCAGCCTTGGCTTCATCGCCAGTGCCTTCTTTAAGTACTTCATATTCCAAACCAGAAGCAGTTTTCATTGT
>CAXNFS010000161.1:0-7007 GCA_964201235.1 Gemmataceae bacterium | reverse complement strand
TTCGTACGTTCACCGATTGTGATGAATCCCGTAGTTTCCCGAATGGTGAGAGTCTTGGTGCCACAGTACCAAGAATGCACACCTAAAATATCTCTGCGTCGGGGCGTAATACCCTCCACGACTTCCGAAATTGATTTGATCCATTGTGGGTCTGTCCCACAGCAACCACCCACAAAGTTCAACCAACCGTTTTGAGAAAACTCACGAAGTTGTTGCGATGTTTCTTCTATGTTTCCTTGGAATCCGCCAAATCCATCGGGCATTCCAGCGTTGGGGTAACAACTAATTTTGAACTTCGACATTTCGGAAAGTGTTTCGATTGGGCCGCGCATCTGCTTGACACCCACAGCGCAATTAAGTCCAACACTCATAGCGTTGGCATGAGCTACCGAGGTGTAAAAAGCCTCGACTGGCTGTGCTGAAAGCGTTCGGCCATTGTCGAATATGGTGCCAGAAATCATGACAGGAATCTTGTTGCCGGTCTTTTCAAAATAAGTGGAGATTGCAAATAGGCAAGCCTTTAAAACCAGCGTATCGAAGGAGGTTTCTGGCAGAAGGATATCAACGCCGCCTTCGACTAAAGCTTCAATCTGGGTGTAATAATTCTCAACCATTTTATCAAAAGTAATTTCCCTTTTTGCAGGGTTGTTAACATCAACGCCAAGAGAAAGGCTTTTTTTTGTGGGCCCGATGCTGCCTGCGACAAACCTTGGTTTAAATGGGGTTTTGCGGGTCATTTCGTCTGCTGCTTCGCGAGCAATGCGTACTGCCGCGATGTTTAATTCGCGCACATGTTCGTGCAAATGAAATTCTTCCATGCAAATAATGCTGGAATTGAAAGTGTTTGTTTCAATGATGTCCGAACCAGCTTCAAGGTATGCTGTGTGGATATTTTTGATAAGGTCGGGCTGACTGAGACACATGATCTCGGTGCAATTTTTTAATAAGACCGGGTGGTCTTTGAACCTTTTACCTCGATAGTCCTCTTCCGTTGGTTCATGGGCATAGATCATTGATCCCATTGCACCATCCATTACAAGGATTTTTTTTTGTAAAAGTTCCTCTAGAACTCCAGCACTATCCTTTATGATCGATTTTCCCATTAGCCTTTTTAATTCTCCTAAAGGCCTGAAATCAGGCAAAGTAAGTACATCCACTTATGTAAGAAGTATAGCGAAGTGGATAAAAAAACGCATCTCTATAATTAAACCGCAAAGAATAAAAGAATTAGACTAAAAGATTATGATGTGAGAATAAAAAAATGAAAGGTTCAAGTATTCGTAAAAACCTTGCGAAACTTTAAGTCGTCCCTCGACCTCCAGCCAATCCTTGCCAGCTTATCGCGGGTCATCCATGACCCAGGTGACTAGCACGAATACTTGAACCAGTATGATTACCAAGATTAAGTATTCAGCTGATAATGTCAACGCCAGTTCCAGCTGGAAGCTATAACGTGTTGATTAGCTTCAATTTAGGGGATTTGAAGAATGGTTGGTAAGATCCGATTTTAATTCTAAACAAAAAGAAAAACGCCCCCACCTGTGCCGTTTCAGCTCTTTTGAGAACCCGCATTTTAACGTTGGAATCCTCAGCTCTGGTTTACGAATCCCACTACTTGGGCGGGCTTGCATGCACCAGAAACCTTTTGGATCCCATCGGGTACTCTTATCGGTTCGCCAAAAGCAAGCTAGGTGACGAACACCGCAGAGGCGCTATCATTATATACAAGAGTATAGATTTTCGAAACTATTATTTTATTTTAGGAGCAGAGCATGCCTTTTATCACAATCCTTTTCGCCTTGGATTTAATTATCACTGGAATAGTTGGCTTTGTTGCAACAGGGAAAGAGCACTTCACCGCTTTGATTCCATCCTTTATTGGCACGCTTTTGCTGGTGCTGGGGCTTTTGGCTTTCAATCCTAAATTGCGAAAACATGTCATGCATGGTGCAGCCATGGTTGCAATTATTGGATTTCTAGCAACGATTTCAGGTGGTCTGACCGACTTGCCAAAGTTTCTTTCAGGAAATATGAACGACCTGCCCAAGCCTGCTGCATCAATTAGCAAACTGATCACCAATTTGCTTATGCTTCATTTTGTGGTGATTTGCGTTATTTCCTTTATCGAAGTTAGGATGGCAAGAAATAAAGCCTAATCTGGCGCTTATTAAACTCATACATGGGAATCAAACACACGGACTTTTTCCCAGTTATCTTTATTGTTGGCGATGAATTCGTTGTGCATGTCGCTGTCTTGATATACATCATGGTGTTTTACATCATTGAATACCACATGAAGAGCGACATCAAAATTCTGATCATTGACCTCTCGGTTAAGTTCACGGGCTAAAGTGCCTGCGGAAAAGTATGCAATACCTGCATGCGGTTTCAGATATTTTAAACATTCGGCAACCAATTTGCTGGATGCTGCTGCACTGTTATCTTTTAACTTGAAAAAAACCATGTGGGCTAAGTGTGTAGACATTATGAAGATTCCTTTTCTATTTACTGAATTATAACCAAGGATACGCAGTCTAACTTATTAACAAAATCATGTTTAAGTCAAAAATGCTAAACTGTTAAGAATTCCTTATATGGGCATTATCATGGCAATAAACATGGCATTGCTTCTAAAATAATGGTAATGAGTTTGAAAAATATCGACTTTTTAGCATAATTATAGCTTACAACCATTGCCACGCAACCAGCATTTTGCCTATAAACGCATGGTGTAAATTGTGGTGCTTGGTTTTACTGTATTATGTAATTAATGCCGGGGACTCTGATTTAAATGGCTATTTTGTTACAAATAAAAAGTGCTTGTAAAGGTTACGGGGAACAAATCTTACTGGATGAGGCGGATGCTTCCATCTCAGATAATGTAAAAGTTGGTTTCATTGGGCGTAATGGCGCAGGAAAAAGCACATTACTGCGTATTCTTTTGGGTGAAGAAGAATTAGATAATGGTGAAGTTATTCGCCATCCAAATCTTCGACTGGGTTATCTCAGGCAGCACGATCCATTTGTGCAGGGCGAAACCGCAATGGATTTCTTGCAGCGAGAAAGCGGGCAACCTTCTTGGAAATGTGGAGAAGTTGCGGGGCAGTTTGAATTAAAAGGTTCCTATCTCGATGGGCCAATTTCTTCACTATCGGGTGGTTGGCAAACTAGAGTTAAGCTTGCAAGTTTGTTGTTAATGGAACCGAATTTGCTTCTGCTTGACGAACCAACAAACTTCTTGGATTTACGCACCCAGATTCTTTTAGAGCATTTTTTGGTCAACTATAAAGCAGCCTGCCTTATTGTTTCCCATGATCGTACCTTTCTCGGGGCAACCTGTGATCATACTTTAGATCTTTCCATGGGCAAACTTACCGCCTTCCCAGGCAAGGTTGATGCATATTTGGAGTTTCTCCAAGAAAAAAAGATGCACGAAGAGCGATCGAATCAAGCCGTGCTTGCGAAAATGAAACACTTGGAAGAATTTATCGCGAAGAATAAGGCGCGTGCCAGTACTGCAACCTTGGCGAAATCCAAGGAAAAGCAACTCGGGCGCCTAGAACTTACCAAAATCGAATCCGCTCAGCCCGTTGCAAGAATTCGCCCTCCTCGAATTACCCCTCGCAAAGGCCCTGCTTTACGCTGCAAAAATCTTAGCATTGGATATCCTGATCGAACCATTGCTTCTGATGTTAATATCGAAATTGACCATGGCATGCGCTTTGCAATTGTTGGGGATAACGGTCAGGGGAAAACCACTTTCCTGCGTACCTTGGTTGATTCACTGAAACCAGTTACCGGGGAAGTTCGATGGGGGCATGGGTGTTCGATTGGTGTTTATGCACAACATGTTTACACCAGTCTTTCAGAAAAACAAACTGTTTTAGAATACCTTTACCAGAACGCAGCTAAGGGTAAAAAAGATCAGGACATCCTAGAAGTTGCAGGTTCGTTTTTATTCAGAGGGATGCATGTTAAAAAACCAGTTTCCGTTCTCTCTGGTGGCGAACGAGCCAGGCTTTGCCTTGCGGGATTAATGTTGAGCGACTTGAACATTCTGATTCTTGATGAACCAGGAAATCACTTGGATGTTGATACAGTTGAATCCCTTGCAGAGGCATTAACCAATTACGAAGGAACCGTGATTTTTACGAGCCATGATAGGCATTTTACTAAAACAGTTGCTACCAGTATCATCGAGGTTCGCGATAGTCGAGTGACTATTTACAGCGGGCAATATGATAATTATCTTTACAAAGTGAATAAGGAAATTGAAGCGGGCGAAAGAGAATTGGCTTCACAGAAGACTAAAATTCCTCAAGCGGTTGCTAAGCCTGTAAAGGCTGAAGTTGCAGTTCCGAAAAATGTTGATCGGGATCCTGCCAAGGAAATTAAGCTGGTTGAAAAAAGTATCGCACAACTTGATTCCCAGAAGCGAACTCTTAATGCACAGTTACCCAAGGTAACCGACATCGAGGAATTGGATCGGTTGGAAAAAGAGTTGGTTCAGGTAACAGAGAAGTTATCTGCTGCAGAGGATCTTTGGAGCCAGTTGAACGACGAGATTCAGGAACTCTAGGCTTTCCCTATAATTAGCTGTAAATCGTTTCTGTTTGCGAATTCGCGGTCATAGGTTTGGGGTTTTTAACATTCGTTGCGATTCTCAAAACTTTGCAAATAGAAATCACCCAACCTGTTGCATCAATTTCCCACCAGCGGTGCCCATGATAGGCAGCAGCAGGTTGTGCATGATGGTTGTTGTGCCAACCTTCGCCGAAGGTGACCAATGCGACCCACCACAAGTTGCGCGATTGATCGGAAGTAGTGTAATTTCGATAGCCCCAAATATGAGTTGCTGAATTGATTAGCCAAGTCATATGCCAGACCATTGCAGTTCGTAAACAAAAACCCCACAAGAAGCATGAAAGTCCGCCAAAGCCTAGGAGTGCTGCACCTAGCAGTATATTCCAAAAGATATAAGTGCGGTTGAAGAATACACAACAGCGGTCTTGAAGTAAATCTGGGGTGTATTTTGCGATTAGAAGTTCATGAGTTTCTTTATTGCGCCGAGGTATTAACCATAGAAAATGCGACCATAAACTGCCATCAAGCGGTGAATGAGGGTCGCCCTGTTGGTCGGATCGTGCATGATGAATTCGATGGCTCATGGCCCAATCGAGTGGCCTGCCTTGCAATGCTAAAGCGCCTGCAAGGTGGGCGAACCATTTAGCGATGGGGTTTAGTTTAAAGCCACGGTGGGTAAGCATACGGTGGTAGCAAAAAGTGATACCTATGCAGCCTGTATAGCAATACAGTGCGATCAAGCAGGCCAGGCCTTGCCAAGAAAAGTAAAAAGGGGCAATCAATGCGCCTATGTGGATTAATGCAAGTGCTCCAAAAGTAGGCCAATGAATCGGTCTGTTGAGAATTTTTACTTCAAAATATTCAGTCTCAATGTTTAAAGGCGAATCTGTGACGATTACATTCATCTTTTTACCTGGTGCCTTTTGGACTGAAATTGATTTGAATTAAGATAATCATTTCACCAAGGTATTGGCTTCCGGCGAGCAGGTCAACTAGAGTTTGGCTTTTGTGATCTTAAAGTAGCTATATTTCTAAGTTTGCAAGCTGGAGAGGTGAAAATCTAACTATTCAATTAGTGAATTGGGTTAAATCAAGTATCTGAGCAATCTCCCTGATAAGAGCATTATACAAGCCTCGGTCGATTTCGAAGTTCAGGATCAGCTTTGCAGATGGATCTCGGTTTGGAACAGTAGATTGACGGCAGTCCTAAGCGGGGGTAGACTATAATGCGGATTGTAATTTGCGTCCTACCTGAATGAAGCGATTTCCGAAAACTGATAATGGTGGCAAGCTAATGGCTGACCCATGCGAATCTCAGATTCACCAATCGCTGGACACCAAAGTTCGAAATATTCTATTTGCTCTGAAAGCGGTAGCGATTCATGTTCCCATTGGCGTTCATCTGGGCAAGATCATTACAAAAGAATGCCGCAGCATCAGGGGTGGCCTTGGATGCTTTGGAGCTAGCTGACAGCAACTGTGCGTTGATCTATGCATCAACGCAGAAGAAGGAGACTCAGTGTGGTTTATAAACGCCTGCTTATCGCATTGGCCTCCTGCTTGTCGCTCATGGCGACATTGGCTTTTTTGCACACAGGCACTTCGACCTTGCAGTCTGCCGAAAAAAAACCGGAAGCAAAAATAGCTGATGCAGATATTAAAACATTTGAATCTGTCATCAAGCCGTTTCTCGATACCCATTGCACATCTTGCCATGGTTCAACAAAATCCAAAGGCGATGTAACACTGAACAATATTAGTGCGAAACTAGCCATTGGAAAAGACTTAGAGCTATGGAATTTGGTACTCAAGCAGTTGGTTTTGTCTGAAATGCCTCCCTCGAAAGAAAAGCAACCCTCGGCGAGTGATGTGAGCAAGGTAATTGATTGGATAAATGCTGAACTGAACAAGTCAGGTAATGCCACGAGTCTCTATCAAAAACTCGAGCATCCAGACTATGGCAATTTAGTGAACCATGAGAAGTTGTTCAACGGGGAGATCAAAACGAAACCGTTTTCCCCGGCTCGCTTATGGAGAACAAGTCCAAATGTCTTTGATAATATTAAGTCCAACTACGGTGGTGATGCGAGAAGTATTAGGCAACCATTTCTTGTGGAAGATAGAAAAGGCATTAAGGAATATGCAAACCTCTTGTTTGCGGATTCGGCAGTGGTCGATGTCTTGCTTGTAAATGCCGGCTATTGTGCAGATCAGCTCATCCAAAAAGGACAGATCTATAAGGACATCGCTTCGCAAAAAAGTGCACCCAACCGAGATCAACTTGAAGTCGCTGCGTCGCAACATTTCAAAAAAGTTGTCTTTCGCGATCCCACGAAAGAGGAGTTGAAGAATTATGTTGCCCTGTTCACAGGATCCGCCAAAGAGGGGATCCATTCGGAAGCTTTAAGAGTCATGCTGATGGC
>CAXNFS010000160.1:0-7012 GCA_964201235.1 Gemmataceae bacterium | reverse complement strand
GCCTTGGAATAACATGCGCACTTACCAACTCGCCATTGGCGGTCGCAGCTTGTGCACCTGCATCAACCGCAGCACGAACCGAGCCCACATCGCCACGCACAAATGTGCATACAAATGCGTTCCCAATCTGTACCTGGCCTGCAAGGGTTACATTTGCAGCCTTCAACATTGCATCCGTGCTTGCCACTGCTGCAATGTATCCTTTGGTTTCCACCATGCCGAGGGCTTCGGCTTGTCCACGAGTCGCTACTGTTGCCATTTCTTTTTCCTCCGTTTCATTAATGGTTAGGGTTTAGCTGATTGCTTTTCGTTCAGGAATCAGGGAGCTGATATCTTCGTGTGGTCTTGGAATTACTTGAACTCCAACGACTTCACCAACCCTGCTGGCAGCAGCGGCGCCTGCGTCTATCGCAGCTTTTACTGCTGCAACATCACCCACTACCATTGCGGTTACTAAACCGCTGCCAATTTTTGTCCAACCTACCAACTTCACATTCGCTGCCTTCAGCATTGTGTCGCTAGCTTCGATCAAAGGGACCATGCCACGGGTTTCGATCATCCCGAGAGCTTCCATGTTTACTGCCATCGTTCTTTCTCCATTACTCGATTTGCCTTCTGTCCGTCACGCCCGGACAAAAAACTTATCGAAACAGTTCAAACCCGGTTGCCCGAGCATAATTACACGCGTTACCTTCATCGGTATCGATATGCACTTCCAGCTTGATGGCGTTACCCACCCTGCAAAGAAGTTTTTCGAAAACCACGGCACAATCGCTTGTCACGCGCAAATTAAGGCGATCGCCGTCTTTGACTTGATAAAAGCTGGCATCCGCAGGGCTCATGTGAACATGGCGTTCATGGCGGATAACCCCCTTGGGAAGATGAATCATTCCAGCAGGGCCGAGTAGGTAGCAACCAGGGCTATCATTAATGTCGCCACTTTTTCTTACAGGAATATCTAGACCCAGTTGCACAGCATCAGTGAAGGCCAGTTCTACCTGGCTATGATCTCTGCAAGGGCCAAGAATACGAAGGTTGGTAATCATGCGGTGCCTAGGCCCGATGATAGTTACAGTTTCTTCTGCTGCAAAGAACCCATCCTGATACAAGGTTTTAAACACCTTTAGTTTGTGGCCTTTGCCAAAAAGCCTTTCAAGATCTTCCTGAGTTACATGAGCATGGCGCGCAGAAACATTAACCAATAAGGGGTTAGGCTGACCGGGAGTTGCTGATTTAGTAGGGTTATTACCTAATTGCGATGACACAGCTTCACGAACCAATTGCTCGATGCGATTGCGATCCAGGCCCATCAGGTTATTTTTAAGCATATTGGAACTCATCTGCCAAACTCCTCGAGATCACCCGCAATAAGAAGGCGGGCGCCTGTTTGCGCCAACATTGATTTTTTTCTGTCTTCAAGCTTGCGATCGATAACTAAAAGATCGATTTCAGACCACTCGCAAAGAAACGCCAGAGCAGGTCGCCCGACCTTGGTATGGTCTGCAAGAAGAACCACTTCATCGGCACAGCGCATCATTGCCCGCTCGGTTTCGACCAAGAGCAAATTGCTGTTGAACAAGCCCCGCTCGGTCAACCCGCTAACACTAAGCAAAGTCTGGTGTACATGAAGATCTTGCATCATGCGCACCGTAAAGGGCCCAAGAGCTACGCCAGTTTTGGGGTAGATGTACCCGCCTAGTAATACGAGATCCGTTTCCCGACTGCCTGCCAGCAATGCAGCTATGGGCAAACTGTTGGTAACCACTTGGATCGATCTACCAAGAAGCAGGCGAGCAGCTTCTAAAGTAGTAGTACCGCCATCCAAAAGAACAGTATCACCATCGCAAATGCGACCAACCGCAGCTCGAGCGATGGCCCTTTTTTCTTCGAGTTGGGCGTCAATGCGCTCTTCAAGAGCGGGAAAGCTAGAACCATCACCAACAAAGATAGCCCCACCGTGAGTGCGCTTGAGGTTGCCCTGCTGGTGCCAGAATTCGAGATCGCGCCTGACAGTCGACTCGGAAACTTGAATTTCCAAGGCGAGATCAGCCAAGGTCGCAAACCCTTTGG
This sequence comes from Gemmataceae bacterium, assembly GCA_964201235.1. Classification (GTDB taxonomy): domain Bacteria; phylum Planctomycetota; class Planctomycetia; order Gemmatales; family Gemmataceae; genus UBA969. The sequence goes on along the minus strand of CAXNFS010000160.1, from coordinate 4,942 downwards.
TGCTGACCAAGTCTAAAACGCGCTGTCTTCGTTCTTCGGCAATCACACTCGACTCCTGAGAGTTACTGAAAACTATTGGGAGATAGCTTCCAAGTTATTTCAATTTATGACAAACACTACCCCCTAGTCAAGCTAGTTATCCTAAATTTCGTCATTATTCTTCCAAAACATTGCTCAAACCTATTTCTTTATCTGTTTTTCTCTATTCGACGCCCTTTATCTTCCCTAGTCTCCTTCTTGAGATTAAACTAATAACGGTTGTATCGATCACATAAGGAAAACCCCCGTCATGGATAAAAACTCAGGGCTCGTTTTTGTTTACAATGCCGACAGAGGGTTCTTTAATATGATGGCGGATATCTCGCACAAAGTGCTTTCCCCAAGTACCTATCCTTGCAATCTTTGCGGCCTTACCCATGGTGCGTTTTCGATGCGCAAGGAATGGCGCGACTTCTTAGCCAAAATAAAGCCCCCACTCACCTTCCTGCACCGGGATGAATTTCGTAAAGAATTCAAGCTTGAAGACGACCTTCCCGCCATTTACATCAAAGACCTTCGCACCGATAATCTCAGACCCTTCATAGATGCCACCACTCTTAAAACTCTTACCGGCCTTGAAGATCTAAAACATATGATCAGCGATAAATTAACCTTAGAAGGGTTGCTTTAAAACCACTCATCTCAATTGAATCCGCTAAGATGCAATTATGAATAATTTGAACTTGATATATCTTGATTCGAATGCAACCTCGCCGGTTCTGCCCGAAATCTGGGATGCCATGCAGCCCTTCGCATTAACCCAATTTGGGAACCCATCAAGCAGCCATGGCGCAGGGCGAAAAGCACGAAAAGCGCTCGAAGATTCCCGCGAAGAAATGGCCCAACTCTTGGGCGCATTCCCCGATGAAGTTGTATTCACCAGTGGAGCCACAGAAGCCAACAATCTTGCTCTCCAAAGTGCTTTATCTGATTCCCCTTCAAGCATACTCGCTTCCCAAATAGAGCACGCTTCAATCACCGAACATCTTAAAATGCTAGAAAAACAGGGCTTTCAGGTTCAATGGCTCGAAACCGAACCCCAGGGTAAGACCAGCCTTTCTAATCTTTCACACAAAATCAAACCCGATACCAAGCTCGCAACCTTAATGTTGGTCAATCACGAAACAGGCGTGTTGCAACCTATCGAAACGCTAGGCAATCAGCTTCAAAGCAAAATGTGGGTGCATACCGATGCAGTGCAGGGTGCAGGAAAAATACGCATCGATTTCCACCGCTTGTGTGTTACTTCATTAGCCCTGAGCGCCCATAAATTTCATGGCCCAAAAGGTATTGGTGCCCTTCTTGTTCGCAGAGGCTCCACTTTAAAACCTATGCTCTTTGGTGGGCATCAGCAAAAAAGCCTACGACCCGGAACCGAACCCGTTCACCTTGTTGTAGGCATGGCTTTGGCCCTTAAACTGGCTATGAACAACCTCGAAGCAAGGCGCAATAAAGTCGCCCTACTCCGAGAATCATTTCTGCAAGAACTTCGAAAAGAAGTAGCTGATTTCACCATCAATGGCGAATACAACCCCATGCTGCCCTTCACGCTTAATCTGGGTTTTCCTGGCTTGAAAGCCGACATTCTTCTCATGCGGTTGGATATGGCTGGGGTGGCCTGCTCTACCGGTTCTGCATGTTCAAGTGGTTCGCTTTTGCCTTCCCCCGTATTAATGGCAATGCAAGTTTCCCCGGAGGTTTTAAAATCTTCCATGAGGTTCAGTTTCGGGGTTCATTTGGAAGAAGCCGAGGCGATAGAGGGTGCGAAAAGAATTGCATTCGCTGTTCAATCCCTACGAAACCATACTGGAACAACCGAATAATCGGTTTAATAATCAAGAAGTATCGGTTAAAAAAGAAGGTTAGGATTGCAAGACAAGAGACAAGGAAGTAGCATAAAATCAAGTCAGCTGGACTATAAATACACACTAAAGGCTTTTTCAGGACGCTAATGGCCGCTCCTCATTCTCTGAGGTTGAATTTTCCCGAACATCGACTCGCCAGATTATCTCTGGATCGAGTGGGCAAATTATTTGTCTTACGGGCACCCAAACGATTTGATGCGATCAGCGTTCTTTACGGCCCTCCTGGGTCTGGAAAAACTAGGCTTTTAGGCTCACTTTGTCGAAAAATATTAAAGGTATCACAGAACAAAACCACCCAGATAATGCGGGCTTCCGATTTTTGTCAATCTCTTCGAGATGCAGAAATGACAAACCGCGATGACTTCGATACCCTGCAAAAACAACTCATCGATTTAGATCTTTTGGTTTTGGAAGACATCCAACTTCTTAAACCAAGAGAAGCTGATATTCTGGCTCGAATCCTTGATGAAAGAACCGCTAGGCGAAACCTTACTATTCTTTCTACCTCGATTGCACCGGGCCACTTAACTAAGTTTTCCTATCGTTTTATTAATCGTATAACTTCGGGTTTAATACTTGAATTGCCCGCACTTGGGCCTGAAAGCAGACTGCTTTTTCTTGAACGCAAGCTTGAATCTTTTGGTACCAAAATCGAAACTCAAGCATTAGAATGGCTAGCTGGCTTAGTGGAAGGTAGCATGCGCAGATTGCAAAGCATTTGCAACCGCGTTCATAGCATGGTTCGCACTTTAGGCAGGCCTTTAAAGCGCTCCGATCTCGAAAAACTTTTCGCTACCCCGGGCCACCTAAAAAAGGCCATTAGCGTCGAATCTATTGCCTCTAAAGTAGGCAAACATTTCCGCATCACGCCTAAATCTATGCAAACCAGATCACGCGATAAAGAAATCGTGCTCCCAAGGCAGATTGTCATGTATTTGGCACGCAGATTAACCGGTATGTCACTTCAAGAAATAGGTGAATTTTTTGGTGGTAGAGACCACTCTACCGTACTTCATGCCTGCAAAAAGGTCGAAGATGAAATCGGGAATAACATCAGCCTTTCAGGCACTATTCGCCAGCTAGAACACGACTTAGCTTAGTGCTTTTTGCTAGCAACTTTCCTATAAAAAGGTCGAAGATGAGATTGGGAATAATATCAGCCTTTCGGGCACTATTCGCCAGCTGGAACACGTTTTTGCATAATCCTAATTGTGGATAACTTGTTATTTCAATGTCAACCGATGGTTAACTTTTGTTGTACCAACCCCTCTTCCAAACCCAACCAACATTAGGCGCACCAAGATTAACCACGAAATGACCATTAAATAACAAGTTTTCCACAACAAATTTGATATGATAACTCTATACTCGAAAAGAGTTTAAGTGTTACTCAAAAGTGTTTTTAACAACTTGGGTGTGGCACTCAATAAAAGTAATAAAATTTATTTATATTTACTATTAAGAATCATTGTGTGTGCGATGATGTGTGTTACGAGGATCCTAAGAATATGAAAGCAATATGTAATCGCGAAGCGTTATTAGCAGCTTGCCAAGTTGCAAGTTCTGCAATTTCATCCAAGGATGTAAAACCCATCCTTAAAAACTTCAAAGCAGTTGCAGATGAAGACCGTTGTGTTTTGATGGCTACGGATTTGGAATTGGGTGTTCGGATTGAAATCGCAGGTATGGTGGTTGAAAAACCAGGAGAAGCAATTCTTCCAGCTTCAAAACTTATTTCGATTTTAAGAGAAACCCGAGATACAGAAATTCATTTGGAAGCTGATGCCGACTCAAGTCACATCGCTGGCAAATCTTTTGAATTTGAAATGCCCAGTGAAGACCCAGCAAACTTTCCTGATATTCCGATCTTTTCGGATGAAAAGTATCATGAAATGACTGCAGGGACCATGCGTGCCATGATTCGTAGAACGGTGTTTGCATCCGCTTCAGAGATGGCAAGATACACCATGACTGGCGCTTTATGGGAACTTGAAAAAGATTCAGTGAGATTAGTTGCAACCGATGGCCGAAGGTTGGCGTGGACCCAAGGAAGTGCTTCAGAGCATGGTGGCCATTCGGTTAAGGGGCAATCTCCGGTGGTGCCTAGTAAAGCGCTGAATTTATTGGATCGTAATTTTTCGGATGATCAGGAAAGCATCAAGGTCTGTTTCCGACCGAACGAAGTTTTATTTAAAACAGAACGATCGATTGTTTACAGCAGGCTAGTAGAGGGCCGTTTCCCTGATTACAAAATGGTGTTGCCTAAGAAGTGTTTGGCTCATGCGATTTTAAAAGTCGAAGCTTTTGGGTCTGCAGTCAGGCAAGCCGCGATCATGGCGGATGATGAAGTTAAAAAAGTGTTATTTAAATTCAATTCGAAAAAATTAGTGATGCAGGCCCAGGGCAGCGTATCTGGTAAATCGAAAGTTGAATTAGAGATTGATTACCAAGGCCCTGATGTAGAGATTGCTTTTAATCCTGTGTTTGTTTCTGATTTGTTGAAGGTTTTGCCCAACGATTCAGAAGTACGATTAGATTTGATTGATGCTGCAAGCCCTGCATTGTTCAAGTTTGGTGAGGATTATCAATACTTGATCATGCCCCTGACCTGATGAAATAGTTGGAGAAAACGAAAATGGGAATACGGTTTTTCAAGCCAGAGAAAGGGCCGGAAAAAATCGGAGATATTCTGAGTAAGTTATTTGTTGCCAAGGGTTGGGGTAGAAAACAAGAGCGATTAAAACTCGAAAAATCTTGGGCAGAAGCAGCAGGCGAAGAATACGCGGAACACACCCGCGTGATAGTGTTGAAGAAAGGTGTGCTCGAGGTGTCGGTCGATAGTTCTGCATTGCTCCAAGAGCTTACGCAGTATCAGAAGCGACCAATACTTACGAGGTTACGCAAGCTTTTGCCGGCCTCGGTGCTGACAGACTTGCGTTTCAAGTACGGTAAAGCTAAATGATTTTCATTGGAGTATAGAATAGATGACAGAAGATAATTTGGTCGATCCTACCTTTGATGGGTCGAATGATTATAAC
>CAXNFS010000159.1:0-7034 GCA_964201235.1 Gemmataceae bacterium | reverse complement strand
ACATCGCCCATTGCAATAGTAAAGCCGCCTGTGAATCCCGAGCTATAGGCTTCAATTTCTGCAACGGATTCAGTCGGATTGGTTACGGTGGAATCATAAACATGCGCATTGGGTGCAGAGAAAGAACCATTGCCTGCACCGGGGCTTGCAGCAAAATTTGTGGTTGTAATGCGATTGCCAACAGGAGTACCAACGATGAGATCGATGGCTCGGGCAAAGGCAGAAACCCTAGCATAAGATCCGATAGAACCAAACTTACTATCATCTGATGATCCACTTGTAATCCCAGCAATGGTCAAACCGGAAGAAGTGTTGAAGAACGCAGGACCACCTGAATCACCGCTGCCCACTGCGGTTTCAACTAAAGTTCCCCCGCTGGTAATGCCCAAGGTTGAAGGCACATTGTAGTCATTAGTGAGGGTGTTTTCTGCAGAGGTGCCATCATCAAAGTCGTAGGCAAGATTGCGAAAATATGCAGCCCCTTCGGTTAAATTGTCAGTGGCTTCAAAAGTATTAGTTCCCACTCTTTTAGTTCCAGCAGTGGCATCGTTCTGCCCGGTTGCCCCAACGCCTGTATCGCCAAACCCTACCATGGTAAAGTTCTGTCCGATTTCATCATGCAGGCGGTAGATATCATATCCTTGAATGCCGGAGGGAACGGCACCGTTGATTCGTATAAGCGCCACATCATTGGGAACAATATTGCCGCTATCGTTAGGATCATATCCATTAACAACGAATACATCCGCAGCGGTATAAACGATGCTCTGGGTTCCACCAGCGGTTACGAAATCGATGGTTCCAGAAAGCTTGGTGCCGCTATCGTTGGTAACAACATGGGCAGCAGTAAGAATAAATGTTCTGTCAATTAAAAGACTGCCAGTGCCAAAGAAAGCACTAGCGCCATCAATTGCGTTGATAAGAACCACGCCATCGTATTGAGGTGCTAAAGTAGCGGGTGCATCAGCAAAAGCGCCAACGACTGGAACGGTGCGGTCTTCAAGGAATTCGAGGGATAATTTTTTTGACAGGTGTTGTTTTTTAGTGTGCTTCATATTGATCCTTTTAAGGAGCCTAAATCTTTCCCCATGTGCCCCAATTTACACAGTACTCCTTGTTTTACAAACATTTTTATTAACAATCTTATATTTTGAGTACAAGAAAATTTCTTATGGAGAGTAACTCATTGCCCAATAATTAAATCGACTTCTTAGAGGGTGAGCTTCACTTGGGTAATAAATTCGAAGGCTAGAACATTATTGGATAATATTGCAGCGCTTGATGATTTGCTAAACCTTGAAGAAGATCTTTCTGCGGTAGAGCCAGTAAGCCAGCGACCAATGGCAACAGACCACCAAAAGTGCTAAAAGTACCGGGCCCCAATTGCCCAAGCCTGTTAAAGCGTGGCTGGTGAAAGGCATGAGCAGGTTGCGAAATTGCCCGGTAAGAATGCCCGCAGACATATAGAGAAAGATCGAGTTCATTCCTGCAATCATGAAAGGGTTGGCCCAAGCTTTTTTTCCTAAACCTTCTGTCAATGAGTGAAAGAATGCAAAAATCAGGCAGGTCCACCCTGCTGCAAACAAGCCAAAAGATGCTGTCCAGATTTTCTTCACCATGGGTATGGGAAAACTTAAGCCCCATCCCAACGCCAGCCCTGCCAAGCCTGCTAGCACCAAAGTTTTTATTTGTACTTTTACTTCCCAATGTTCACGAAACATTCTCCCGATCATGCAGCCAAAAATAATCGTTGCAGATGCTGAAAGTGCATTAAGGGTTGCATACCCTCCAGTGCTATTTGGGAAAACAGTTGGGTAACCAAGCGAGGTAAAGAAATGGCTTAAATGTGAATCAAGAATGTACCCAATGTTTTTATCTCGCTCCCAAGGGTCGTAGCCATCACCTTTGTAATATCCAAAAAGTAAATGCAAAACGGTATGAAGCAATAAGCACCCCACTGCCACTGATAATTGTTTTTTCCAACTTAGTGTGAGTGTGAAAAAAGCAATGATGTAACCCAGTGCGATTTGTTGAAGTACACGGATGAATTGCACAATAGGTTCGGGCTTGCTCATGGAATCGAGAAGCACGCCCAGAAGGATAAGTAGGAACGCCCTTTTAAAAGCATGCTGCAATTGAACCGCCCATGTTTCGCCCCGATCCATTCGCAGACCAAAAGCCACAGGCATTGATACGCCTACCAAAAACATGAACGAAGGTTGGATCAAATCCCAGAAGGTGCATCCGACCCATTCGCGATGGGTGAACTGATCTGCAAGCCATCCCCAGTTGGGATCTTTGAGAAGTTTGCTCATGCCCATACCGCCTGAAATCATCGCAAGCATGGTGAAGCCGCGATAGGCATCGATAGAAAAAACGCGGGAAGTTGAAACAGGTTGCATGGTTTTTTACCTCAGGGTGAGGGAATTATTCTGCCATGCTTTGGTTGGATTTACCACGGAAATATGAGCTATGCGGCATTGCGTTCAAAATTGGGATCGTCATCTGCAGTTTGATAAAGGTTATGTCTAGGGTGATACTTTTCGCTGGGGATGGGGATATCCTCAACTTTTTCTTCCAGACTTTTGATGGCTTTGGTTTGATCTTTTGAGTAATCGAGATAAAGGCTGACAAGTCTCGCAAGTAAAACCGTAACAAGAAATTGACCAAACACAGCTTCAAGCCAAACTATGGTTCGTGCAATGGGAGCAAGAGGTGTCACATCGCCAAAGCCTACGGTGGTTAGGGTTATAAAACTGAAGTAAAGAAGGACAGAGCTACGCACATGATGATTATAGGTGCCATCTTCATCATCAAGAAATTTCATATTCGCAACTGAAAAGGATCCTGGGGAGAATTCTTCGACCATGCCATATATATAAGCCCAGATCGTGCCAACGATAAGATAAAGGCAGCAACCGCCAATGATTTTGTCGAAACCGATGGCTTTGTCGAGCCATAGTTCGCGAAACAAATAAAAGCCGAGGCTGAAAAAGAAAACCATATGAGAAACCATCCTAGGCAGCATGACCCATTTTGGATGGGACAACCCCGGTAAGTTATCTGGCAGAATCAACAAGGCGCAGCCAATCAAACAAAAAGGTAGCGAGAAGAAATAAATGAACTTTGTGGCTTCATCATTATTTCTAAGAGCATAAGGGACAGAGAACAGGAAAAAAGAAAAGAACAAAGCAAGAATGTCGTTGCCTGATTTGGCATGATCTAAAGAGGGGAAAATAATCGCGAGCAAAAGCAGGTTGAGTAAGACCCAAAAAAAGCGATCGTTTAAACAAACTTTTTGAACCAACCGATTGAAACTCCCCAGCCAAGAATCATGGGGCAAAGTTTTATCTGAAGAAGAATCTTCAGATAAAATATAGCTCACTTTAGGCTGCAAATTATTATTTATATTACTCATACAATCAAAACCATAGCTACCTTAATTTAACTCAAGTAAGGCGGATCTATAGCTATAGCTGAATGCTGAGTAAAGATTGAATTAGAGCGAATTAATCGTTGCAAATAAAATGAAACTCTCTGAAATACAGTAGCAGGTGGTTTGGGTGGAATAGTTAGTTTTGGGCCTTCGGTTTTTTCTTGAAAACCATTAAGGTATCATCGGTTCCCGGAATTGCTTCGAACTTGGTGGGGCGATCTTTTCCTTTGGGTGCCATGCAGATGGTAAGGATATCGCCTTCAAGTTTATAAATCCCTAGAAGTTTTTCTCCCTTCATGGTGCCCCCATCTGGGCTGACATCAAGAGTTTTTGGATTTACCTCTGGATTGAGTTCAACGGTAGTGCCTGCAAATCTTTTGCCATCCCTTTTCCAAACCACATGCTTGCCATCGACCAGTCTTTCGATGGAATCAACGATTTCCTTAGCTGTTTCTTTACCATTGCGAGTAAAAGAAGTAACTTGCCAAACGCCTTGATGGATGGCTTCTTCTTCTTGGAGTTTAGTTTCTTTAGGGTCAACTGCAGAAGCAAAAGTAGCAATCAACAAAGTAAATATTAGAGAACATCGAGTAATCATGCAGTCTCCGATTAAGAATCAAGCAAAACAGGCCTTAAAATTGATTCACTATTATTTTAGGGTATCAATTGAAGAGCATACGCACAAAGGTTACATTATTAGCTTACTAAATTCCTTCCCTTTGAAGTTCTAACCTGAGATCCCCTATGAACAGTATAGGCATTGCTTTAGGAATGATGGCGCTGATTTGTAACGCAGACACCGATTGGGTGGAATTAATTCCTGAAGGAAAGTTAGACGCATTTAAAAAAGCATCCCCCAAGTTTGTCTGGACTGATAAAGTGAGCCTTGATGGCGCCAAGCAAAATAAGCTTGCAGCAAGCAAAGATAAAGGTGCCATCCTTTTCAACAACAACGAAGGATTGCCAGGCTTAGTCACTAATCAATCCTTTGGCGATCACGAAATTCATCTCGAGTTCTTAGTTGCTAAGGGTTCCAACTCGGGCATTAAAATGCATATGCTCTATGAGATTCAAATCTTCGACAGCTTCGGTAAAACAAATTTAACTGGTTCGGATTGCGGTGGCGTTTACCCCCGCTGGGAATACAAACCGGCCTTCACCTATATCGATAAAGGCGTGCCCCCTTCGAAGAACGCTTGCAAGCCTGCAGGTGAATGGCAAACTTTGGATATCACTTTCATAGCACCCCGTCTTGATGAGGCAGGCAACAAGGTTAAAAACGCACGACTGCCCAAGGTGCTTTTGAATGGCGAATTGATTCACGATAATGTGGAGCTACTCACCCCCACAGGAAACAACTTCAAGTTAAAGGAAAAGACAAAAGCCCCGATCATGATACAAGTGGATCACGGCCCGGTGGCATTCAAAAACATCAAAGTTCGAGAATTGCAAAAGTAACTTTTCAAGAATGGTTGTCATGACAACTCCCGCATTCATCTTAACTTGGCTAATACTTGGTACAGATCCTGCGCAGATTAATTTTTCGCGGGATATTCTTCCGATTCTTTCTGATAACTGCTATTCATGCCATGGGCCCGATGAAAAAGCACGCAAAGCAAAACTAAGGCTGGATACTCAGGAAGGTGCGTTTGCAAAATCGAAAAGCCCCGGTTCGCATATCATCAAGGCGAAAGACAGTGCAAAAAGTGAACTGTTCCAACGCTTGATAACCACCGATGAAAAAGAGTTGATGCCCCCGCCCTCTTCTGCCAGGAAGCTTGAAAAAAATCAGATCGAACTATTGAAGGCTTGGATCGATCAGGGCGCAAACTGGGGCAAACACTGGGCGTTTGAAGCTCCAATCAGACCTAATGTTCCTATTTCAACCAGCGATGCTCGGACTTCTAATCCCATCGATTCTTTTATTCTTGAGAAGCTGAAGGCTGAAGGATTAAAGCAAGCTCCCCGAGCAACCCGTGAGACTTTAGTTAGGCGATTGTACCTTGACCTTACAGGCTTACCCCCGAATTTAGTACAAGCAGAGTCTTTTATTAATGACAACTCGCCCAACGCCTATGCAAAGCTGGTGGATGGTTTGCTTGCCAGCCCGCATTATGGCGAACGCATGGTATGGGATTGGCTTGATGCCTCGCGCTACGCAGATAGCAATGGGTATCAGGGCGATAACGAACGAACCATGTGGCCTTGGCGTGATTGGGCAGCTTCCGCTTTCAATGATAATCTCTCCTTCAAAGAGTTCACCACTTGGCAACTTGCTGGCGATCTCCTTCCCAATCCAACTATTGAGCAACGCCTTGCAACTGGCTTTAATCGCAATCATATGATCAATGGCGAAGGAGGCAGGATCGCAGCAGAAAACCGCATCGATTATGTGATGGATATGTCGGAAACCATGGGGACAATCTGGCTGGGCCTTACCTTCAATTGCTGCAGATGCCATGATCATAAATACGATGCTCTTTCGCAGAAAGATTACTACCAGCTTTTCTCATTCTTTAATAACACGCCTGTTGATGGCGGAGGTGGTAACCCCCAAACTCCCCCCGTGCTGGAATTCTCCACTTCTGAACAGCTTCTAAAAAAGAAGCAACTTGACTCTTCTGTGGGTAAGCTTCAAAGCCAGGTTGAAGAACTTGAGAATAAAATATTCCCCAGAGAGAAAGGTAAAAAAGCATCAGACTCAGAAGCTGCAAAGGATTATTCCAAAGAGAGTAAAGATATTCTTTCCAAGCCTGCAGGCTCGAGAGGCAAGGCGCAACTTCAACAACTTGCAAAGGCAGTTGAAAAATCCAAACCAGAACTCTTTCTAATTTTGAATAGCCTTATCAAAACTATCGATGAACGAGACAACTTTTCAAAGTTGATGCCCCGTGTCATGGTGATGGAAGAACTTCCGAAGCAGCGAGAAACTTTTATTCTGAATATTGGTAATTACGAAAAGCCCATGGCCAAAGTTGGTATAGCTGTCCCTGCAGTGCTTCCTCAAATTCGCAAGGCTGATGCAATCAACAGGCTTGATCTTGCGCAGTGGCTTCTAACCAAGGAAAACCCCCTTACCTCGCGGGTGATCGTTAATCGATTTTGGCAGCAATTCTTTGGAACCGGAATCGTTAAGACATCCGAAGACTTTGGCGTGCAGGGAGAAAAGCCCTCTCATCCCGAACTTCTTGATTGGCTTGCAGTGGAATTTCAAGAGAGTAATTGGGATGTCAAACATCTTGTTCGACTGATCGTACTTAGCGAAACTTATCTACAATCTTCGAGGTTGGATCCTGAAGTTAAAGAAAAAGACAGTGCCAATAAGTTTCTCTCCCACGGCCCAAGATATCGCAGGCCCGCATGGATGATCCGTGATCAAGCGCTTGCTGCATCCGGCCTTTTAATTCCTCAAATTGGTGGCCCGCCCACTCGGCCCTATCAGCCCCAAGGTATCTGGGAAGATGCAACTTTTGGTAATAAAAGATATGTTCAGGATCAGGGCGAAAACCTCTACAAGCGAAGTGTCTATACCTTTTGGCGCAGGATCATCGGCCCCACCATGTTCTTTGATACCCCCGCTAGGCAGTATTGCAATGTC
>CAXNFS010000158.1:0-7060 GCA_964201235.1 Gemmataceae bacterium | reverse complement strand
ATAACATCCACCCGCTGTTGTGTTGCCAAGGTTGATAGGTAATCGGTTATCTCGTACTCTCCCCTGCTGGAAATTCCAAGTTCCTGTGAAAATACCGATTGAGGAAAATGATAGGCCCCAGTGTTTGCCATAGCTGGACCTTGAATTTTCGGTTTTTCCGTCATCTTTTCCAAACTTCCATCCGCATTGTAAGATGCAACGCCAAAATTCCACGGATCAACAACCTCTTTCACTATTACTCCAGCAGAAACTTTAACCAGATTTTTTAAATCCTGAGCACCATAAAGATCATCACCATTTAAAACAATAAAGCTTGAAGTTTTAACAAACGCTCTACAACTTCGCAAAGCATCTCCAGTTCCTTTAGGAGGATCTTGGCGAACGATTTGAAAATCCTTAAACCATTTTTGCTCATGCATAAACTTTTCAATTTGCTCGCCAAGATAGTGCACCACCACTACAACCCTTGTGATCTCTTCAGGCAAAGAACCTAAAGTCCAATCTAAAATTGGTCTACCTTGGATAGGTAGCAAGGGCTTTGGCGTTGTAAGCGTATGAGGGCGCAATCTGGTTCCAAAACCTGCCGCCAATAAAATCGCATCCATGCACTGTACCTTCATTCTAATTGTTTTTTTTTACTTTTCTGGATTTAATAATCACAGGAGGATTCTCATTTTTTTGTTCATTTGCAATTTCAGATTGCAATTCAACAGAAATTTTTTGGGCATTACTTGTTGCCAACTCAAGATATTTTTGCTGACTCCGGATTCTTGGAGTATTACCTTTTGGCGCAATTTTTTTGTAAGAACCATCAGACTGTAATTCCCGAGCTTTGGTATTATCATTAAGAGAAATATTTAAAATCTCAGAAATGATTCGAGATTTTACATCAAGGGGCTCTATTGGAAAAACGACCTCAACCCTTCGGCTAAGATTTCTGTCCATCCAGTCCGCAGAACCAATGTAAACTTGAGGGTTCCCACCATTTTCGAAATAATAAATTCGGCTGTGTTCGAGAAATCGATCCACAATAGAAATAACATGGATATTTTCACTTACCCCAGGCAACCCAGGCCTGAGATTACAAATTCCTCTGCAAATTATATCTATTTTTACCCCTGCATTGCTTGCCCTGTACAGTGCCTTTACTATCGCAGGTTCCAACAATCCATTAATTTTAGCTATAATTTTGGCGGGCTTACCTTGTTGGGCAGCGGTTGCTTCTAATGCGATTTTTTCTAGCATGAAATCTTGAAGCCTACTGGGTGCAACAATCAATTTCTTCCACTTTGGCAACTCACAATAACCAGTAAGATAATTAAATAAAGCCGACACATCTTCACAAAAATCATTGTTGCAGGTGAAATACCCCAAATCGGTATACATTCTAGCTGTTTGAGGGTTATAGTTGCCGGTGGAAAGATGAACATACCTTCTTAATCCATCATCTTCTCTTCTAACTACCAAAGCTGCTTTACAATGCGTTTTTAATCCAACAAAACCAAAGACAACATGAACACCAGATTTTTCAAGTTCTCTGGCCCACAATATATTTCGCTCTTCATCCAGCCTTGCCTTAATCTCGATCACAGCGGTAACAGCTTTGCCATTGTCTGCGGCCCTTTGAAGAGAGCGCACGATAGGGGAATCGCTGCTGGTTCTGTATAGAGTAAGTTTAATTGCAAGTACTTTTTCATCGTTTGCTGCGGCTTCAATAAAATCCATGGTATGGCCAAAAGTCTCATACGGATGATGAGCGAGAATATCTTTGGCACGAATCGCAGACCAAGGACTACTGAATTTCACAAAATCGGGTGAAAGTTGCGATAAAAATTGAGAATCATGTAGGTGCGGGAAGCCAGGCAAGCCATGCACTTGAAATAACCCGGTCAAATCCAAAAATCCTTTAGTTCGATATACATCCATCCCATCCAATCCCAACGCTTTTACAAGAAAGTTCTCAACATCAATAGTTGCAGATGACTCTATCTGCAAGCGAACCGCCATCCCCCTTCTTCGCTTGCGAATCTCTTCTTCAATGGTTTTAAGCAAATCTTCAACATCATCATCTTCGATTTCAAAATCACTATTGCGAGTAACTCTGAATGCAGTTGCGTGATCAATAACCATCCCTGGAAACAAATCTGGAAGATGGGTGCGAATGATAGTCTCGAGAGTTGTAAAAACATGCTTGCAACTCGGCCGCCCCTGAATGGGTAAAGGAACATACCTTTGCAATACCGCGGGCACTTGGACAACAGCCATCAAAGTTTCGCCACCCCTTGGCCTTTGCAACTGCACAACAAGATTAAGCGATTTGTTGAGTAGGTGAGGAAAGGGATGAACAGGATCAATAGCTAAAGGAGTCAAAACGGGGAAAATCTCTCGGTTGAAGATTTCTGCAATATGAGCTTTATCTGTTTCATTAAAGTCCGCCTGTTTAATGAAAATAATCCCCTCTTTTTCAAGAGCGGGATAAATATCATTGTGCAGACAATCATAAGCTTCGGTTGTCATCTGACTAACATTGGCACAAATTTTTTCTAACTGAATTTTAACTGGAGTCTTATCTGCGCCAGAGCCCATTGCAACACCTGCCTGAAACTTTTGTTGCAACCCCCCCACCCTTACCATAAAAAACTCATCTAGATTTGATTCAAAAATAGCAAGAAACTTTAGCCTTTCCAACAAGGGAACCGAAGAATCTTTCCCTTCTTCAAGCACCCTTCGATTAAATTCAAGCCAGCTTAATTCTCGATTCAAATACAATTTTGGATCATCAAATTCAGATCCAGTTTTACTATCGGTAGCAATGATGTTCATTTTGGCACTCTGATAAAAATCCATGTTGATGATTCATTCTGCTGAGCAAATACGCCACAAACAGAACAAAACATTTACATCAAGATACCTTAAATTAAAAACTTACTTGCTTGCAGATCTCAACATGTCGCTAAAAAACTCAATAAGGTCACCCTTGTTTTTTGCCTTGGCAAATTTCAACCCAGCTTCGCAAACTTTCTTTGCCTCAGACTTCTGATTCAACTTGATCATAGTTTCTGCTGCAGCAACCAATAACTTGTCATTGTCCAGATGCTTCGCAAGAATCTCATCTACAACCTTGATGACCTGGAATATATCATTCACTTTTGCAAAATTTTTCATTTTTGCAATTTGCAGTTCCGCAGTTTGTTCTGGAAGATTCTCTGACTTCAACTTTGCAATCGCTGTATTTAATAAATCGACCATCGCAGGCTTGTTGCCGTTATCAAGTTCTTTTTCAGCAAGATATTTGATAATTGAAACAAACAGGCCATGCCCAGGTAACAAACCCTTGCTTGGCATCAGCTTTGCAAATTTATAAGCAAGTTCCTGAGCATCCAATGCAATTGCTGCTCGGTATGCTTCTTCCAATTGTTCAAGATTCATATCCTCAGAATCAACACTTGCAAGTTCTGCGGCATTCATGTTTTTGACTGGCTTGGATGCCAAATCAGCAAGTTGCGCTAAGTTTTCGCCCAACGAAAGTTTATGCCTCAGCCGGTTAAAGTCGTACAAGCTGGAATCTTGCGTTTCGAGGATTTCTTCGTAAAAGTCGATAATTCCTGCGAGCTTTTTGGCTAATACAGGGTGAACACTTGCATCAACGGGCGTATTTCCCAACAGTGATTTACGAGGCTGATTAATCCAAGATTCTTCAAAATATTTTTCCATCTGACCCGAAGCCATTTTCTTAGCCTGCTCTTGATCTTTTGCAGCCAAAGGAACAATGGCTGCAGGAAGCAAAACGCTACCAAAATCCGCTGTATTAGTAGTAGAAACTATCTGATTAATTGGGATCTGAAGCTTAGTAATAAACTCATGCTTCAAGTTCTCGATTTTCTTCGAGTCATAGCCCCATGCAACCATGGTTTGCGGATAAATGGCAAGGTAGCCAATCACCTTAGAAAACTCTTTAGTGGGAACCCCAGTGGTTATCAATCCTGAAGCACTTTCTTCCAACAAGAAAAAAGTGATAGTGCCATTTTCTTTGTCCTGATGAAGGGGAAGAATTCTGCGGGTATTTTGTAATTCAGAAAGCCATTTAGAAACTGGTTCAGGGTTCGATAAAGGTATCCCAATATGGTAATTTACATAGTCACTTTCTTCATCCATGCCTATTGCAAACTTTAAGACCTCCTGCAAGACCCCCGCCTTGCGATACAAAGTATCATTCTTTTCCTTCTTGATGAACTCGTCTAAAGCTTGGGAACTTTCCTTGTTCATGCCCAGCCAGGCAAATGCAACAGCAAGGTTGAACTTTGCACCATTATCTGCAGGGTTTTCCTCAATCTTCTTTTTGAAAATTTCGGGAAGACTTCCAAGACGAATATCTTCCGACTCAACAAAAGAGGGATTATCAACTGATTTTTCAGTTGGAATAAAAGCAATATCATTTCGGATTATCTTAGGAAGGCGTGACTGTGGCCCGCTTAAATTAACAAGCATTTCCTTAAGCTGGGTGTTTGCTGGGGCATGCCTTGCCGCAATCTGCAAAGCAACTTTAGCCGCCAATGGCTTATTTCGATTCATCTCGCAACGGAAAATAAGATTGTAAACACGCGCAAGATCTTCCTTGGAATCAATGTGATAATGGATGGCAGCCTTGCGTAAAAGAATTAAAGCGCCTTCCCATTCTCCCTCATCAATTCGAAGGCCTGCTCGAAGGTAATAGCCGAAGGGATAATTAGAATTTAATTTAAAGGCTTTTTCGAGTTCTGCCTCGGCCTGAGTGGGTTGCCCGCTCAGCAATAGCAACTCAGCAAGCCTACCAAAAACTTCTGGATTATCAGAATTAGTGGTTTGCAGGGTCTTCATCTGGGCGATAGCGCTTTCCACCTGCCCTTTAGAAAAGGATTCATAAGCCTTTTCAATTGGCCCCCAAACCGAGGAACAACACCATTTGAATTTTTTGCCACTGCCACAAGGACATGCTGAATATAGGTCCACTGCCATGAAAATCCCCATTAATCAGAGTAAAACCGATAGTATTTTTATATGTTAGAAGAAGTTGGTGTCTAAACATAGTATTTAATGCAGAAGATGCTGGAAATACTAGGTAAATGATTTTGCGGGTCGTTTCAAAAATAAGGGCGATTTTTGACAACTATCCCATTAATGTTTGCCAACGCCAATTGACACTAAGGCCTTGGTGTCTAAAATGTTAAAAATGCGAGGGCGTATAGCTCAGTTGGCTAGAGCGCAGCTCTGATAAAGCTGAGGTCCTTGGTTCAAATCCAAGTACGCCCACTAAATGTTTTGGTTTAATTTTATGAAATTGAACTTGTAAGATTAGTTCGAATTCTTTAAACTTAAATCATTACATACTGGGGGCTTAGCTCAATTGGGAGAGCGCCGCCTTTGCAAGGCGGATGTTATCGGTTCGACTCCGTTAGCCTCCATTTTATTTAAATGTAACTTAACTATTTAGTTGGTTATATTTTGTAACTGCACACCCCCATTAGTCCCATTTCTGGGATTTTTATATTTGCTTATAATTACATTTGATAAATATTGTTAATTTAAATGAACATAGAAGTGGGCCATCGTTAGATTAGATCCACCCAAATAATTGGCAACTATCATAAGTCCCAACACCAAAATCTAAAACGCTGGGTCTAAAGTAACATCCAAGATGTTATTTTAAAAAAGCCATAACGGACTGATTTCCCCATCTTTAATCATTGAAAATCAGTCGTTTAAATTGCAGATAACACGGTGTTATTAAGAATTATCAGTAATCTTGAAGAATCGAAATTTTAAAAACTTGGGCATAATTGATGATGAACAATATTTATATCTTCGTAATCGGCGTAACAATCGTTTTTATTTTAATGTTGCTTTACAGACAACTACTCAAAAAAATCCGCATCATTGAAGATATACCAACATCCTCGATCAAAGGTGTGTTCATCGGATTAGTTGAAATTAAAGGAACGACAAAAAATGAAAGTCTTCAAAAAACTTCTCAACTTTGATCAACGAACTTTCGAACACAGAAGATAGAATTGCTCTAGCCCGTAATTATTACATTGAAGCTGCCACTTGGCAAAACACAAGGCTTCAAAGAATTCCGGAAGGATGGATCGCACGATTGGCGGGAGTTACACTAGCAAAAATTTAGAATGCTGAAGGTTTTGAACGCAGCAATGTTGATCTAAATTTTAAAAATTGATAAGTTTAGCTATCAATTGCAAATAAAAAAAACATGATTTAACTTAAGAGAGCAAAACATTAATCGAGAAATCATCACTTCTGAAGTAACTTTTGAAACCAGTAGGTCGGGCGGACCAGGCGGTCAAAATGTTAATAAAGTAGAAACCAAAGTTAGGTTACACTTCAAACTTTCGGATTCTAAAGCCTTATATCCTGATCAAGTTTTAACAATTGCAAACAACAATGAAGTAAAGAAATTTTTAGATTCAGAAGGCTGTATAGTAATTACAAGCCAGAAGTATCGGACCCAAATTGCGAATAAATCCGATGCGAGTCAAAAATTATGCCTGCTTTTAAGAAATGCTCTTAAGCCAGTAGTATCCCGCAAGCCTACTAAAATCCCAAATTCCCAGATCCGTAAGCGACTGCAAAACAAAAAGCATACTTCAGAAAAAAAATCATTCAGACGCAACGACATTAAAGATTCAGATTAAAACAACCTTAAGATTTGATTCCGATGTTTTTTGCACCGCTACTATCGAAAGATGAATTAAGATCGTATCAATAAATCAAAATTGAGGATAATAGTTGAATTCATTTACGACTAATTAACCTTTGGAGAAACTGATGATAATAAAAGATTCGAAAATTGAAATAACCACACCCACCGGATTAATGAGAACATATATATATTCTCCAGATGAATCAGGAAGACCAAACCGGAAAAGACCCGGCCTAATCCTTTATTCTGAAATATTCCAACAAACACTTCCAGTAAAACGATTGGCACTCCAGTTTGCATCCATGGGTTATATCGTTGCAGTACCTGAAGTTTATCACTCCCACGAACTTCCAGGCTGTGTCC
>CAXNFS010000157.1:0-7078 GCA_964201235.1 Gemmataceae bacterium | reverse complement strand
GTCTTGAAGGTTTCGGGCAAACTTGATGAAGCGATGTTTGGGCCCAGCTTCCAAGATTTTGTTATCGAAAAACCGGCGCACTCGCCACATTACCAATATCACCTTCATAACCCTGAAGATGCAAAATCATTCCGCAGAGCCGTTTATCGCTTTCTCGTTCGCTCTCAGCAACAGCCCTTCATGACTACGCTTGATTGCGCAGATCCCTCCTTATTGGTGGATAAACGCAATGAAAGTCTTTCCGCATTGCAGGCACTCGTGCTTTTGAATAATGGTTTTATGCTGGTGCAATCCAAAGAGTTTGCAAAAAGATTAGAGCGTGATTTTCCTAAACAGCAACAAGTTGAAAATGCTTTTCTGATTGCCCTTGGGCGCAGACCCACCCAATCTGAACTTGAATCATTGACCGCCTTGGCAGCTCAGTATTCGCTCGCAGATTTGGCCCGTGTGCTTTTCAATCTTAATGAGTTTTCCTTCGTTGATTAAACCGGATGCCCTATGAACATCAATAATAATAACCCGAACCTTTATAATCCCGTCATGAACAGACGCGAGATGCTTTGGAATACAGGCGGCGGCTTGGGTGGTATTGCTCTTGCTAGCTTGCTCGGAAATCAATCCGCATTTGGTGATTCACTTAATGAAGGAGGCGTTGGCGGGCTTCAGGGGCTTCCTCATCACCCGCCCAAGGCCAAGCGGGTCATTCAGCTTTTCATGGCGGGCGCTGCTAGCCATGTTGATCTTTTCGATTTCAAACCAGAACTCATCAAACAGCATGGTAAGAGTTCAGATTTCGGTGAGAAAGTTGAAGCGTTTCAAAATGGGCTCGGCCCATGGCTTAAACCCGTTTGGGATTTTAAACCCTATGGCAAATCCGGGAAGATGCTTAGCGATACTGTCTCGCCTTTGGGCGATGTAGTTGATGATATCGCCTTTGTTCACAACATGGTTGGCAAGACTGGCATCCATAGCCAGTCCACTTATTTGCAAGCCACGGGTTTTCAGAACCCAGGCTTTCCTGGTATGGGCTGCTGGGTCAGTTATGGCTTGGGTAGCATGAATCAAAACCTTCCCACCTTTGTGGTGCTTCCAGATCATCGTGGCTTTGCAAGCAACGGCCCCAAGAATTGGGATAGTGCTTTTCTTCCTTCGCAACATCAAGGAACGATTCTTAAACCGGGTGCGCCTAACCCTATCGAAGATCTATTTCCCGCCCCTCAGGGAAACTTTATTTCCAAGGCCAGCGCCAACGCTTCCTTTGATATCCTTGGTAAACTCAACCGCGAACATTTGCAATCCAGGGAAGGCGATAACAGGCTTAATGCCCGCATTCAAAGCTACGAACTCGCTGCGAGAATGCAGCTTGCTGCACCCGAAGCTATGGATATTTCGAAAGAGCCCGGTTACATCCGCAAGCTTTATGGCCTCGATCATAATGTTCAAACCTTCGATAAGGAAATCAATGCCATCGAAGAGATCGATCATTTCTCGCGCAAGTGTCTGGTAGCTCGAAGATTGTTGGAGCGGGGCGTTCGCTTTGTGCAAATCTGGTCGGGTTGTGATAACGGTTTCCCTAGGCGTAATTGGGATAGCCATGAAGATATCGAACGCGATCATGGCCCACTTGCAATGGGTATGGCTAGGGGCTCTGCTGCACTTATCCTTGATCTAAAACAGCGTGGCCTTCTTGATGATACTATCATTCTTTGGACAACTGAGTTTGGCAGAATGCCTTCTTCTCAAGGTGGCAAAGGCCGCGATCATAATCCTTATTGCTTCACCAATTGGCTTGCGGGCGGCGGTATCAAGGGTGGTGTATCTTATGGCCCTAGTGATGATTTTGGGTACAAACCTCAGGATAGAAAAAATCCCACTCAGGTATATGATATCCATGCAACTATTTTGCATTTGCTTGGTATCGATCATACTTTGCTTAATGTTAGGAATAATGGCATCGATCGCAGATTGACCGATGTTCACGGGCATGTGATCGAAAATATTCTCGCTTAAATTCGTTTTTAAACCTTATGAAAGGTCTTGCGTCATGGATCCGTTACAAAAAGTTATTTCTATTGTTCCTACTACCAAAGTTTTATCTCTGATGGATGAGTTTCGAGAGTTTGCATTTAAAGGAAACTTTATCAATGTCGCTATTGGCGTGGTCATCGGTGGCGCATTTAGCAAAGTGGTTGAAGCCTTGGTGAAAAGCATTCTTATGCCCTTTGTCAGTTTGTTTACCCCGGTAGAAAAAGGTTACGCAGGTTGGACTTTTGTTTTCAATGGCGTTGAGATTCCATACGGTGTATTTCTGGGAGAAGTCATCAACTTCCTCATCGTTGCCGCTGCTATGTTCTTCTTCATCGTAAAGTTTCTTGGATGGATGATGAATGTGAAAAAAGAAGATCCTGTGGTTGTGCTGACCAAGCAGGAAGAACTCCTCATCGAGATCCGTGACTTGTTGAAAGCCAAAGCATCCTAATATTCTTATCGTCTAATCGAGGCATTCCCATGCGAAATATATTACTATCTCTACTTGTTCCTTGTCTGTTAAGTCATCCTGTATTAGCTGCAGATGAACCAATTGATGTAGTCATTTATGGCGGAACCTCCGCAGGGGTCAGCGCTGCTATTCAAGCTGCCCGCATGGGGAAAACCTCTATCATCATTGAACCCTCCAAGTATTTGGGCGGTTTAACCACGGGCGGTTTGGGCGCTACCGATACAGGCAGCAAAGCAGTCATCGGCGGCATCTCCCGCGAATTTTATCAACGACTTCGCAAACATTATGATAAACCAGAAAGTTGGAACCTCGAAAAACGCGATTCCTTCAAAGGCTATCGTAAAGATGAAGATGCAATCTGGGCTTTCGAACCGAAGGTTGCTCATAAAGTCCTTCACGAAATGCTTGATGAACACAAAATCAAGTTCGTTCTAAATGAAAGACTCGATCGCACCAACCCTACTGGGGTTGTAAAAAAAGGCACAGCAATCCAATCCATCAAAATGGAATCAGGCAAAACCTTTACAGGCAAAATGTTCCTCGATGCCACCTACGAAGGTGATCTTCTCGCTGCTGCAGGCATACCCTTCCATGTGGGGCGGGAAGCTAATGCAAAATATAATGAAACTCTCAATGGTATTCAGAAACAAAAAAACACTCATGGCCATCGCTTTACCGCCAAGGTTGATCCTTATGTAATCCCGGGCGACCCAAAAAGTGGCTTGCTTCCAGGAATTGAAGCTGGCCCACATCCAGAAGATGGTTCTGAAGATCATAGGCTGCAGGCTTACTGCTTCCGTATGTGCATGAGTTTGATTCCTGAAAATCGGGCGCCCTTCCCCAAGCCCGAGAATTATAACGAAAAAGACTTCGAACTTTTGTTCCGTAACTTCGAAGCGGGAGATCTTCGAATTCCTACCAGCATCCTCATGATGCCCAATGGCAAAACCGATACAAATAATAATTTCGCAGTCAGCACCGACTACATTGGTGCCAATTATAAATACCCCGAAGCCTCTTATAAAGAACGCGAAAAAATCATCGCTGATCATGAACAGTATCAAAAGGGCCTAATGTGGAGCATTTGTAATCACCCGCGTGTTCCTGCAAAAGTTCGCGATGAAATGAAAAAATGGGGACTCGCTAAAGATGAATTCATCGATACAAACAACTGGCCCCATCAGATCTATGTGCGCGAAGCTAGGCGTATGATTGGCGAATATATCATGACTGAACTCGATTGCAGAAAACTTCGCGCTACCCCAGAATCCATTGGCATGGGTTCCTATAACATGGATTCACATAACTGCATGCGCTATGTCACACCAGATGGCAAAGTGCAAAACGAAGGCGATATCCAAGTCAGCCCAGGTGGCCCTTATAAAATCAGTTACAAATCAATCACCCCAAAAAAGGAACATGCAACTAATCTGCTCGTCCCTGTTTGCATATCCTGCTCTCACATGGCATATGGCAGCATTCGCATGGAACCTGTCTTCTTTATCCTAGGCCAGTCTGCTGCAACCGCTGCTTGCTTAGCCATTGATGCAAAAATTGATGTACAGGATCTTCCCTACGAAAAACTTAAAACCAAATTGTTGGAAGATAAACAGGTGCTTGAATCTAAAGATGCTGTTCCAAGCCTTCCTGCTTTAGATCTTAAAAAAATGGTTGGTGTTGTCATCGATGATATCCAAGCTACCAAAAAAGGTTCTTGGGGCGAAAGTGCCACCATCGCTGGCTTTGTAGGCAATGGCTACATCCATGATGGTAATGAAGGCCATGGTTCTAAATCTGTTTCCTTCCAAGCAAAGCTTCCTACAGATGGAACTTATGAAGTGCGCTTTTATTTTAACTCTAATGCAAATCGCGCAACTAATGTTCCAGTTACCATCGAACATGCTTCAGGTTCTAAAACTGTTTTGGTAGACCAGCGTAAAGTTAACAAGGTTGGCTTTGTCTCCCTTGGTAAGTTTGATTTCAAAAAAGATGCTGCTGCAACTGTACTTATCATCAACACCAACACGAATGGCCATGTGGTGGCCGATGCGGTGCAGTTTATTCCGATCCCCTAATTCACTTAAAATGAGCTGGAGTCATTTCGCCCATGACCCGATCTTTTATCCAATTATGGACTCGTGCAGAGTTCGAGGTTTGGAAATCCGCACCTAATAGTCCACTTATCTATGCTGCAAGTAATCAATTTAAACAACGAGGCATAACCAAAGGCGATCATCTCTTTATCGTCGCTTGCTTTGCAGATGCATTGCATCTCATGGGCTGCCTAAAGGTTGAATTTGGAACCTTGAACGCAATTGAAGCTAAAAACCTGCTGCCTAAAGACGCTCATACATGGGCTAAAGATTATGTCTTTCATGATCGATCACTAAACACTCGAATGCGGTTTGATTTAGATGTGCCCGTAAGCGTGCTTACTTCTTTTCGCTTCGCAGATGGCACATCCCCAAAGTTCAAAGGCGATGGCTCCGATTTTAAACCTGATCCTCAAACCTTCAGAGGTGTTCGTGAACTTTCATCTAATACTGCAATCAATCTTGCCAAGCTTCTTGGTGGTAGAGAATCTCCTAAGAACGAAGTGACATCTGTAGAATCTGAAAAAATCAGAGCGTTAAGTATTAGGCAGCCTTATGCAGAACGGATACTGCGGGGTGATAAAAAAATTGAGTATCGCACTTGGCCCACTACGCATCGGGGCAAGATTTATATATATGCAGCAAAGACGCCTGTGCAACTTCCCGGGCATGAAGATCCTCTGGATCCTTTAAAGTTGCCTCGTGGAGTTTTAGTAGGCACTGTGGAAATTGTTGATTGTAAAAAAGGAGAAAAGTATTTTGAATGGGCTTTAAGAAATCCAGTTAGGTTCGAGCCACCCCGCACCTTTAATGCTTTCCCCCAAGCAGGCTACTTCTACCCCTTCGGCAAAGAATGATGTAATTAGTCAAACTTAGGTTCTTCTAATTTTTCATTTTACTATTCAAGATGATCCACTGCGGTGCTTACTCTTACCCACAATTTTCCTTCAGAGCCGGACGTGTAAGCGACGGTTGCTTATTAACGCAGTCGTATACGAACTTCAATAGATAGCCTCCAATGCCGGAAATGTAAGCGACGGGGAAGCCCTTCTTATTCTGTATTATTGCCCTCAAGCACATTCACTGCGTTGGATGGGTTGCATTATGTCTACTTCTCATTTATTTGCGGGGCTTGTTTCTAGAAAGAGAATTTGTGAATGGGAAACGCAGTGCGGGAGTTTAGGGCAATCGTTCTACTTCCTCCTTTTAGTATTGGACTACAATTGGGATGAAATGATTTATTTTTCCCCCTAACATTTGTAAACGATGCTCAAAATTGCCAAAACGGCAACTTTATAAAAATGATATGCAAAGTATTTTGACTATTTCTTAATTTATTTAAGTTTTTATTGACCAATATTGCTTATGAGTTCCGCTTAATTAATATAGCGGGGTATTATGTTTAATTATGCTAAATAATTGCATTATTTGGGGTATTTCGCTTCAGGTGGGAACGGGTAATTATTAATTACAAGTCGTTCGGAAGATTGATAGAAAAGAATGAGACAGATTGCTTTTTTATGAGGTTGATTAGCTTAATGCTCGCCCTGATGTAATTTTTGCAAACAAACTGATTTAGTTTGGTATGAGGAAATTTTTATAAAGGAACATTGGTATGTCAACATCTAGTTCTGTTTCATTTAAAGCTGGCGCTGATAAGGTTTGGGGGGCGGTAATAAAATTAATTACTTCAGCTAATTATACCATTACTTAAACAGATCAAGGTGCTAGGCAAATTGTTTATCAGGCTTCTGGTGGCGGTTGGGCTTGGAAACAATCTGTGCAGGTAAGTGTAACCGGAATAGATGAAGATGAGACCATGGTTACTGTGATGGTTCAATCCGCAGGTCAATCAACACTTACTGAAGGCGGCCAGCAACGGAAGCTTATAGATTTTATCATCAATTCTTTAAGCGAAAAATTTCAATTGGCAGAAAATCAAAAATCTTTAAATAATGTACCTGGAACTTCAGGATGTTTTGGATTGATTATGTTAATACTTCTTGGTGCTGCTGGTATTGTTGCGGTTTTAATTTAAATGAAATCTTTTATTTTATTCGTTCTGGCGTTGGGTTTGTTTTTCCTTGCCTTACTAGCTGAAGGAAATTGCAAAGATCAAGAAAAACGATCTGCAGAATCTAGCGACCGAATCAATCAAGCGCAGGGAAACCTTAGAAATATTTATGGTTCAGGATACAAACCTGAAATTTCAAGCGGGTCAAAGGTGAGTAGAGCTTCCGTTGTGGTTCTAGGAAGCCTAGGCGGCATGATGTTTCTTGTTGCTTTGATCTCTCTTGGGTCTGGGAAAAAATCTAAACTTTAATTGAGTTTAAAATGAAATGTAATCGCATAGTTCTAATTTGTTTGATTTTCTTGATAGCAAGATCTTCAAGTGGTCAAGAAGTTAAAAAAACACCATTGGTGGATTTTAACTTTGATTCTGTTGGCAATTTTGGAGTAAGTCTTACTGAGGAAAGTTATAAAT
>CAXNFS010000156.1:0-7104 GCA_964201235.1 Gemmataceae bacterium | reverse complement strand
CATTTAATTCCTCTGCAGGATAAGCTGCCTGAGAAAAAGCAAAGCGGTTAGACATGATTCTGCTTTCTTCTTAAAAACTACACGGGATCCAGTTCAACAAGTTCCAGGTCAGATGGGAATTTAGGAACTCACTGAACACACAAACATAGGATGCAAACACTACGAATGCCAGAAACCAAAGGTTCAATTTATTATTAATATTTCTTTCTTGAATGCATTTTCATTAAACAGAGAAAAGAAGATACATCGGGTTGAATAAAAGGTAATAATCCTAAATATTTACTTGTCTTTCCTAAACCATCAAAAGATCAATCATTCCATCCTTCCTAGTTTACTTTTTGGGTCGTTTTTAACTGATCAGATTAACCATTCAACTTGGTAAATGATTCAGTATTAATCAAGTAAAACTCAAAAAATTCAATTCCTATCGCAAGGCCTTTCCCTAGATATTCGATGCAGAAAGTGTGATGTTTTTTCATGAAAGAACCCGCTTATGAACACCAGTTTGGTTTTAACCTTTACTCTCCTACTTTCTCTACAAAACGCAAAACCAGAACCCCTGCCATTAATCAGCATGATTCCTAATGGATATAGGGAAGAGGTATACAAGGCAGAGAGTCAGCTTGGCTTTGTGGCTGTTTCTTCACAGCCTATTGAGAAAAATGGCAAGAAAATTGGTACAAGATTACAAAAAGAGACCAATCTTACTCTTCAACGGTTTGGCTCGATTGTTTCCTTGCGCATGATCGAATCGCAAGAAATGGATTTAATTGGAACCGTACAGCGTATTTCCATGAAGCAATTTCAGGGACCTAAGCAAACTTTGGAATTATCCGGTCTAAGAGATGGTACTACCTTTCGCATTTGGGTCGAAAATAACAGCGAAAGAACGATACCCTGGGGTATTGATGGCTTTGGCCCCTTAGGTAAAGAACAAATGATAAGCGGAAAAAAATGGACTCATGATGAACATCTTCAATTTGATTGTTATCAAGCAGTGGTTAATAGGTTTGTTACTTATGATGTTGTTGCGACAAAAAAAACGCCTAATGATTCTAAAGATCCCGTTGCTTGGACTGTTTTAATGTCTCCCAGAAAAATAATTGCAGGCAATCTTTCTTTGCAGTTGCCTAAAACGCTCTATTTTCTTGATCAAAATCAGATGGTGTTGTTTTCTGAAACTGAAATGGATGGTATAGGCGATATAAGTCTGGTTCGCTCTAAATCTGCTTTTGTTCCGAATCGTTCGCCCAAGCAGATGTTCGATATAGGTAAAGCTTCTTTTATTCCAATCAACAGGCGTTTGCCCGCTGCCAGATCTTCAATGAGTGCTTCTTATTTGATAACTGTCCTTGGCTTGCAGGGTGAAAGCCCTTTGGTTGAGGATGAAAGGCAGAAAATTGTAAAAAAAACAAATGACGCTTTTATGCTTGAGGTCAGGGGGTTTCGCTTACCTGATGATGTACCAGCAAGTGTTGCCCCGAGTGCTGAAGAAATGGCGCCGTCCAAGTACATCGATTGGGATAATCCTGCGATCAAGAATTATTCTCGCGAAGTTAATTTTTTGGAGATTGACCCATGGCGAAAAGCGGTGCTTTTAGAGAAATTGGTTAGGCGCAGAATGATGTTTGATAATCAGGCGCCTTTTACATGCGCATCCGAAATCGCAAAGAATCCCCGTGGGGATTGCAGGCATGCAGCCGTTATTTTGGCAGCATTATGTAGGTCTGAAGGGATACCCAGCAGGATTGCGCATGGCTTGCTTTATGTCGAAAAAAATGGTGAACCAATGTTCGGCTTTCATATGTGGACTGAGGCACATGTTCGTGGCAGATGGGTTGCGCTGGATGGTACCATGGGGTTCGGATTTGTTGGGGCAGATCACATTAAAATTTCGCATCACACATACAACGAGATTGAATCTCTGGCCCCAATTGCAAGCTTGCAGAATTTTATAGGGAAAGCAAAAATCCAAGTTGATTAAGGTGCAGGGGCACCCTTAGCTTTGCCGGTTCCTGGGATTAAATTAGCATCTTGATTTAGAAAAAACATTAGGCCCATGCCTTCAAGAGTGTCGGTAGAATCGGGCATTTTTGCAGGTGAAGACCAAGTTTGGACACCTTGGTTTTGGATCGTCCTGCCAAAGTTCAGGGCCCAAGATTTTCCGGATGTTGCAGACGAACTTGAAATCATTCCCATTGGAATGGCAGCTTCGAATGTCCAGCCTGTATCCGTGTTTTCGGTTGCAAAGAACCACTTTGGGTTCCAAGAAAGATCGCCCCAGCAATCGTCAATTACATTCCCTAAAGAATCAATCTGGAATTGATAGCAAGTTGTGTAATCCCGATCTAAATCGATTTGGAAATAAATCTGATCTTTGCTTTTTAATGGAAGATCTCTTGTAGTTGATGCCTTGTTTTTTACCAGGGTTGGATTTTTTGATGTGCAGATTGCGCTTATATACAAGAACTCTGCATCATAAAGGGTTTTGAATTCTGTGTAATTTTCTTTTGCAGAAATTCCCGACCAATCAATTAGTTTGACAGCCTTGGCTGTTTTCCAACATTCATCGTTGAGTTTGCCGTCAAGAATTGGTTTTGAATCGGTAAGTTTGCAGGTAAGTACATCTTTGGGTGGTGTGCCCCTTCTTTCCATGATCCATAATTCTGCAAGTGCGTTTTGTTTCCATGCACCAGGAGGTGCAGAACTAAGGAACTCCTCAAGTGCGGTTTTAGCCTCTTCGATTTTGCCTAGATTTCTTTTTGCGGCTTGAGAGGAGAAAAAAAGCCTAGGGTCTTTTGCGGCCAACGGCCCAAATGCTGTAAGTGTCTTTTCAAGGCTTAAGCTATATTCAAACCAGGCTTTAGCTTCAGCGGGGTTATTTAATGTTTGAACTTCGCCTGAATGATTGGTTGTCATCACGGGTATTTCTGGAGTTTTTACAGTAACTTTTTTAGAGTCATTGGGCGTTTTGCCATTTGCTGGTTGGGTCGAAGGTGCTGGGGTGGGTGGGGAAAATTTGTCCACAAAAATAGCAGGTTTTAGTGTTTCAGTTCCTGGCTTTCCTACTTCATGTTTTAGTAACGAAATGAACTGGCCTAGTTCGTGCCTTCTTCTTGTTTCCGTGCTACTGTCATGGAATATCAGCCATTTAGTTGCATCCGCTGCGGATTGTGATGCAGGATAATTTGTGATGATTAATTTAAAGATTTCTCTCGAGGCGCTCCATTGGCCGTTTTTAAAAAACAAGACACCTATGTTTGACAAAAGCCTTGCAGCTTGTTCGTCTTCTAATCCCGCCACCATGGCCTGCATTTTAGAAAGCAGGATTGAAGGGTCAGAGTTTGGATCCAAAGGTGACTGGGATATTTTTCTTAGCAGGGTGCTTGATCTGATTGCAGCTAATTTTTCTTTGCTTAATTCGGCGTTTGTCCCTTCAGTTCTTTTGTTGATACCTGTCAGGCCATCTTCGAAATCTTGGAGATAATTCCTTAGTGTTTCTTTCGGGTTTACGGGTGAGAAACTGCACATGGTGTTCGTGTTTGGTTCAATTTTTAATGAAAATCTTAAAGGGTCTGCGTAATCTGTGAGGCTGCTTTCAATCGATGAAAGCGGTTCGCTTAGATTCAAATTGCATAGACTTTTCCCATGAAATTCTTGATGGATAATTTGTTTTGCTTTCCATGGCGAGAGAGCAAGCGTGGTGGTTTGTTCCTCAAAAGAAGTTGCATTATTTGCCATTTCATTTGCCTGAACGACTGCATGTTTTATCACCTGATAAAGTGCTTCTTTTTGTGTTTGTTCCTGAGAACAAAGAACAATAAGGTCTGGTTTTGTAGATCGAATGGTGAGAGAAAGCATACGGAGGAGTTGATCGCCTGCCTTGTTATTGTTGTAACGATCCCAATTTTCCAGGATTTTTTGTGGAGTATCGTTTGCTTCAATAAGAACGAGTGGGAACTGCCAGTAGTTTTCTATGGTTGCTGTACCAGCTTTTCTTAGGTGGAATGCGAGGCTGTCTTCTTGTGAGGGGTAGGCATGGTTGTTGGGATTTAGAATAGAAGTAATGTTGAGGTTGGAAACAATGTTTTTTTTATCAATCCCGAGGAATACAGAAATTTCTGGAGAGACATCTTTTAACCCTGTTTGAATTACAAGGGTTTTTGCCTGAGAAGCTCCACGCTTTTGGATTGCCCATGTTTTTCCGCTATCGTTAGTTGCGAGGATGGTCCCGAATTCTCCAGCCGTCCAGCCGTTCATTTTATCGATAAAAAAGACTGCATTTAAAGTTGCATTATTATTGGTTTTAATGATTTCCCATGTCTTACCAGCGTCTTTGCTGTGAAATAAAACAGTTCCAGGTTTACCTGCAACCCATAGATGGTCTCCTGTTCCATGGATTGAGTTGAAATCAATGCACGATGCTAATTCAGTGCTAAGGCCCGTGCTTAAACTTGTCCAAGAATTACTTACCAAGGTGTCGTTTGCGAGTATTTGAGAACCTTGCCCAACAAGGAAAATAGTTTTTAGGTTGTTATGTGATGATTTAAAAGAGCGATTAGAGATTTCAGAATTTTCAGTGATTAGGGCTTTAAAATTAGCAAGGTTTGCAAGCGAGTTATGGTTACCAGCTAAAAAGCCGGACCCGTTGCCAGTTAAGGAAGCGGTATACCAGGTTCCATTTTTAGGCCCATCGCCTTTTTTCCAGCTTTTTCCGCCATCGGTGGTGAAGAAAAAACCTGCAGGGTAAGCGTCGGTGGAAGAGCCAGCAAGTATTCCATTTTGGGCATCAGAAAACTTTACGAAGTTAAGGCCCGGGAGGGAGTTGTGCAAAAATTTAGTCCATTTGATTCCTCCATCTTTGGTGAAAAGAATCACCCCAACGGAATCTAATGTGGGGTGGTATTCTGTTCCAACAGCCCAACCGAAATACGGGCTGAGAAAATGCAATGACTTTAAGGAAGCACGGGTTCCTGTAGGTTGGCGTTCCCAATCTTTTCCGCCGTTGATTGTGTGCCAAATCGCTCCTTCATCACCTACTGCCCAGCCTTCTTTGGTATCTACAAACTGAATAGCTCGAATGGCTGCATCATCAAAAAAAGGTAGCTGAGATTGAGCTAGAGCAAAATGGGGAGTAAAAGAAAGTGCTACCAAAAGTAGAACCACTTTAACTAATAATTTCAGCATATCAATCCTTACAGTAATCAAAAAAGTTGAATTAAAATCAACAGTATGATTCTGCAACGAAACGGATGTTTTGGTCAACCCGTAAAGTAGCTGCTTTTGCCTATCTTGCCTATTTGCGTTCTTGCCAGATTTCTTTGGGAGATGAAAATTCTGCACTCGCGGGCGTAGAAATACCAATACCTTCTGCAATGATGGAGGCCGCGAGTTGGGGTGATACCTTGTCTTTGATTAACAAGTTTTTAATGCCCCCACCAAAGGCAATTAATGGGACATGCGTGTCATAGGCGTGTGGGCTGCCATGGGTGGTTCCGGTGAGGTAGGCGCCTGGGATGTAATAGGGCTTTAAAATAAAACATATGTCCCCGCTTCTTCCTTTGAACCAACTTTTAGAAACACTAACCAGCAAAGGGTCAGAAGAAGTCGAAGCTTGGCTAATTTCTTTGGAAGTGTAGGCTGTCAGAATTGAGGGATGTGATGCTGCCCAGGTTTTAATATAAGTGGTGGCATCATCAAGATTAATCGAATTTGCTTTAAGTGTGGCGTAGTTCAGGTAGGCGGAGGTGTCTGAAAATGCTTCTAGATACTTTGTAGGGGCAGTAGGCTTGCCGAACTTTTCCTGCAATGCTGCTTCAATTTCTTTGCCAAATTTGTCAGTCGCAAGTCTACCTGCATCAATTCCCTTGATTTTGGAAACTTCAGGCAATGGGCATATCCCATGATCTGCAGAAAGAGCGATTACATAATTGTTTTTCCCAACTTCCTTGTCGAGATAAAGTAAAAGATTACGAATCAACAAGTCAGTGCGTAAAGTGGTGTCAAAAACTTCCTGCGAATCAGGGCCCCAAGAATGGCCAATTGAATCGTTGCTTGAAAATGAAATAAGCAACATATCAGGCTGCGTGTTTTTACCAAGTTTCTCTGCCTTGATTGCCTTCATTGCGAGTTCTAGGAGAACATCATTTCCGAAGGGTGAATTGTAAAGGGCATCATAATAATCCTTCTCGGTTTTTCCAAATGGATGAGGAAAAAACTTACCTTGGTTTTTCCCATTCCCTTCGCCAGTTTGTTCGTCAATACCTGAAAAAGGCTTGTAATCTTTATCAGGGTACAGTTTTTCCCAAGATTTATTTCTCCATTGGTCAATGAATTTGGAATCATTGAAGTCTGACAACCAAGGTGCCATTTTATTACTGTAATAGGTGGAAGTATGAAACTTTCCTGAAGAGTTGTCAAACCAATAACAATAATCAGGCTTCATTCCGCCAGGCAATACCGAGGAGCGATCTTTGAAAGACAATGCGACGACTTTGCCTTGGTTGTTGGTAGAGCGTTTTAACGCATCGCCAAGTGTTTCAGACCGAAGTTTTTCAGGAGTTCCGCTGCCGCGTATTTTTACCGTAGTTCCAGGTGCAGCAATCGTTTCAGGCACTGGAGGCATACTTGTCCATCTAGAACTTCCTGCACAATAAGAACTCTTTCCCTCTGTTCGGTCGTACCATTCATTTCCCACAATTCCATGGATTGATGGCGTTGCGCCTGTAGTTAAAGTCGCATGCCCTGCACCAGTAACTGTTCCAGAGTAAGGGTAATGGCAATTTTCAAACCAAGTGCCTTCCGAAGTAAGCCTTAAAAAGCCATCCTTTACAAAATGATCCTGCCATCTGGAAATGTAATCTCCACGAAGTTGATCAAAAACAAGAAGAATTCCAAGCTTGGGTTTTTGTTGCTCTGTTTGTGAAAGCAGAGTGTTGCCGTTAAGTAAGAACCCGAGAGCGATTAAAGCAACAAATAAATTTCGCATCAAAAACCTTTTTATTAGTTAAAAGGGATTTCAATGAATCCCATTTCAAATTAGAATTTAAGTTATTGTACTGCAAATAACAAATGAAAGTTTATTGAAAAAATGGTTAAGAATTG
>CAXNFS010000155.1:0-7121 GCA_964201235.1 Gemmataceae bacterium | reverse complement strand
TTTTTACGTGGTTTTGCTGAAGTGATTGGCGTGGCGGTGGTCATCGTGATTGTTTACATGATTTTGAACCTGATTATTATTGGCACTTGCTTGATTCATCTAATCCAACACCCAGAGTATTTTACTCTTTGGTTAAAGGATGTGGAGTTAGGGGGCGAGCATTGGCATTTAGTGGATACCCCGCATGTGCCCTTTTCGGGTATCGCAGCAATCATTGTACTTTCACTTTTATTATTCCCAAAACTTGCCCTTGGGCTTAGCGGATTTGAAACAGGCGTTGCCATTATGGGAATCATTAAAGGTGATGATTCTGATACTCCTGACAACCCCAAAGGCCGAATTCGAAATACAAAAAAGCTATTACTAACCGCTGGCATGATCATGTCTTTTTTTCTTATCAGCTCATCCTTGGTTGTAAGCACCCTAATCCCTGCTGAAAATCTGATCGCAGCCTCCGGTATGACCGGTGCATCTGCGAAGGACAGGGCACTATCTTTTCTAGCCCATGGCGAAAGCCCTAGTATCCATGCTTTTCCTTTTGGATCAGTTTTTGGAACCATGTATGACTTAAGCACCGTTTCAATTCTTTGGTTTGCAGGGGCCAGTGCCATGGCCGCACTGATTAATCTTGTGCCACAGTATCTGCCACGCTATGGCATGGCGCCTGAGTGGTCGCGGGCAATCAAACCAATGGTAATTCTTTTTACGCTTGTGAACCTGTTGGTGACTTGGGTTTTCAATGCAGATGTCAGCGCTCAGGGCGGTGCATATGCAACCGGTGTTCTGATGTTGATTTTAAGCGCATGCGTTGCGTCGGTGATTGAGATTTATCGTTCCCGCAAGGGGGCATTTATGGCTCGTGTTCCGTGGTATTTTGCATTGGTTACGATATCGTTTGCCTATACAGCTTTTGCGGTGATTATAGAGAAACCCGAAGGCATGAAAATTGGAGCATTCTTTATTGGTGCCATTTTTATTTCCTCATTTGTTTCAAGGTTGTTAAGATCAACCGAACTTCGGTTTTTAGGATTTGAATTTGTTGATGATCATTCAAGATTCCTGTGGGAGACTCTTGAACATCTTGAATTTCCAGTGCTTGTACCACACCGGCCAGGCCGTAGAGAATTGCTGATCAAAGAGGCGATTATTCGGAAAGAACATCGCATCGGGCCTGAAGTCCCGATTTTATTTCTTGAAGTTTCCCGCGGAGATACCAGCGAGTTTTACCAACAACCTCTGCTGGAAGTTGAGCAATATGATGACCGTTTTATCTTGAAGGTCTCACGCTGTTCTTCGATTTCCCATGTGATTGCTGCTATTGCCCTTGAACTAAGTAAATTTGGCAGCCCTCCTGAAATTCATTTTGGCTGGTCTGATGAAAGTACTCTTTCTGCGAATTTAAGTTTTCTTTTGTTTGGTGAGGGGAATGTTCCTTGGATGGTGAAAGAACTTGTGTCCAAGGCACAGCCAAATCCCGAAAAACAGCCAAGAATTATTATCGGTTAGTGTTTGCGCCTACCAAGTAGCTAAAATATTATTGTCATTAGGTTGATGTTGTATTTTTTAAGGATTTGTTAAACATGAATATTAAAACTGTTTCTAGTATTAGCTTGTTGTCTGTAATGTTTTTTGTGTTGCTACTGCCTGTTAATGGGGCGGATAAAATCAATGATAAAGGTGCTTCTTTTGAACGGGTCAAAAAAGATATTTACTTTCTAGCCTCTGATAACTGTGAGGGTAGGGGGCCTTTAACCAAGGGCTTAGATCTTGCTGCGGATTACATTAGTCAGCAATTCAAGGCGGCTGGCCTTAAACCTTTGGGTAAGGATGGTTCTTACTTTCAACAATTCAGTATTTCGGGTGCCAAACTTGATGAAAAGCCAACTCTGGTAATCAAATCTAAAAATGTACAGTCTGATACGCAGATCAAAAATCGGCGCTTTAAGTTTTCACATCGAAGCGAAGCATCCGAGAAACAAGATAAAACAGTTACCCTAGAAGTTGGCAAAGATTTTGAAGCCATGGGCCTTTCCCAAGCTGGTAAAGCCAACGCTACGCTCGTTTTTGCAGGTTTTGGAATGACTGTGGATGACGGGAAGAAATATGATGACTACGCAAAAATTGACGCTAAGGGCAAAATAGTTGTGGTTCTCCGGGATGCCCCTAAGTTTAAGGAAGAGACGAAGGTTTTTGACTCTAACGGTAAAAAAAGACAGTTGGCTTCCCTTACAGAAAAGATTTTAAATGCGGAAAAGCATGGAGCCTTGGCAATTCTTTTTGTTAACGATCGCGATACCGCAAAGGATACTTCTGATTCCCTTCTTCCATTTAATTACACTGCCCTTGCAAGGGCCCCCGGTAAAATTCCAGCGCTTCATTTTTCCAGATCTCGCGCTGATGAATGGCTTACTTCGGTTACTGGTAAATCCCTTGACCAAACTCAAAAACTGATCGAAGACGAAATGGTTTCTCAGAGCGC
This sequence comes from Gemmataceae bacterium, assembly GCA_964201235.1. Taxonomy (GTDB): domain Bacteria; phylum Planctomycetota; class Planctomycetia; order Gemmatales; family Gemmataceae; genus UBA969. Next base: position 4,642 of record CAXNFS010000155.1, on the reverse strand, counting down.
AAGTCTTGACTCAATTACAGCAGATTTGGAAGTTAAGCTTACCCGGGGAAAAGATGTCGTTCCCCTGAAAAACATCGCGGGTGTGCTGGAAGGCAGTGGCCCTTTGGCCAATGAAACTATCGTGATTGGTGCACATTATGATCATCTGGGCTACGGTGGTGCGGGCAGTTTATCTGCTCAAAAGAAGCTTGCGATTCATCATGGTGCGGATGATAACGGCTCAGGCACCACAGGTATGCTTGAGTTGGTTCGTAGGTTTTCTTCGATTAAAAACAGGCAGGGAAGAAAGATTCTCTTCATGGCTTTTAGTGGTGAAGAATTGGGGCTTTTTGGCTCTGCCCATTTTGTTAACAATCCCTTGATTCCCATCAACGAAATCGCTGCAATGGTGAACCTCGACATGATTGGTAGGCTTTCGCAGGATGCCGATACGAAGAAAGACAAAGTGCTTCTTGAGGGGACCGGAACTGCAGAAATTTTTGAACCTCTTCTGGATAAGAAGAACGCAGATGGTCAGTTTGCGTTTGTAAAGAAAAAAAGTGGGTTCGGACCAAGCGATCATTCATCATTTTGCGAAAAGAAAATCCCTGTTCTCTTTTTCTGGACGGGTGTTCATCCTGAGTATCATACTCCCTTGGATACTGCTGACAAAATTAACCTCGATGGTTTATTAAAAGTTGTTGGGTTTGTTGAAAAAATAGCAGTGGATTTAACACTGGTTGAGAAAAAGCCTGTTTTTATCGAGATTAAAGGTGGAACTTCACCAAGACCTGCGGGTGATATGCCTAGGATGGGGATTCGCCCTGGTTACTCTGATGAAAAAGATGGTGTCCTTGTGGAGGGGGTTTCCGATGGCGATCCTGCTGCCAAGGCCGGTATTAAAAAAGGTGATCGGATAATGGAAATCAGTGGTAAAAAAGTGGGCAATATCGAAACCTACATGCAAATTATGGCAGGAGAGAAAAAAGGAACAACAATCCAAGTCGGGGTTGATCGGGATGGTAAGAAAATAAAAATCCCAGTCAAGCTCGACTGATAGTTTTCGTTACTTCCCGCCAAATAATTTGCCGAATATGCTCTTTGGTTGCGCTGGAGGCGTGATGGCAGGCGTTGCATCAGATTCGGGTTTTAAGCCTCTGAGTGGTTCAGTGCCTGCATTATGAAGCCTAGATTTTATGGAATCGATTTTGGTTTTAAGGGATGTATCCTTGGCGTGCTTTTCGATTTCAATTTCTAGATCAGCCTTTAGCCTTTCCAGATCATATTTTTGCCTAGCCATCTCTGCTCTTTCCCTGCTGGCGCGTATTTCTTCATCGCACAATTGTTTTTCCATCAGTACGATTTCTTTGGCTAAGGCCTCTTTCTTGCTTTCTAATTCGCCGATACTTGCGGAAATCTCATTCCCACCTGTTTTTTGTTGTGGGTTTTCATTTACTAAATCTGTTCCCCCTGGTCCATATAACCTGTCTTCTAGTTCGGTGATTACCTTCTGGTATTCGAGATTTTCTGTATGAATTTTTCTGATGGTTTCAGATTTTTCTTCTAAAAGTTGCTCTAGCTCGCTTTCGGGAATGGGTTTTGTAAAAGAGTGGTTCATGTTTGCTGAGAGGTTTGAATTGGTGAGTGCTTGATCCAACTCTAAACATAACTTTTTTAATTGTTCGTTTTCTTCTTTTAATGCAGTAATTTCATCAGACATTATTAGTTCCTTCACTCATCAATACCATTGTAGACGAATTTAAGTTGAGCTTTTAATTCAGCAACCAACAAAATTATCCTACCTAGAAAAGCCTGTTTTGATAACCAAACTAACCATTATTAACTAGCATACGCCTTTTTGTCCATTTGTTCTATTATATATTGGTGTGTTCAATGCTGCTCTAATGGCGACTTGCAGGAAAGAATGATGAAGGAATTCAGTTTGGCATTCGGTTCTAAAGTATGGGAATTCAAGATGCGCAAGGAGCAAATTGTTTGCGAATTCTCGCCTACTTTGAAAATACCCCAACCTAATATCCCGGAATTAATTCGGAAAGCATTATCCCAGCCTGTTGGATACCCTGAATTAAAGCGGGCCGTTACCCCGGACGATCGCTTGGCAATTGTATTGGTTGATCAATTTAACGGTTTTCTTGAAATACTTATTGCAGTGCTAGAGCATCTTGGAAGTGCTGGGGTTGCAATGGAAAATGTAACACTACTTTGCCTTGCCTGTACGAATTCGGAGTCTTGGGTTGATAATCTGCCTGATGCTTTAGATGAAATTAAAATCGAAGTGCATAATCCGGATAATAAAAAAAGTCATGCGTTTTTGACTTCTTCCGAAGAGATCGGGAAACTGTATTTGAACCGGACTTTAATTGAAGCCGATCAGATTGTTGTTTTGGGCAAAAGGCAATACGATCCGTACTTTGGGATTTCCGGAGCTGAAGCCGATTTGTTTCCTGCTCTTGCAAACTCTGAGGTAATTTCCGCCTGCTCGAAAGAAGTGCTGGGCGAAGATACAAATTCTGATTTAGGGAAACAGCAAGCCCTCAAGGTTACATGGTTGTTGGGCGCACCTTATTTCGTTCAAGTATTAGAAGGTTCAAATGGAGGCGTTGAAGAAATATTTGCAGGGGCTGATGAAGCAAATAGATTTGCAGAGAAGAAATTGGATGAGATCTGGAAGCAAGATACCTTAAACACATTTGGTCTGGTAATTGCCTTAGTAGGTGGGCCCGACGAGAAAATCGGATTTGTTCAATTGTGCAGGGCGCTTGTTTGTGCAAGGCGCGTTGTAAAGAAAAATGGTGTGATCGTTTTGCTTGCTCAGGCAGAATTCAATCTCAGCGATATTAAAAAACAACTCGAAATGAAATCCATAGGAAAAAGCGAAGCTGCTTTCTCATTGGTCCCTCCACATTTAATCAAGCATTGGGTTGATTCTGCTTCTCAGTGCAAAGTTTATGTTTCAACTTTTGATGGAAAAGACGATATTGGCAGATTGCTTGCATTGCCTCTTCGATCCGCCCAAGAACTTTTCGATCTAGGTGCAAATGCAGATGGAGTCGCCATCATTCGTGATGCCCATAAGTCTTATATTAATTTGAAGAAGCGATAGACGGATTTTTTAAAAAGAGAGTTGTAAAAATGGAACAAAACAAAGGCCTTGTGGATTTGATGTTGTCACAGGGTGCAACATATGGTGCAGAAAATTATCCACCTTTGTCTTTTGGTGATATTCAAAAAGAGTACGCTGCTGCGAGAAATGATGCTGTTGTTTTTGATATCTCGAATCGTTCTAAAATTGAAATGACGGGCCCTGATGTTCCGGCTTTCTTGAATAATATTTGTACCAATCAGGTTGCTGATTTGCCTTTAGGAGGCGGATGCGAGGCTTTTCTTACCACTGCCAAAGCCAAGGCCGTTGCGCACATTCGAGTTTATCACATACAACTTGCCGATGGTAGGCATGCTTATTGGTTGGATGGCGCACCGGATCAGAATCGTAAAATTGAACAACATCTAGACCATTACCTAATTAGTGAACAAGTTGCGTTTGCAGATCGAACTGCTGATTACGCACAGTTTCTTGTGATGGGCCCAAAATCAAAAGAGTTGATATCAAAATTGATTCAAGAAGAACTTCCTGAATTGGGAATACATCAGTTTTTGGTTAGATCTTTGGAAACTGCGGGATCTTGCCAGATTCGCTTTGAACCTGATTTTAATGTTCCTGCTTATGAAATCGTTTGTTTGAAAAGCAGGTCGGTTCAGGTTTGGAAAGCTTTGATTTCTCACCATGCAATACCCGGGGGAACAGAGGCCTTGGACATTTTGCGTGTGGAGGCAGGGTACCCTGAAGCAGGAAAAGAGATAGAAGACACCACCTTTATTCCCGAGTTAAATCGGGCCGTGCAGGCTATTTGTTCTACAAAAGGTTGTTATCTCGGGCAGGAACCCATTGTTATGGCTCGTGATCGTGGTCAAGTGAACCGAATATTATTTGGCTTGTTGCTGGAAAAAAATATCGTCAAATATGGCTCATTGGTTTTTCGCGATGGCAACGAAGTTGGCCGGGTAACCTCTTCTGTTTATTCACCTAGGTTGAAACAGATTATCGCTCTGGGCTATTTGCGCAGAGGTAATCATGAATTAGGCACCAGTTTTGAAGTTGAATGCGAGGGAACAAAGCAAACGGCTGTTTCTTGTTCACTACCGTTTATGCCTTAGTGTTTTGAAGCAACAGAATTCCAAACGCTAGGCAATTAAAACCCATGTGGATAAATATCGGTGTAATGATATTCCCGGTTTTTGCGTAAGCAATGCCTAAACCCATGCCAAGTAAAGTTAAGCCCACAGGTCAAGCCCATGCGAAAGCATGAATCATGCCAAAAAGCAGTGCAGTTGCACCAATTGAAGCATTGACCCTGTTTTTCTTGTTGATAATAATAATTACAATCGAAACTAAAAGGCTGAAAAGTAAGGGCGCTAAAGCTTTGGTTATATGTATTTGCAATTGAGAATCGTTTTCTAATGACCTATCGCCCCAAGCGAGTGAAAAAGCCTTAAACCAATCATCGCTAAATTGAATGACTCCTAGAAAAATTGCACAGCAGATAGTAATGAGTACCCCGTTCTTTTTTGCAATGATCCACGG
>CAXNFS010000154.1:0-7124 GCA_964201235.1 Gemmataceae bacterium | reverse complement strand
AGATTCGTCAGGCCCGACGATCTGAGTGCCGATATTCTTAAAAACCTTGTCGAACGCTCTGGCATCGACCCCAATCTCATTAACGATGTTTTTTGGGGCTGTGCCAGGCAAATTAACGAACAAGGTTATAATGTCGCCAGGCAAGCAGTCTTGATTGCTGGACTTCCCCTAACAGTTTGTGGCACTACCGTTAATCGAAATTGTGGTTCTAGCCTTGAAGCCCTTCATCAGGCAACTAGAGTAATTCTTACTGGCGAAAATGATGTCGCAATTGCAGGGGGCGTTGAACATATGCATAAGGCGGGCTGGGATACCATCCCCGAGCTTAGTCCACAGATGCTAAAACGCCATTGCGCAGATGCCTTTCATATGGGCATGGTCTGCGAACACCTTGCATCGAAATTTCAAATCTCCAGAGAACTTCAGGATGAATTTGCATTACGCAGCCACAAACGGGCCGCAGGCGCCTCCAAAGATGGCTTGTTCACAGACGAAATATTTCCCGTCTGGGGCCATACCATCACGGGTGAATTCCAACCTTTTTTAACTGATCAAACTATTCGGCCAGACACTTCTTTACCAGCTCTCGCCAAGCTAAAGCCTGCTTTTCTAGAAAATGGAACCATCACTGCAGGCAATGCTTCACCTTTCAGCGTGGGTGCTGCTGCAATCATGATGATGGCGGATCAAAAAGCAAAAGAGCTTGGGCTAACTCCCTTCGCAAAAGTCCGAGCAATGGCAATCGCAGGCAATGACCCTTTGTACATGGGGATAGGGCCCGTTCCCGCAATTCAAAAAATACTTCAAAAAACCGGTCTCTCTTTAGATGAGATCGAGATCATTGAAATTAATGAAGCCTTTGCAGCGCAGGTACTTTCAGTTGCCAAAGAATTGAAGCTGGATCCTGAAAAAATCAACAAGCTGGGTGGGGGGCTTGCTCTGGGGCATCCATTGGGTGCATCAGGCGCAAGGATAATCACCACCATGGTTCACGAAATGAAAAGGTCGAATGCCAAGTATGCTCTTGCTGCAATGTGCATAGGCGGTGGCCAAGGGATTACAACCTTGCTGGAACGGGTTAGTTAGCACTAAAATCGGGTGGATACTTTTTAGATGGCACAGGGCCTGCTTGAGGCTTCGTGATTTCAGGCGTCATTTGTTCGATCACTTCAAGCAACAACATTGCTCGATCTTCTATATTCACCAACTGCAAAAGAAGAATTTTCAAATCTACACTTAAAGGCAATGCGAAACTAAATACATCGCAAAGATTACCCAAGCTTAAATCACTTTGCACCAATCGGTCGAGTTGGGCCTTAGCACTGGGTTGCTGCGTAAACCACTTGGTCATCTGCTTTAACAACTTTGTCCGAATTCGATTTTCATTCTCTTCAGAGGGAAGTGGCACATCGTGCAAAATTTCAACTTTAGCTGTACGGTAAAGTTTGCCATCATTCACTTCTTTGATGATTTTCGCCCGTGAAACCCCTTGCAATAACAAATTAAACCGGCCATCAGGGAATCGCTCTTCCTGAATTATCTTTCCTATGCAAATTTCAGAAAAGATAGGAGCCACATTATTGGCACCATAACCAGCAGATGGCCGCAGCAAACACAATGCAATCAAGCCGTTATCATCAAGGGCATCTTCCACCATTTGTTTATAACGGGGTTCAAAAATATGCAAAGGCTGGATAACACGCGGAAATAATACCACATTGGGCAGAGGGAATAGCCTCACCTTACCATCAAAATTCTCCAATATTGTAGGATCCATGCTCATGACCAATTACAATAACTTAAATAATTGTAAACACTACAGTATTTATAGTCAGTATCAAGATGGGTTTTCGACCCTTGCGATACATTATCGGAAAAGAGGTTTCTTTTGTTTTCTTCCCAACTAAGTGCAACTGCTTTAGAAAACTTCTGCAGGACTCTATCTCGGAGCCTACATGCAGGGCTAGACCCCATTAGAATTCTACGCATGGAGGAAAAAAGAGGCGGTTCCTCCCTTTCAAAAGCCTCAGGCGATATTGCAGATTCTCTTTCAAAGGGTGATACCCTTAAAGAAAGCTTTGATCAACATTCAAACCTTTTCCCACTGCTTATGCTTTCCATGCTTCAAGTTGGTGAAGAAACCGGCAACCTACCGGAAATCCTTAATGAACTTTCCCGACATTATGGCGAACAAGCCATGCTTCAACGCAAACTCAAAAGCCAAATCACCATGCCTGTTTTCCAATTAGGCATGGCCATTGCTGTCATCGCAGTTCTGATTTTTGTTCTGGGATTTCTTACAGATTACGACCCCTTGGGTTGGGGCCTAAAAGGCGCATCAGGCTCCATCTTCTTTTTAGGAATTATCGCTAGCATGATAACCTGTGGATTTTTACTCTGGAAAATCGTGCTAAGCAATGTTGCATTCAAGGCAAAAATATCCGCAATCTTTGTCAACCTTCCCGTGGTTGGTGCCTACCTCAAAGAAAGCGCATTGGGGAAATTTTCCATCGGCCTAGGCCTCACTCTTAATTCCACAATGTCCACCAAAAAAGCCCTGAGGCTTAGCATGGAAATAACCTCTAATGATGCTTTTATTCAAGCCTGCCAACCTGTACTTTCCTCGATAAAAAAAGGTCAACCCATCGTTGAAGCATTATCACAATGCAGCATTTTCCCAGAAGAATATCTGGCGCAAATTGAAGTCGCTGAAGAGTCGGGCTCCATCCCAGAAACCTGCAAACGGCTCGCCCTTCAACATTCTGAAGAAGCAGGTAGGCAGCTCTCGATTATTTTTTACTTGATGGGCGGCGCTGTCTGGTTATGCACTGCTGGTTTTATTATTTTTATGATTATAAAAATGTTTAGCCCCTACATCAATGCTCTTAACGGCTAACGCTTTACTTCATTTTCAGGTTTGAAGCTCGTGGTTCGAATCGTGCTTCCAACACGATGTTCGATCACTGCAATATCACACAATCCCAACGCAGTTTCCCCCAACAATTTGGGCGCCCTCTTTGCCAAGTCTTTTGGCAGAAAATTAGGCTCCTTTAAATTCAGCCGGTATTCCTGCTTTACTTCCAACTCATCAGGCAATAATTGCTTTAATCCTTGTAACGCATGGCGATGAGTGCATAGCACCACTGTCTTTTTCCTCGACAGCAGCACATCTCGAAATTCATCAAATTCCTTACTGCGATAATTTTTTAAGTCTTCTCTTCCTAGATAAAAAGCTACCGCATTACATTCTCTCGGATAGCAAACCACGGCCTGATTTCCATCTGTGCAAAGTTCCCTGATGATATTTTTTGCAATCAAAGGCGATCTGAAATCCGCATACCAAGGCAGCGCAATACCTTGAGTAACACCTAGTAAAAGGAACAATCCCCCTGCAATCACTAGGGTCGATTTCTTTTGTAAATAATCATTACGGACTAGAAACGCACCAAACATCAACGCCAATGGCGGAAATGCAGGAAGAATATAAGTGGGCAATTTACAACCCGATAAGCTAAAGAAAAACAAACACCAGAAACCTGCGAGCAATAAAAACCCAGTCTCTTTCGAACGAGTGGCTCTTTGCTCTAAGCTCACCGATTGCATCGATTTAATCCATGGCCATAACACAAAAAGTAAGGGCAACATTCCACCCAGCAACACTGGGATATAAAAGAACACTCCCCGTTGATGATCAAACGGTTCCAAAAATCGCATCACATGATGTTCCCAAACAAAATGTGATAGAAACTCTGGCCTGCGAATAGCTACAAAAACAAACCAAGGCAAAAACAATGCGATTGATAACCCAAACCATATCCCCCATGCCTTCAAGGTTGGCTTTGAAAATCTTCCATCAATTCTTGTGATCAAATAAAAACAGGGTGCAGTCAATACAATCGCTATCGGCCCTTTTGTGATCACCCCCAAGGCTGCAAATATCCCTGATGCAATCCACCATCCCATTTGAAATTCATTTTTTCGAATCGCTAAAAGTCCCGCAAATAATGTTCCAAGAATACACATTGCTAACAAGCCATCCAGCACCAGCAACTTGCCCATGATGATAAATCCTGGGCATAATAATAAAAACAATGTCCCAGCAAACGCTTCCCGTGATCCGACGATTCTTCTTCCAAGTTCGTAAGTCAAAATCAATCCAAGGAATAACCCAAGCGCTGGCACCAATCGGGCCTGCCAAACTCCCACTCCAAATGTTTGATACGAAAACATAGTAAGCCAATAAAGCAAAGGTGGCTTATCGAGATAGGGTTCGCCACCTAAAAGTGGTACGAGCCATTCATTATTGGCGAGCATCTCGCGTGGGATTTCTGCATAACGAGTTTCATCAGGTTCGAATAATGAAAAATCAAGCCTGCTAAACAAAAGGAGGACAGCAAGAACACATAAGATCAATCGATGTGAAAGCAATCCTTTTTCTGGCGATTGGGTCTCGCAAGTGGGAAAAAGAATTTCACACCAAAGGTGCTTCGTCCAATCGTAAATATTATTCGGCTTACTGATGCCATCCATGGCTTATCCTCGTTGAATACAAGGATGGATCATGCCAGAAAACAGGGGTAAAGGTCAATGGAAGGCTACGCCTTACCAGTAATAATCCTGTATTAAATCTCAATAACGGAAACTATACTTTAAAAGCCTTGGGTTTCGTGTTTTTTGCAAGTAGAGGCGAAATAATCACAACCTTGCTATTAATGATTGGTAGAATAGCTAAACTAACAAATATTATCGGTTAATTACGGTGCTCAATGCTTCTTCAAACTCAAGACCTTTCCAAATGCTATGGCGATTTTTATGCGCTAAAGTCCCTTAATATGCACATTGCACCAGGCGAAGTCTATGGGCTATTAGGCCCCAACGGCGCAGGAAAATCCACCGCACTTAGACTTATCATGGGCTTTCTTCAACCGTCCTCGGGCAAAGCCCTAATCGCTAACCACGATTGCTGGGCCGATGGCGTTGCAGCTAGAAAAAAAATCGCATACCTACCAGGCGAACTGCGACTCTACGAAAACATGTCCGGTAGGCAATTGGTTAATTTTCTCAGCGGCTTACGCAACAGACCCGTCCGCCCCGACCTAAACAAAATGGCACGAATTTTTGATATCGACATCGATACCCCCATGGCAAATATGTCCAGCGGCATGAAGCGCAAAGTCGCGCTTCTTTTAGTGCTTGATCCCTATGCAGAACTCATCATCATGGATGAGCCCACGAATACGCTTGACCCCACGATGCGTACCGCTCTTCTCGATGAAGTTAAAGCTGCCAAAAAACGAGGGCAGGCAGTTTTCTTCTCTTCGCATGTTCTTAGCGAGGTTGAAACCGTTTGCGATCGCATAGGCATTTTACGCAAAGGCGAACTAGCCCATCAGCAATCAATGAGCGATCTAGCATCTGGCAGGCGCATTCGTTTACGGTTGGCCCGCGATACCACCATTCCCGATTTATCGGGTCTGCTTTTAGTTCGCAAAGAAGAAACGCTTTTGCATCTTGAACATAATGGCGCACTCGAACCCTTAATGAATTGGATCGGCAAACTTGATCTCTTAGAGCTTAGTATCGAACCTTTGGGCCTTGATAGTATTTATCGGAAAATCCACGGAGAAGGCGCGTGATTCTTACCCTTGTTCTTAAACTTCTGCGCGATCTCAGGCTGACTTTGTTCGTCACCGCCTCTCTACTTTGCTTGTTCCAGATCTTCTGGACCAAAATTATGGAACGCATCATCGCACAACTCGCGCCCTTCTTTTATGGCATGGCTGGGTATTCTGGTATCGATATCAAGCAAGTTGAAAAAGTTGTATTCGATGGCCCGGGAAAACTCATCCGCTCCATCATCGGTGGCGAAACCATCGACCTCAATAACGCAATGGATATGTTCACCATCGCCTATGTTCATCCCCTAGTTCAAACCATCATTTGCATCTGGGCAGTAGGAAGAGCCGCGGGTGCTCTCGCAGGCGAAATTGACCGAGGCACCATGGAGCTTCTTCTTTCACAACCCATTGGCAGGGGCACTTTAATTCTTGCCCACCTCGTTGTTGATATCATCACCATTCCACTTATTTGCCTGAGTATGTGGTTTGGTTCTTATGTTGGGTACTGGCTTGTAAACCCCTTAACATTGAAAGAATACGATAACCTTCCCAAGATCCAAAAAGTGGATATCGAGTTTGGAATCGCAGGGCTGAAAGTAAAAATTAAAGATCCCACATTAACAGCAGCACCTGTTCAGACAAAAATGGAACCAGGCGAAGGAAGGCTCGCATTACATCCAGAACTTCTTGGTAAAGGCTTACTAGCTACAGGCGGTTTGATTTTCGCTATCACAGGCATCACCATGGCTATTTCCGCAACCGGCAGATTCAGATTCAGAGTTCTGGGCTATGCTGTTTTCCTAATTCTTATCATGTTCCTCGTTAATGTAATTTCACAAGTATGGGAACCTCTCATGCCATTACGCCCACTCACCATCTTTTATTACTATCAACCTCAGCAAATGATTCTGGGCAGAGGATGGAGCGTCAATTTCTCGGAGTGGAACCAAGGCGAAGCTTTATTTCAAGTTCCGTGTCTTCTCGTTCTTTATGGCGTTGGAACTTTAGGATACCTAATATCTTGGCGCATCTTCGAACGCAGAGATATCCCTGCGCCCATCTAAAAGGTATACTCTTTCTCATAGCTTTTTCATCGAACTCTCATGGTGGTTTACTATGAACAAGAACTTTCGTAACCGTGTTTTGATTTTCTCATCCTTCGTACTCATCGGCCTCGTAACATTCCTCTCTGGGTTTGAATTCCTCTCTGCGCAAGGAGCCGTTCCTAAACCTTCCAACACTTGGATCTTCGATACCAAGGGTGTTTCCAGCCAAAGGCTCTCTGATAAAGCAGGCAGGTTCTCTGGGAAAACGATTGGCGTGCCCTCCTTCAAGCAAATTGATGCACATAGCTTTTATGAGTTTCATGGCACCGATGGGTTTATTCTTAAAGAAAACGTAACAGGCGCAGAGCCCGGGATGCCTCATGAAAAATTCTCCCTCGCCTCTTGGATTCGTATCGATGAAGGCACCACCAACGGAGGCATTATTGGCTGCATCCAAGAC
>CAXNFS010000153.1:0-7138 GCA_964201235.1 Gemmataceae bacterium | reverse complement strand
GGTCTATTGGGGTCTTTCAAGCCGCTGCGAGCCCTTAAAACAGCATCCGAAACCGCAGTGACTGCTTCATCCTGCCCAACAACGCGCTGATGAAGTTCTTCTTGAAGGTGCAACAACTTCTGCAGTTCACCCTCAAGCAATTTCGAGACAGGCACACCAGTCCACCTGCTTACAACATCTGCAATGTCTTCTTCGTCAACTTCTTCTTTAATGAGCTTGCTTTCCCCTTGTTTCGATGCAAAAGCTTCTTCCTCGGCCTTGAGCTTTCGTTCCAACTCATTTAATTTTCCGTACTTGAGTTCTGCAGCTTTACTAAGATCATAATTACGCTCGGCCTGCTCTGCATCGAGTTTAGTTTGATCGATTTGCTGTCTAAGGGAACGGAGCTTCAGAACAGCTTCTTTTTCTATATCCCATTGCCCCTTGAGAGCACCCGACTGACCTTTCAAATCTGATAGTTCTTTTTCGAGTTTCAAAAGCCTCTCTTTGGATGCAGCATCTTTTTCCTTTTTAAGCGCCTCTCTTTCAATCTCTAATTGCATGGTACGCCTTAATATTTCATCCAACTCGGAAGGCATACTATCAATTTCAGTGCGCAGCTTTGCAGCAGCCTCATCGATGAGATCGATCGCTTTGTCAGGCAAAAACCGATCGGCAATATAACGATTCGAAAGCACCGCTGCTGCAACCAGAGATGCATCTTTAATTCTTACACCATGATGCAATTCATAGCGCTCTCTTAAGCCACGCAAAATACTGATGGTATCTTCCACGGTAGGTTGATCAACAATTACAGGCTGAAACCGTCGTTCAAGGGCAGCATCTTTTTCAATATTTTGCTTATACTCATTGAGCGTGGTAGCACCAATGCAATGAAGCTCGCCCCGGGCCAACATTGGTTTCAAAAGGTTGCCTGCATCCATGGAGCCCTCGGCTTTTCCTGCGCCAACAACCGTATGAAGCTCATCGATAAAAAGAAGGATTTCCCCTGCGGATTGCTGAACTTCTTTAAGCACAGCCTTAAGGCGCTCTTCGAATTCACCCCGGAATTTCGCCCCTGCAATCAATGCCCCCATATCGAGGGAGACAATCATTTTGTTCTTCAAACCTTCGGGAACATCACCCCGAACAATTCGCTGCGCAAGTCCCTCGACAATAGCGGTTTTACCAACGCCCGGTTCACCTATAAGCACGGGATTGTTTTTAGTTCTGCGGGAAAGAACTTGGATCACCCTGCGAATTTCTTCATCACGGCCTATTACTGGATCGAGTTTATTTGCAGCGGCCATTTTAGTGAGATCACGGCCATACTTTTCTAGGGATTGATAAGTGGCTTCGGGGTTTTGATTGGTCACGCGTTGGTTTCCTCTTACTTCTTGAAGTGCGGTCATTAATAGATCACGGGTAATTCCAAATTCTTTGAATAATTTTCCTATCGAAGCTTTATCTTCCAACAACGCCAGAAGAATATGCTCGACGGAAATATAATCGTCCTTAAACTGTTTAGCCTCTTCCTCCGATTGCTTGAGAATCGTGTTCAACCTACCCGCAAGGTAAATATTGCCATCTTGATTAGAACCAGAAACCTTGGGGAGGCGATCGATTTCTTGATCGCAGCGTTTGCGCAAAGCATCCGAATTGATGTTCGATTTTCGCAAAATAGATAACGCTAAGCCTGGGTCCTGAGCCAATAAGCTTGAAAGCAAATGCTCCAAATCGACTTGCGGTTGCCCCTTAGACTGGGCAATCTTGGAAGCCTGCTGCAAGGCTTCCTGCGCTTTTTCAGTGTATCGATCAATGTTCATTACAAGAATCCATTAAGCCTTTTACTACATCACACCTACATTATTCGTTAAACAAGACAAGAATGTACACAAATACATCCCCATCCTTTAATATTTTTACAAACTAACGCAAGTCTATACATATATAGCTCTTACAGAAGCCGTAAAGGTTAAACTAAACTGAAATAATCGTATAGAGAACCTAGGATCTGGACCCATATGATAATAAGCCCAGCAATCTTAAAAAGTGGGCTTGAACGATTTGAAATAAAGCTTATGCCTGTGATCTGTAATCGGTTTGAGTGAATATCTTGGTAAATTGGAATAGGCAATCATTATGAATCGATCATTCCCTTTAATATTAAATGTTGCTGCACTATTTTCCATTATTGGATGTGATGCATCGCCATTTCGAATGTACTCCGCGAGAACTGATGAGCATTTTGAAAAAGCCAAAAATGATATTCATGAAGCTGCTAACTCAACTGCTGAGGCCCTTAGCTCTGCCCGGGTGGATTATGTCAACGAGAGCCAGGCAAAATTAAATGCTTTAGATAAACAATACGTCGCGATCAAAGAGCAGGGAAAAAACTCCACAGGAGAAGCAAAGGCTGAACTTTATAAACAACTGCAGACCTTGCAAGAACGCAGAGATGGCATACGCGAACGCTTGGATGAGTATCGTAAATCCAATGATAAAGCAGGAGAAAACCTGCGCACGGGAATCGAAGCAGCCTTAGTGGATTACCAAAACGCCCTAATAGGCAAATAACATCATCTTGCTTGATTTAGCATTTCTAAAGGTGTGAGTAAAAATTGCTTACGTGTTTTCCAACGACGCTTTCAAACGCACCAATGCTTCTTTGATCGAAACCTTGGGCTCATACCCAAGATCTTTTCTTGCGTTCGAAATATCAAACCAATGCGAGGTAGATAACTCTTTGGCAAGAAACCTTGTCATGGGTGGTTCGTTTTGTATTCGCAAAAGACTATAGGTCATTTCAAAAACCCAACCCATGAAGTAAGCAAGCGAAACCGGAACACTTTTATCCACCGCCTTGCCATTGCCCGCATGGATAATTTCATTCACCAAATCCCAAAGCTTCCAAGGTTCGCCATTGGAAATAAAGTATGCCTTGCCTGAACATGAGGAGTGAAAAGATAAGTGATCTAGTGCCAAAACATGGGCACTTGCAGCATTATCAATATAGACAGAATCAACCATAACAATGCGATTGCCAATTTTGCGAAGCCTCCCTGCCTTGGCCCGGGCCAGAATTCTGGGGACAAGATGGTTATCGCCTGGGCCCCATATTAAATGCGGCCTCAATGCCAACGTCGCAAGCGTACCATCATTGGCTTTCAAAACCATTTGCTCTGCAAGGGCTTTGGTTTTTGGGTATGCAGTAAGATAACTTTCGGGATAGGGAACAGATTCGTCAACGCCCTCCATATCGCCATTATTGAAAACCACACTAGGCGAACTGGTGTAAACCAATTTAGGAATGCCCAAGCTTTTACAAACCTCAAGAATGTTTTTGGTGCCCACAACATTGGTTTGGTAATAGCTATTATAATCGCCCCAAATACCAGCTTTTGCAGCAGTATGAATGATTGCATCGCAACCTTGCGCTGCCAGATGAATCGCACCTTTATCGGCCAAGTCACCTTGAAACTGCGCAACACCCATAGCATTCAATTTCGCATATGGCTTACGGGAAATGCTTTGAACTTTATCGCCTCGTGAAACCAACATCAAGCAAATAGCAGAGCCCAGAAAACCGCCACCCCCTGTTACTAACACTTTCATGAAAGCCTCCCTACAGCCCAAACTGCAAGTTCTTCCCGCTTGATTTTAGAATTATGCCTTATGTCTACCGGGAAGGATGGATGGATCAAAAATTTAGTGATGTCTTTGGTTTGGGGATAAAGCAAAGCCCTGCTTGCAAGATTGCGTAATAACTCTTGATTACTGAACATACCCTTTTCTTTTTCGACACAGACCACGGGTAACTGAAATCCTACAGGCCCAACTCCTACAAGTGCACGACGAAAAACACCAGGAACTGAATCAAAAATTCCCTCGATAGGGACGGTATGAAAAAGCTTATTCGCAGAGGATACACGCTGGGATTTCCTGCCACAAAACCAAAGCCTTCCCTCGGGATCGAAATACCCAAGGTCACCCATTCGATGAAGGGTTTGCCCATCAGCATCAAGAATTTTTGCAAGCTTTGTTTGAACAGGGCGATTGAAATAATGCTTGGTAACAACCGGGCCACGAACTACCATTTCACCAATTTCCCCCGGCATAGCCCCTAGGGATTCAGACCAGTTTTCAATTGCAGCATCATCGATTTTAATAATACGAACATCGATGCCTTCAACAGGCTTACCCACGCAAACACCTTTCCCTGAGGATGTGAACTGTTGGGTTTCGGAAAGAATGACGGCACTAGAAATGGTTGCAACAGGAAGCGATTCGGTCGCGCCATAGGGAGTATGCAGATGAATTCCTGGATTTAATCGATTGGCGAGATTGGCAATATCTCGCGCGGGCACTGGGGCCCCCGCAGAAAGAATGCGATTGAGTGTTGAGAAATTAATATCTTTCGGAAGGCTTGCTAACCGACGAAGCAAAGCAGGAGATGCAAAAAGATTAGTCACCTTAAAATGCCTGATGGCACCAAGAATCTTGTACGGATCCGCTTTAGCAGGCTTGGTGAAATCCATTTCTGGAATAACTGCAGTCATACCCAATGCTGGAGAAAAAAGCCCAAAAAGAGGAAAGGTCGGGAGATCAATTTCACCCGGAGCAATTTGATAAAGGCTTTTAAGAAGTTGAACCTGGGCATGAAATTGTTCATGTTCGTACACCACGCCTTTGGATACCCCAGTGCTACCACTCGTAAACAAAATAGCAGCGGGATCAACAGCGTTGCACACCAAAGGTGTATTTAAAACGGAGCCTTTTCGTAAAACATCCGACCACCGGGTTCCAAATATGGCACCCCCAACAGTGATGGTTTTCCTTATGGAAGTTTTACCCCACCCGAAGAGAATCCTTGCCATTTGCGCAAGCGGAATCCCGATGAAGGCATCTGGTTGAACTTCTTTTAGGCAAGAGCCTATTCCCTTTAACCCAAGCCCAGGATCAACAACAACAACCGTTGCGCCAATAGTGAAAAGTGAAAAAACAACTTGGAGGAATTCAATGCCTGGCTTAACCATGACAGCAACGCGCATTCCAGGTTGAAATCCCTGATCGAGAAGGCCACGGGCAGCGGCATCGATGGAATTCTGCAATTGGGAGAAGGATAGCTGGGCGGAGATTTTTGGGCCGGTGGAAAGGTGCGCGCCATTTTGCACAATAACAGCAACGGCATCGGGAAAATCATGCGCCATTTCCCGGACTAGGTTGGCGATATTAAGCGAGCCCTGCATGGCTCAACCCCCGGAATGTTTCTTGAAGAATTCTTGGATCTTCGCAATGATCGGGGCAGGGGCATCTTCGAGAAGGTAATGCCCAGCATCTTCAAAGACATTATAATCTGCGTTGGGAAAATGTTTTTTCCATTCCGCAAGAAAGTCATCGTTGAAGATAAAGTCGTGTCTGCCCCAGCAAAAGATTTTGGGTGTATCATTCAAATTAGAAAGGCCGGATCTGGTGCCTTCAATAATCTCATAAGAAGGGTGCTGCGGATTGATGGGGATATCCTGCACAAAGCGGAATATAGCAAGTCGATCCTTCCAGCTTGAATAAGGCGAAAGAAAGCCAGCTCTTACTTTGCTATTAAGACCTTTAATAGCGCAGTATCGTGCAGCGCCCAAGCAAAACCCATTAAACCCACGCACCATCAATGATCCAATAATCTTGGATCTGCAGACCTTGAGAGTCCAAGGAAGCGGTTTGCCTTGCGGAAGACCAAACCCTGCTGTGTTCAAAAAAACAATGCTTTCAATCCTAGAGGCATTGCGCACGGCCCAAGAGGTTCCAATCATGCCGCCCCAGTCATGCACAACCAAGCTGATTTTTCCAGTCGGGGCAATATGATTGATCAACTTATCAAGATCGTTGAGCCTGCTTTCAAGCGTGTAGCTGTATTGTTCATCGGTGGGCCTATCAGAAAGCCCGCATCCAACATGATCAGGAACAATAACCCGCATGAACTTCGAAAGTGCGGGAATCAAGTTGCGATAAAAAAAGGACCAAGTCGGGTTGCCATGAATCATAAACACAGGCTTACCCGAACCTTCATCGAGGTAATGAAGTTTATGATTGCCGAGGTTTAGATATTTACCCTTGAAAGGATAAAGGGAGGGGTTTTCCCTGATCCAGTTTAAAAGGGTTTGGGGAGGACCTGAAACATCGCCAGGCTTATTACCAACTACCATTCTACGCCCAGCATCAGGCAGTTAAGCCCGCTGCCAATCCCAAGCAAGCCGACCCTGTCTCCTGGGAGCAGGAATTTTCGTTCCTCTGCAATCGCTGCGGTCAAAGGCAGGGAAACTGTACCGATATTTCCAAGGAATGGAAAAGTAGAATAATCCTTGTGCAAAGATATTCCAAGGGCTTTCAGAACCGAATCACGGTGCGGGGCGCCAACTTGGTGACAGATAACTTTATCGATTGCATCGGGTGTCCAGCCGATCTTACCAACAAAATTTTTCCAAGTGCGCATGCCGAGATCAACACCATACTTCAACACTGCAACCGAATCGGTAGTCATAAAATGCCTTGCAGCATGAATAACGCCCTGAATGATTTGTTTGGGAGAAGCGCCATCGGGGATAAAATCTGGAATGGGATCATTGGTCAGGCCCCATCTGCAAAGGCTATGGTGCTCTGCTGCGCTTTGAGCACTAGCAGCAATTAGCTTTCTTCTTTTTTCATTTGAGAAGGAACCATCTGTAACCACAACAGCCACTGCGCCGGATCCACCGGTAAGGGTTGCTAGTGAATCTTTAAAGGTTTCGATATTTTTTCTTTTGAGCAACTCAGCAATCATGGTGTCGTTGATTTCGCGCGAGGTTTCGCAAGATACAACAACGCCCGCACGAATTTGGCCAAGCTCTATACGGTTGGCAATATCAAGAATGCCATTTAATACACCGAGGCAGGCATTGCTAATATCGTAAACAAGGGCATTACTTCCAACGCCCAACTTCGCTGCAACCGAGCAAGCGGTGGCTGGTTCAAATTGTTCTCTGCAAACAGCAGAGTAAATTACAACTTCGAGATCTTGAGCAGTAACATTAGAACGATCGAGCGCTTTTCTGGCAGCAAGCGTTGCGCCTTCAGCAACAGAAAACCCTGGTTCCCACCAGCGTCGTTCCTGAATACCGGTCCAAGC
>CAXNFS010000152.1:0-7158 GCA_964201235.1 Gemmataceae bacterium | reverse complement strand
CGAGATTATGCGCAAGGGCGTTATCATCCTGCTTCAGCATTTGTAAAACAATGCTCATAGAGTTATGAGCTTCGGGGTAATCCTGATTTAAGCTTAGAGCATATTTAAACTGGTTGAAAGCTTCTTCGAGCCTACCAACATCCATCATTACCAAACCATATTGATGGATGATTTTCGGATCATTGGGCCTCAAATTCAGCATCATCTGATAAACCTGCATAGCTTCATCGCGCAGGCCCTGCATCCTTAAAGCGTTACCAAGATGGGAATAAAGATCGGGGTCATCTTTTTTCTGGGCGATGATTTGCTTGAACACTTCTGCAGCTTGGGGGAACTTCCCCTGTTCGGAAAGAGACTGACCCAACCCTACTGCTGCGCCAAACAAAGAATTATTGCACTTGAGTGCCTGAAGAAATGCAGCTTCAGCGCCTACAGGGTTCATGCCTTTACGCAGTGCATTACCTAAGTTGAACCAGCATTCGCCAAATTGTTGGTCAATTTCCAACGCCTTGCGATAGCAATTGATTGCTTCTTCAAGTTTATTTTTTTTAGAAAGGATCGCACCAAGGTTGGACCATGCGTGCTTGTGGTTTGGGTTGCCATTGAGAACTTCACGGTAAATCATTTCAGCTTGGTCGGGGTTACCTTGCTGGTGAAAGCTAAGTCCGAGTTCAAATTTCTCATCATTCATTTCTTGATCGCTCATGAATCACTCCGTTAATATCACCAGTTGCGTGTAACTTCCTGCCATTTTTTCATCGACCTACCAAGAAGGTCTTCCGAGGTTCCTTGAACACTATAGGACTGTAAACCGATAGGTCCCGTCCAGCCCGATTTTTGCACGGAATTGAGAAAAGAAGCAACATCATAATTTCCCTGTTCCAGAGAAACGATGGCTGCATCCTTCATTCCATTAATAGTGATGCAAAAGATATGCTTTTTGCCTGTCTCAAGGATTTTCTTTTCATCTGAACCATTCTGCCAGCGCCAATGAACCAGATTAAAATGCGTACCCAAATTAGGGAGGTTGGCATTGGATGCAAGTCGCAAGCCATCTTCCACCTTTTCAAGCCAGAAAGAACGATGCGGGTAAAAAGAAATCACGGGCCCCGAATCTTTTGCTTGTTCCACATAGTGCATAGCGTATTGCAATGCAGTTTTATCTCCCTCGGGATCAGAAGGTTTGTTTTTTTTGCTGCGTAAGGCCAGCTCTATTCGTGTGGGCCTACCCTTTAAGCTGGAGATATAGGCAAGCAAGGCTTTATCGGGTGCATCTTCCATGAAGGGTGCGAGGTAAACCGCCCAGAGTTGCAGCTTATATTGCTCAAGCAACTTAAGCAGGGGCTCTGCTTCTGATGCGTTCCAAGTCCAACCTATGCCTGCAAACCCGAGCTTTGCAAGTAATGCGACTTTCTTTTCCAACGAAGGCACATCAGGGCCTCTTAGGCCGGTATCCATGGCGTAAAATGGATACCGGGTTGCAGTTGGCGCAGCATTTATCAGGGATGAAATCCCTAAAGCTGACAGGTTCGCTAAAAAGACCCTGCGATTAAAATCCCGCGCATTCATAGCTTCACCTTTCGTTGTTTGAAAAAAACAACATTAAACAATACCTGAAGCGGTATAATACACAAGCCACCAGAGTTCCGTAAAGCCTTATTTATCAATGACTAACGGCAAATAAACCAAACCATTTGAAGCTGCTATAGCCTTAATCCATAAAATTATGTCTAAATTCATGAGTAATCTCATCATTCTTTAATGCTTTTTTGTGTAAAACAGAATGGTATTTAAGTGTTATTGATGAAGTATTGCGAAGTAATGATTGAACCTGCCGAAAGGTCTCTCGAATGACAAATAATCGTACTAACAAGAATGCATTTACGCTTATTGAGTTGCTAGTGGTGATTGCAATCATCGGCATCATTATTGGGTTGCTGCTGCCTGCGGTGCAGAAGGTTCGATCCACCGCTGCCAGAATGTATTGCCAGAATAATTTGAAGCAAATCGGTTTGGCTATGGAAATGTACAGGCAGAATCCGCCCCAGCAATACCCCGAAGCGCATCGGATTTTTCAACGCAGTGTATTTGCAAACCCTTTGTCACAAACCAACGGGAATCCTTACGATCCAGCAAATCGAGAATATCAAAGTGTAAACATTGGCTTCCCTGTTTTCTTTGGTGAAAAGATCTTCGATTATGTTGAGAAAAACACCAAGACATTCTTATGCCCCTCCGATATAAATCCAAGCGGGGCCCGCGAATTCACCTCACTTTACATGAAAGTAATCATTGGGAATGACACCGCAACCGCAACCTTTCCCGCTGGTTCTGATGTTGCAACTGGGCTTTCCAAATATAACATTAAGTACAGCTACGAATATCCAAGCGATAAACCTTCCTTCATGCCTTACACCAAGCCTGTTGGTTATAACAGCCGATCTATGCCACATATCAATGGTAGGCGCATGGAAGAACTGATGACCGATGGCAGGGGTACAGCTAACATTGTTCTTGTTTTTGACATGGATGACAATCATGGGGCTGCAGGTTCTGGAAGGGGTCGTAACATTGTTTATGCTGACGGGCATGTTTCCAATGAAGTGACCGTCGCACCGGGTTCTTAATTAGATTTCGGAGATTCAACGATGGCTGTTGCAGATGTCCCTGAAAATGCTGATGCTGATAAAGGCATGTCCAATTCCAATAAAATAGCCCTCACGATTATTCTTGCCTTACTATTGGCAGGGATTTCCTATGCTGGTTATTCTTGGTGGAGTGAGGCTCCATTACGCAGTGCATTGGCTATGATTGAGGAAGATGTAGATTTTTCTACGCTGTCTAAAGAAGATCAAAAAGCTCGCTTTGAAAAGTATCGCACCCTCGATAAAAAACTCACCAGTGATCAGAAGTCCCAGGTAAATGACGCACGCGAACGCCAATACGAAAAAAAAGACATGCAAAAATTGAATACTTTCTTTGCAATGACTAAGGCAGAACAGAAAAAACAATTGGTCGATGAAGTCAATCGCGATGAAAAGCGCAGACTAGAAAGCGAAGCTAGACGCAAGGAATTTGAAGCTAAAAGAGCACAAAACAATAATAAGCAAAAAGTAGCTGGTGCCCAAGGTGGCGGTAAAGGTGGTAATGGAAACGGTGGGGCAGGTGGCGCACCAGGTGGTAATCAAGCCGGGGTAGGCGGGAATCAAGTCGCTAAGGCTGCTCCTGCGCCCCAACCTACTAAACCGCCTCCTACTCCTGAATCCCGCAACAAACGCACTTCAGATCGTTTAGATAAAAGCACCCCAGAATACCGTGCTGCCAAGATGGAATACCAAAAACTTCGTGACAAAACACGGGCTGAAATGGGGATCGTTACTACCCCAGGCGGTGGCAAACCAGGTGGTCCTCCCCAAGCTGGGGGTAAGCGCGGCTAGGCTTTTGAATAGCGGTGTCTATAGATACAAATAAGCTATCTTTGAGTTTTAAATCGGGGTGGCTTTTAATTATAATCCGGAGAACAACCATGGCGATTCCTGATGAAACAATTGCTGAGCAGCCTTTATTATCCAAAAACAAAATCATTATCTTATCAGTTCTCCTTGCCTTATTGCTCTTAGGTTCGGGTTACGCCTTGTATTCTTATTCCAGCAATTCAACCTTGCGCCAGTATCAATCCCTTACTGCTGAGATGAGCATGGAAAAAATGCGCGATATGCCTGCTGAAGAACGAAAAGAATACTTCGAAAATATGAAAAATCTACGCGAGAAAATGACCGAGCCTCAAAAAGAAAAAGCGGATGATTCCATGCGTGAGCGATTTCAAACTCAAATGACTGAAAAAATGAACAAGTTTTTTGCCCTGCCCCCTGCAGAAAGAAAAGTGGAATTAGATAAAGAAGTAGATCGCATGGCTTCCATGATGAAAAGTTTTGGTGGTGGTAAAGGCGGCGCACCTAATGCTGGTGCTGCAGGCAAAGCTCCAGAGGGCGCTAATGGAAGGGGCCAAGGCGGAGCACCCGGAACCGGTGGCGCTAATTCAATGGGGCGAGGCCAAGGTGGTGCAGATGCTGCGGGTAAAGGTGGTGCAGGAACTCCGGGAAATGTTACTCCCCCAACAGGTGGAGGGGGTCCTCCTTGGGCCAGGGGCAATCCCAATGCAACGCCTGAAGAAAAAAACAAACGCACCTCTGATCGTTTAGATAACAGCACCCCAGAATTTCGGGCCCAGATGACTGAATACTGGAAACTTGTTGGCGAACGCGCAAAAGAAAAAGGCGTTCAGATCCCAAATTTTGGTGGGCCTCCAACTCCAACTCCAACCAAAACGAAATAATTGCTTTCTTAAAACACATCGCTGAGTTAGTATTAACATGATGAATGAATTAAATACTTCAGATAACTCGGTTGAACCTACATCATCTTTCAGCTTACGCATGAAGCTTTCTGTCGTTGCGCTTTTACTTCTACTTCTGGGTGGCATTGGATACTCCAGTTATTCGTACATCAAAAATGCCCCCATGCGGGAGTTTGATGCTGCAGTTGCAGGCGTTGATATCGAAAAAATTGCAGACATGGAAGCGGAAGAGCGCAAAACTTTTTTCGAAACCATGAAAACTATCCGCGACAAAATGTCTGATTCTCAAAAGAAAAGCAACGATGATAAAAATGCCAAGCGCATGAACGAGCAGTTCAAAGAAAAATTCGGGCGCTTTTTTGGGTCTTCCCCGGAAGAACAACGCAAGGCTTTAGATAAAGATATCGACCGCATGGCAAGCATGATGAAAGGTTTCATGAGTGGCAAAGGAGGCTTTGGCCCACCTGGTATGGGTGGCCCTGGATCCGGCATGAAACCTGCAGATAATTCTGCGAAAAAAACATCCGCAACAGGCGATCCTAATACTGCTAATGCAAACGGTGCAGGCGGGCCTAATGTAAAAGGTAAAGGGGCTCCTTCCCCTGAAGAGCGCAACAAAAGGCTTTCCGATGGCCTTGATAAATCAACACCTGAAATGCGCGCACAAATGACTGAATACTGGGTGCGTATGAACCAAAGAGTCAAAGAGCGTGGCGTACAGATGATTCCCTTCCTTGGTGGCTTCGGCGGACCAAAACCAAAATAGATAGCTCTCTTTTTTATAATCCCTCAAAAACAAACAATTCAATTTTCAACCCTATCTTAATGAATCCGTTCACAAAGAGGATCGGTAGATCTTACCTAACTTTATTTTTCAAGGCGAAACGATTCTCTGTTTAAACAATGGAGTTCTACCTCACAATCACACACCCTAGGGCAATTCCATTGACAAAGCCTTTACATGTTTATATATTAATACATTAGAACATTCAAACTTTTGAATACAATTGAAAGGTTGCTGGCTATGCCACATCGTGCCTTGGTAGCAAAAGAACTCTCGGAATTCCTAGGGGCCTTATCTCACCCCCACCGCATTCGCATAATCGAAGAGTTGCGAAATGGAGAACATGATGTGAACGCCCTTAAAGATGCGCTTGGCATCAGCCATTCCGGGGTTTCTCAGCACCTCATGGTGATGCGAGCTCACCGGCTTGTCTCTGAAAGGCGGGATGGTAGGCATGTTTTCTACCAACTTCGACAACCGGAAATCGCAACTTGGTTGCTCGATGCAACCGTCTTTCTTGAAAAAGAATCTGTTGATGCCAACGAACTTCGTAAAGCCATCGGGAAAACCCGCAAAGACTGGGCTTGATTCTGCAATCTATCTTTTTCAGTTAATGATCGTGTGCTTTAACAACCATATTGGAGGACATCATGCAAAAGTTAATAGAAGGTATCCACCAGTTCCAGGAAGAAAACTTCAGACCATTGCAGGGCTTGTTTGAAAAATTATCCCGGGGTCAAAACCCTGAAACACTCTTCATAACCTGTTCTGATTCCCGCATTGATCCAAACATGCTTACCCAATCCCAACCAGGCGATTTATTTATCCTTCGAAATGCTGGAAACATAGTACCTTCGCATGGTGCTCCCTACGGCGGAGAAGTTGCGACAATCGAGTTTGCTGTTGCCGGGCTTTATGTAAAAGACATCATCATCTGTGGCCATTCCCACTGTGGTGCAATGAAAGGGTTATTACAACCAGAAATGGTCGCTAGTTTACCAGCGCTTTCATCTTGGCTATCCCACGCAGAGACAACACGCAGAATCGTTAAGGATAACTATGGACACCTAGAAGGTGATCGTCTTGTAACAGCAACCGTTGAAGAAAATGTATTGGTCCAATTAGAAAACCTACGGACTCTCCCAGCGGTTGCATCACGATTGGTAAAGGGTGATCTTCACTTGCATGGCTGGGTTTACAAGATCGAAACGGGCGAGGTATTTGCCTACGATTATCCGAGTGGGCAATTTGTTCCAATAGCGCAATACAAACCCAACGATAGTACTTTACGCCGCAGGGCCAGTACGATCTAAATCACATGCTACCCCAACACCAATATATGAACGCATGGTTTTTCAGGTAGAGAATCCAGTTTTCCTTTGGTAAATCGTCCTGCAGGAATCTGGCGCATTTACTTCTTGGGCGTGGGTGGTAGTACTTTGGTCCACTCTAGATTAAAGACATAGTGATCTTTGCTAGTGATGAGTTGGATGCGGCCATCACGGGACTGGGTGATGGCAAGGTAGCCGTTGATATCGGTATTGGTTTTGCCCTCGGGTGCGATAAGTTTGCGATCGGGCCAAGTTTTGCCTTCGTCATAACTCACTGCTGCATAAAGGCCAGTGCCAGTGTATTCACCGTTTTTAGATTTAAAAACAAGACCTTTGCGCTCCTTAAAAGGTGTACGGGCCTGATCTGTGAAGGAGCACAGAATTATTGGGCCTTCTTTAAGACGCAAAAGAACTGGTTTTTGAGTATTGCTAACAACGGGGAATTCGCTAATACCCCATTGCCAAGTTTCGCCCATATCGCTGGAGTAGCTTACGGGCATTTTAAGTTGAAAATATTTTTGATTGGAATCTTCAGGGGAAAGACGGCCATAGGCCATAAGCCTCCCATCATTAAGCTGGACGATTGGCGCATGAATACCCGCAATACAGGGACCGCTGTTACCAGGGCGGACATCATCACCTCCACGAAGATCACGGCCGCGAGACTGCCAAGTTTTGCCATTGTC
>CAXNFS010000151.1:0-7166 GCA_964201235.1 Gemmataceae bacterium | reverse complement strand
AGAACCCATGTCGTGAGAGAAGCTTGCCTGGGCTTTGTTCCCAAACCTTGTTGCCTTCGAGGTCGTAACAAAACAAGCGAACAGCAGGGAAATCCATGAAGCTGATCCAGAGGTGTTTGCCATCGGATGCAGGAGTAGCAGAGCTGAAGCTGTTTTCACCATGCTTCTTTTCAAGGTCGGAAACTAAAAGAGGTTTGTCCCAAAGCACCTTACCGGAATTACGATCGATGGAAAGGAGTCTGCGTTCGTGTTTATCTTCAAGGCAGGTGGAAAGAAAAATACGATCGTTGATGACGATGGGTGAAGAGTGGCCTTTACCTGGAATGGAAGTTTTCCAGCGAATGTTTTCAGTCTTGCCCCATTTAAGTGGAAGGTTTTTCTCAGTAGAAATCCCATCGCCTCTAGGGCCACGCCAAGCGGGCCATTCCTCTGCGGACAAGAAGCTGGATAAAGAGAACAACGCAGTTAAGAAAAGAATGTTCCGACGCATCTGGGAAGTCTCCAATGTAAGGAATGCCAATCAATCAAACTGATGTATATATCCTAACGCCTCGAGAGGGTTTTTTCGCCCTTTTTCTTCAATGAAAAGCCCATCTTTTGTGATTTCCCCTATCTGAGTGATACGAATGCCCTTTAATGGTTGGTCTTTTAACAACTGTTGGGCCTCAAATGCGGGTAGGGAAAACAAAAGCTCAAAGTCTTCGCCATCCCCCAAGGCATGTTGCAGGGGCGTTTTATCATCCTTCATCTGGAATGCCGCATCAGCAATAGGGATTTGATCAGCAAGAAGAGTTGCACCACATTTACTTTCAGCGCATAAGCGATGAAGGTCGAGCGCAAGCCCATCGCTAATGTCGATCATGGAGCTTAGGTTAGCAAGCTGCGAAAGAAGCTGCGCTTCTGCGATTCTAGGGGTAAAATCAAGATGTTTTCCAAGAATTGAGCCACCCAAGTGGCCAGTAACCAAAATGGCATCGCCCGGTTTGGCAGTGCTTCGAAGTATAGGCCCTTTTGGCCCAGGGTAACCTAGCAAAGTAATGCTGATCGCAAGGGGGCCGTTCCAAGAGTTGGTGTCGCCGCCCACGATGGCGGTATCAAAAATATCTGCAGCTTGCTTTAGCCCGTTAAAAAGTTGTTGAGCGAGTTGTTTTCCGCCATTTTTAGGTAGCGCCAAGCTGACCAAAGCGGCACGAGGTATGCCAGCCATGGCTGCAATATCGCTTAAATTAACATTCATGGCTTTGCGGCCGATTCTTTCTGCGCCGGCTTCTGCCAAGATAAAGCAACTGCCTTCCAGCAGCATGTCGGAGGTTACGAGGCATGGTTTATAATTGGGCCAAGTAACAACAGCGGTATCATCCCCCGGGCCAACGGGAACCCAATTTTTTGGGGTTGCCTGGGTTCTGAGCCAGGAAATAAATTCAAGTTCAGCTTTATCGCCCATAATTAATAATCCTTTAACAATTAATTCTTAAGTTATTGTTACGATAATGAATGCAGATTGCAGTAAAGTGTGTAAAATAATTTATGATGGTTTTGAATTCCTGATTAGTAATGTACCATGCGAAATGTACTATGCGAACCGATTACTCATTAAACCTACCCATGGAATCCGCCTCGATCTTGGTTCGGGTATTTGATAAAAGCCCCATGAGAACCGAGAGCGAAATTTCCGCTCTTACCTTCGGTAATCCCCATACGATCCTGACGATCGAAGAAGATGGAATTCTGGGTTTCTGGAATATCAAAACAAACCAAGAGCAGATTAAAAAAGAACTGGAACCGATGATACCGCTTTGGCGGTTTAATCAAGATGCGAGCTTGGCTGCAGGTGCATCGGATTATATCCATGTGATGGATGTACAATCTGGGGAACCCAAATGGGGCGCCCGATCTTTAAGCTGGGTTACTTCCCTGGCTTTTTCGTTCGATAGTAACCTTCTTGCGACCGGCCATGAAGATGGCAAAGTAAGGCTCTGGAACCTTAAGAGTAAGAAGCCCATTGCGGAGGTTCATCTTTCCAAGTTGGGAGTTAGCGCACTTTCATTCAAACCCGATGGGCTTGAACTTGCAGTGGCCACCGAAGATTGCAGTATCACCCTTTTGGAAACCACAAGCCTCAAACCCGTTGGGAAACTTCTAGGTCATAAGGATCGAATTCCCTCGATGGTATGGTCCCCCGATGGTAGCAGGCTTTATTCTGCAGGGTGGGACACAACGGTAAGGGTCTGGAATACAGTAGATCGTAAGCCTATTATTCTGCTAAACAGCCATGCTATTCAAGTGCAGGCAATCGCCTTAAGCCCAGATGGGAAATATCTGGCCTCTGCAGATTCGGATCTGCTGGTGCGAATTTGGTCGACGGAATTGTTTCAAGAGGTTGGTGCTGCCCGCGAGATGGATGAAGAGGTTCGTTTTCTTGCATTCAGCCCCAATAGCCAGACCATTGCAAGCGGTGGTGTTGTTCACATAACTGCGTGGGATTTTGAACCCCAAACTAAATTAGCACTTTCTGTTCATCCGGGTATGCTGCGCAATTCTATTTGTGTACATCCGGTTCAAAATGAACTCTTGGTTCTTAATCCAGGCAATGCACTTAACATTTGGAATATCGATAGCATAAAAGAAAAACCCTTCCCTTATGGCATGAATAATCCAGAAGACTTTCTTTCGTTTGCTCTTTCAAAAGATGGCGAAGTTCTTGCGGGTTCTTTTATCTTTCAAGGCTCTAATCAACAGCATGGAAACCCTTCAGGATCCATCGCCCTTTGGGATTATCATGCAGGGAAACTCACTAAAATCGTAGAGAGTTCCTGTTCTCCTGCAACTAGTCTGGCTTTTTCACCCTGCGGGAAATTCTTGGCATCAGGTGGAGTTCTTGCCACTGAAGTTTGTGTTTGGAATCTTGAAAATAACAGCCCTTCCGTTCAACTCACGGATGCAGTTGATGGCAACTCCATCGCTGATATTGTTTTTATTCCCGATGCGAATCGATTGGTCGTTGCAGGGGTCGATTGGTTGGCCACAAGTGGTAAAGATGGCCAGATTGCACTGTGGGATTTGGATACCAATAAGCTTGTTCATAGTTGCAACATGGGTGCATTTCACTTGGCGATAAGTGTTGATGCAAAGTACTTGGCTTGTGCGCTTGTATGTAAGCAGGTCATGGTGCTGAATCTTCAAACTTTTGAAAAAGTTGCAATGCTCTGCGAGTTCCAGCACTCAATCAACTCTATTTGCTTTAGCCCAGATGGGAAATTTCTTGCAGCATCCTCGGAAGATCAGCAGGTTCGATTCTGGTCTGTAGAAAACTTCACGCACCTTGGCACCTTGACCATTGATTTTCGAGTCAAAGCCATCGCTTTTGGTACGGATTCCAACCACCTATTTGCCCTTGGCAATAATGATTATTGCTGCCAGTACGATGTGCATCAGTTTCTTGGTTTTTCCTCCGCAGAAAAATAAGGCTCTGTAAGTAGTTGTTAACACCCTAAGCTTTTTATGAATACCCCTGAGAATAATAATTCCCAAATTAATTCAGGCCCCGCTAAATATAGCGACCTCGGGGGTAAATTGATTGGCGATTTCAAAGTGCTTTACAAATTGGGCCATGGCGGTATGGGCCAAGTCTTTCTTGCAGAACAGGTTTCACTTAAACGAAAAGTTGCGCTCACGATTTTAAGAGCCGATCTCGCTGAAGATAGTGATTCTCTGCAACGATTTAAAAAAGAAGCCGAGGCCATTGCCCAGGGTGTTCACCCTTGTATTGTTCAAGTCTATGCCATTGGTGAAGCTGAGGGTCAGCATTTCATGGCACTTGAATATGTTGAGGGCAGAAATCTCAAGGAATATCTCGCCCTAAGGGGAACTCTTGATGTTCATTCCCTAGTCAGTGTATTAAGGCAGGTGGCATCTGCTTTACAGCGGGCAAGTGAATTGGGCATTATCCATCGCGATATTAAACCAGAGAATATTCTTCTTACTCGAAAAGGCGAAGTAAAGGTTGCAGATTTCGGGCTAGCTCGCTTTGCGGCGTTAGCCCAACCTCTGAATCTTACACAAACAGGAATGACTTTAGGAACGCCTTTGTATATGGCGCCCGAGCAGGTTGAAGGAAAACAAATTGACCAGCGTACCGATATTTATTCTCTTGGTGTGACCGCCTATCACATGATTGCAGGCCATCCCCCTTATCAGGGAGATACTGCTGTAGAGGTGGCATTAAAGCACTTGCGTGGTGAAGCAGAATTACTTGAAACCATTCGGCCTGATTTTTCTAAAGACATCTGCGAGTTGGTGCAAAAAATGATGTCAGTCGATCCGATAAAAAGGCCGCAATCATTTGCTGAGGTTTTGAATTCTCTGGTGCAGATTTCTAAAAAAGAAAAGATAGATCTCGAATTACTTGCATCATTTCCGAGTATAACCGCGATACAAAGCAGTATCACTCAGGTGTTTCAAAATGGAACTACAGGGATTTATAAAGCGCCTGTTAATCCGTGGGGGGTGATTTCAAAAACGAGATTGCTTGTAATCGGGCTTATCCTAGGTACGGTTTTTTTGGGTGTTATAACAGGCCATTACTACAAAAGTAATCAAACTTCAAATTTAGTAATGATTTCAAACCTGCATGAAATTGATGAAGATATTCTGGATAACAGTTACAGTGAACAATCCTTGAAACTTACTGTGGATCGCTATTTGAATTCTAATTCCAAGTCCAAGAACACCGCCGGTGGGTCAGGGGTTTGCACAGATTTAGGTCTGCTTTATTTGAGTAGTCACCGACTTGACGATGCAGAAAAACTCTATCAATCCTGCAAGCTAAACAGTAAGTACGAAGGATTGGGCAATCTTGGATTGGGGATTGTTTATGCTTTGAAAAGTTTGCCTGATAAATCGCAGGAATACCTAAACAAGGTTAGCCCAAGTTTCGCAATCAACATTTGCAACACTTATCCTGAAATGAAGTTTTGGCTGAAAGAGGCTTTTCATTTCAATGTGCAAAATGGGGTAAAGGATGGGCAAAATGTTTCGAGATTGCTAAAAGATGCAGGGCCAAAGAGTAATAAGAAAAATCCTGATCTACCTAATAATAAAGGCCTTCCACTACCGAAGTAAGGGAAAGCCTTTTGTGTTTCAATGAGTTCAAAGAAGTTTACTTCGAACCCAAAATCGCATCTTCAATCATTTTTCCTGGCAACTTGCCTTCCAAAGACATCATCTTTGCCTTGGAGCTTGTCTTCATCGATTTGACAAATTCCAGAACAGGGGTAAGTTCTTTTTGTTGGGCAGCCATCAAACCAAGGAAGCCCAAAGCTTGCGCCATACCTTGGTCCATGGTTTCTTTAAGTTTCTTTGCAGAATCCTCATCCTTGGTAAAAACATTCACACTTAAGGTTACATCTTTGTCGACGCCAATACCGCCACCGATTGAATCAATGCCTTCGATGATAGCCTTGGCAGGTTCTGGGATGGCTTTGCTAGGAAAAGCACTGCTGACAGCAACCATGGAAATGGCAAGATTCGGATCGAGTTTTTCAACGAGTGAGGAAAAATCTTTGTTAGCAAGTTTGCTTCCTGCGTTAGCAAGAGCTTTTTCAAGATAATCTTTTTGGGTGGAAGCTAGGATGGTGCTGTTGGATGCGATCATCATGAACATGGGAACTTGCTGTTCAGGGATGATCACTTCAAAAATAGTCTTATCGCCTGCTTTGTGGGTTTTTACTTTGTCTTTGTTGTTTTTAGCTTCTTCATTAGCCTTTGCAACAAGCTTTTCTGCTTTGAACTTGCCAACGACGATAATCAGGCCTTTTTCCATATCACCACCACCAGGGGCAGCAATAGTAATGGAGTCGATATCTTTAAGGGGATCGAAACCCATTTCAGCAAGGATTTCGCCACCTGGAACAGATTTGATTATTTCAGATGCTTTTTCAATACCCATTTTTTTTGCAAGGGGTGAATCAATCATTGCACGGAAATTAAACCGTATAAGGGCTTGGGTATCTGCAGGAAGTTGAACTTTGGGTGCAGATTCTTGAGCGTAAGAAATTGCAAACGAGCCTACTGCTAAAGCCAAAACTATCGCAACAGGTGTAAACCGCCAAAATTTAAACATGAATAAAATCCTTTCAAACAATGCGTTTAAATAAAACTACGATACCTTTACAACACGGTATCAACACAACCAAAGGACAAAAATTACATCACCCTAGTGATAATACACTTGAGATAATGGGATTCGAGGCAGGTGGCAGCAACTGGATGGTCAGGGGAAGGCCCCCTGCGCTGCAATACCTGAATGTCTCTTTTCTCGTCAGCCCCTACTAAGGCCAATATCTGCTCCATCATATCCATTGTGATGAGTCCAGAGCAACAACAACTAATCAGAAATCCGCCCGGTTCCAAAAGTTTTAGCCCTAATGTATTTAGCCTTCGGTATCCTTTAATCGCTTCATCAATAGCACTTCGCGAGCGGGCGAATTTTGGAGGGTCTAACACAACGACACCAAATTTCTCACCTGTTTTAACCAATTCGGCCAAAGTTTCAAAGGCACTACCCAAAATCCACCTGCTTGGGCCTAAATTGTTTCGCTTGGCATTATCCGCAGCGAGATGAAGCGCTGATGCCGATTGATCGATTCCTACTGTTTCAATTGCCCCATGCTTTAAAGCATGTAGGGAAAAACCGCCCCCATAACAAAAGACATCAAGAACCTTCCTACCTTTCGCAAGCTTCGCAGCTTCTAAGCGGTTATCTCGTTGGTCAAGATAATAGCCAGTTTTTTGTCCTTCAGTGAGGTTAACCATGAATTGAAGGCCATGTTCTTGGATGGGTATGGTTCCTTCTGGAGGAGTTCCTCTGCAAATTTCATCCTGAAGGGAAATGCCTTCTAGTTTGCCGATGCCCTTTTCCGTTCGCAGGTAAATGCCCTCGGGGTTGATTAATTCTTGGAGGATATCTGCAAACATTTCCCTGCGGTTGGCCATTGCGAGAGAGGTGAATTGCATCACGAGCCATTTGCCATATTTGTCAACGCAAAGTCCGGAAAGGCCATCTGCTTCACTAAAAACCAA
This sequence comes from Gemmataceae bacterium, assembly GCA_964201235.1. Lineage (GTDB taxonomy): Bacteria > Planctomycetota > Planctomycetia > Gemmatales > Gemmataceae > UBA969. The sequence continues at coordinate 86 of CAXNFS010000151.1, read as the reverse complement.
TCTGCAACCGACCTCGTTATTGTTAAGGCCAAGATCGTTTCGCAACTTGATTGCATTTTGGAATTTAGATTTGAAGAAATCTTTGT
>CAXNFS010000150.1:0-7180 GCA_964201235.1 Gemmataceae bacterium | reverse complement strand
GCTTCAAGAGTTTTTAATTCAGCTATTAAACTTGCGCTATGGCCTGTCTCTCGAATTGCAGCCATGATGTTTTTCATCTGCTTGGTGTTAGCATCTTGTTGGGTTTGTAGTTTTCGTTGCCGTTGAGAGGCACTGCTTTTGGAATTCTTAAGCTCCTTCTCGATTTCCTTTAAGAGAACTTCATCGAAATCCTTGAGTGATGAAATTTCTTTTTCAATGGCAGTAATGATTTTATTACCTGCCTTTTCGGAATTAATTGAGGTGCCATTCCAGCATTGGTATTTAAGTGCCCCACTGCAAGCCAGACTGTTTTTCTGGCCATGGGCGCCATAAACTAAAAGCCTTCCACAGACTGCGCACTCAATGTGTTGCCCCGGCCAAATGGTTCTTTTTTTAGAAACATTTTTTCTCGGATCTATCCCCCCTGCGCCTTTACGGCGATACTTTACATTTTTTTCATCCAACTTCTTGATGAGCAAGTCGTATCTTGCGGGTTCAATAAAAGCGAGATGGGGGCAATAGCGCTCTAGCAATTCTTCGGGTGGTGCAGCTACTGATTTATGTCGCCCTGTTTTATTGACTCGCTTGCTTATTTTTCGATTACGAACCCGCATCGCCATTGCCAAGGATAGGTTAAAGGCCAAGTAAGTTTTAGATTCTAATGTTCTGAAACCCTTTGCAACTCCAACTATGGTTTGACTAGCTCTTTTATTTCTAGTGGAATCCATGGTGAGATATTCTCGATGGATTCAAGCGCTTTCTTTGATACCGGAATTCCCCACGCCTGAAAAAACGGCCCAAGGTTGCGGTTAACGGTCTTTGAAAATATCACCATCCAGAGATCCCGCTTTTCGAGGTCGTTCTTCGGCATATCCTCCGGCTTTAGGGAGTGATAAGCGGCAGAAACCTTGACCGTGCATTGATACTCGACCGAACCGTTTTCACCGCCGCCTGCACCACAGAGTTCGGCAGCCTGCCGGATGGCGCGATCGGTAAACGCTCGACCGAATGACTCTGGTGTATGTGCGGGAAGGTGCGCTTTGCAGTACTCAGCAGTCAACGGGGTTTTAGACATCTGTAAGTCCTTTAAGTGGAAAGAATGGAACGGAACATTTTGGAAGACGAACGACTGCGTTAACCTGGCGGCGGGGGTCACGCATCGATTTCAAAACCCGAACCACCGCCGCTCTGGTTGAACGCTTTGTTCGCATTTGCGATTCATCGCGATTTGTGATTCTGCGATTTTTCGCGTTGCGATTTTGCCGCTCGATCACTGCCGGATGAAACGCGGTTGAGGTGTCAGGTTACGACAGTGCGTGCGACATGGCAAGCATAGGGGCATTCTTTTGGACAGGCGAGCGGCTGGGCGTCAGCCCTCCGTGTCACAGCACTGCCAGCGATTTGTGTCACTCAATGCGTTGGTGACGACATAGATGTCCTGGACATAATGCGATTTGTTAACGCCGAAGGAATTCACACGGAGGGCTCACGCGCAGCCGCTCGCCGTAGTCTTGGTGATCGACGCCAAATTCAGCCGCATGCGATGATTCGTGCCGATGTATTTTGCGATTCATCCGTGTCAATCCGTGCGATCCGTGGTTCAACAATGCGATTCAATCGCCGAGTCCAGCGTTCGAACAGCTAAACCCGACCGCCACCGAATCAAGGCATGAAGTGTGCGATTCTTCCGTCGCGCTGGTGGCCAGCAACGTTGAATGCGAACGCCACGCATCACCGCGGTCGCGGCAGGTGATGCTTGCTTTGAAAAACGGCCGACCCGCGACTCCGGTGCATGCGATTGTTCGTCGTTATTTGTTCTACTCGTATTGCTCGCACTCAGCTAATAGGTCATCCTTTAATTGCGAGGGGGAAACAACGATTCCCTGTCCATCGGGGGTCGGGAACACCGCGACGTTTCGACCATCACCCATCATTCCAGGTAACCATTTCTCTAGCCAGTCATGCAGTGAAATTTTAGCGGAAGTTTCTTTGTTCATCGCATTGACGCACGCATCGGCGAATTGTCGGTGAGGCCAAACGGGAAACGATTGAACGCCATCGTTATCAGCCACAAGACACCAGCCATCTTCTGTACGTAGACTCCAAACTTCTTCCCAATCTGCAACTCGCCGAATAAATAAAGCGTATCGATCAGGTGCGGGCATCTGGAGTAGTGCGTCAAACTCTTTGCTGTGCATCTGTTTCATAGATTGCCTTATCGACGAACGGCGGCCATCACCCGGCACGCGCGAGTAAGGCCACAATGTCAAAAACGGCCGATCGCGTGCTCGGCGTGCATGGCTTGGTTCTGCTGCTCACGTTGCAAGCGGCGTATTGCATGTTTGTATCCGGCTTTTGCAGAACGCTCAAGTAAGTCCATCCCTGCAATCCTATCAGGTACTACGAATGCCCCATCGAGGAGCAATATCGCGTGTTGGTACAATTGATGCGGGTCGCCGGTTTCTGACTTCGGGAATACGAATCTAATTCTTCCATCAAGGTAGCAATCCCAGTGCGCATCGCCGGTAACGGCAGTTAGTGGAATACGGATTCTGTCATAGGCATCCCATCGAAGTTGGCCAATGCTGTTTTCGTTACCATTCGCAAAATGATAGAGACATTGTAGAGTTCCATCCTTTTTCATGACTCGCAGTTCAGTGATGTATCGATTGTCGTATCGACAAAAGACGGCAGCAGTGTACTTTCTGTCTGGCGACGCCTTAGACTTACCAATTTCGTAACTTAATACGTAGTCATTATCTTCCACGCTCATCTTCGCTTCATCGAATACGGCAAGATCAAACTCAAACCGTTTGGATGCTGCAATGATTCCTGCGTGGGCAAGTTCGAGCGCGAACGCCTGTTGTGATTTGCAATTGTCTAAAGAGGAAGGGATTATCGACGGAACGTTTACCCACACGTGTGCGATCCCCAATGTGGACTCATCGCAGATTGTCTCCGCGTTGGGGCAGCCATAGATATTCAGTTTCTGAACGCCAAAGCATTGTACCGGCAACGCTTTGCGAAAGTACATCGCGGCCCCTGTGAACCAGTTCTCGTACCCAGTGAGATAAGTGATCCGATTGGAATCGCTCTCGCATGTGGGCTCGCGTAGAAAGCCGCGAATTTCAGCGTCTCGAAGGTACTTTGCCATATCTTTAAGCAGAACGACAAGGATCACCCGTCGGCGGCCGAGAGACTTTGAATTCAGAAAACGCCCGAACCGCCGCTCGGGTTGACCGCCTTGTTCGAAGAAGTCTGAGAGAGTCTTAAGAGGCCCCTCCCGGATTCGAACCGGGGATAGCGGATTTGCAATCCGCGGCCTTACCACTTGGCGAAGGGGCCTTGATTAATTGGGGTATCTTAACGGGGTTGGCCATCGAGGTCAACCTTAGTGTTAGAAACAACTTAGGATAAAATATGGCTTTTTGTTGCCTTATGCGGGAAATAAGCTTAATTTAGTAACATAATTAGTTTTTTAGTGGAGTGTGGATCATGACAGCCCGACTGGTCCTGGAATTAGGTATTGGTGCCCCATTAACGGTTTTATTGTCTCAGGAACAGTCTGTTAAAATAGGCCGTAATCCCGATAATGACCTTATAATACATGATGAACATGCCTCTCGCTTTCATGCGGAGGTGTATTTTGAATCAGGCACATTCTTTTTAAAAAACCACAGTAAAAATAACGGAACCAGGCTGAATGGCAGCAGAATCAGCGAAGATGTTGCTCTTATAAATCAATGCAAAATAAATATCGGAAGTGCCCAAATTCGCTTTGAAACCTCATCAAATGTCATTGATGATAGTAGTAAGACCATACCTGATTTAGGTTTGCAAGAAGAGGAAAAGGTGCCGAAGTCGGATCCCTTCATTACTCAATTTCTGCATGATGAGTTGAGCCTTTTATTTTCTTATGTTGCGGATTCGGTGCTGGAAAATAATCCGCGGGATTTGGTTGAGAAAGCGCTTAGAATTCTTTTAAAAAGGACTCAGGCAGAGAAAGTTGGTTTTCTTAGTTTAGATACCGCGGAATTTTTGCTTAAGCAGGTGCTTCCTGCAGATACCAGCCTTGATTTGGTGTTAAGTAAAACCCTTACCAATGAAGCAGTAGCTAGGGAAAAAACAGTTTGGCTTCTTCAAGAGCAAGCTGGAATCGAGGCGGAGAGTTTGCGATCAATGAAGGATGCAGTTTGTTTGTTAGTTAAATGCAAGCCGCCTGGAAGTGATGATGAAAATATTCTGGGTGCGGTTCATTTGTATAATTCCAGAAAGTTTTTTACATTTAAGGATGTGCGATTCGCAGAATTTCTGGTGGATTGCCTTGCAAACAGCCTGCATGTGCTGAGGTTACGCAGGGCTTTGGAAGCTGACAATAACAGATTTAAATTGATAGAAGAAAAAGGCAAGGAATTAATAATTGGTTCTAGTCGTCTTGTGGTGAAAATGAAGCAGGAAATACAACGGGTTGCTTTACGAAACGCCCCGGTTTTGATTGTTGGAGATAGCGGTGTTGGGAAAGAGTTGGTTGCGCTGGAGTTGCACAATAAGGGGTTGAGGAAGGCGGAGCCGATGGTTTCGGTGAATTGCGCAACGATATCACCTGGGCTTGCCGATGCAGAACTTTTTGGGAATGAAAAAGGGGCATATACCGGGGCAGACCGTGCTAATACAGGGTATTTTCAACAGGCAGATGATGGGATACTTTTTTTGGACGAGGTGGGCGAGTTATCGTTGGATTGTCAGGCGAAATTGTTGAGAACGCTAGAGACGGGAAAAATTCGCCCATTGCGAGGTAAGGAAATAAATGTGAATGTTCGGGTGATATCCGCAACCAATCGGGACTTACAAAAAGAAGTAGATCAAGGGCGATTTCGGGAGGATTTATTTTACCGATTGAATGCGTGCGTGATAAAAGTTCCTGCATTAAAAGAGCGGTTGGAAGACCTTCCAGCGTTGGTGGATTTTTTCTTAAATCGGTTTTCGGTGGAGTATCGTAAACGGTTTTTGCCCAGCTTGGAAGTTCTTGCGAAGTTGAAAAAATATCACTGGCCAGGAAATATCAGGCAGTTGAAATCAGTGTTGGAATCGGGTGTGAACAGGGCGGAATCTGAAACCTTGATGGCGGAAGATATCGATATTCCGACGAATGATTCAACTGGAGGCGAATTGCCCAAGACAATAAAACTAGCAGAAGTTGAAGCTTGGGCGATAAAAATAGCGTTGGAAAGGAATGGATGGAACCAAACCCAAGCCAGCAAGGTATTGGGGATTCATCGAGAAACCCTGATGGATAAGATAAAAAAGTATAAAATTGAAAAGAAGCTACCAAAAACCACTTAATGAAGAGTTTTAGAGCATTTGTCATGATAAATATGGAAGGGAAGATTAAACCTTAGGCAGGCTGTTTTCGGTATCAACAGGCTTGCTTTCGGGAGTTTCTTCCTTGCCATGGATAGCATCAAAAATTTCCTGACGATGAACAGGAACATCCTTCGGCGCGATTATCCCTAATCGTACCTTGTCACCGCGAATCTCCACCACCGTAATGATGATGTCGTTGTTGATGACGATGCTTTCGTTCTTTTTTCTGGACAGGACTAACATAGGTCTGTCCTTCCTTTGGTCCAAGTGAAACGACTGCACAAGTATTCTTAGGTTTCTGCAAAAAGCGAGGGAATGATGCAGAAAAACCCAGACAATTAGTAATAAACAATGCCTGGAGATACTTCTTGGCAGCGATTTCAGGTGCTTAGCTGTCAACCGCGCTGAGGTGTGACTGCTTGTTGCCGCCTATATCTCGCCAATCTCATAGTAACAGGCAAGGGGGGTTCGTCAACAAATTTAATAAAAAATATTAAAGTTTTGTCAAAATAGTCATTTATTGCCTGAGTTACCAAGAGTCTCGTAGTTAACAGGCTTGAATTTGTTTGATTTCAAGTAATAAGTGGCAAGTTCGGAGACGGTTTTGCTGGGGTCGCTGCGGGACATTTGGTCAATGCGGTCGTTGAGATCGGTGGTTTCCTGAAGGCTCATCATTCTAAGAGCAGCAACGCGTACAGCGGGCGAGGAATCATGGCTTAATTTTCTAAGCCACATGCTTTGATCTAATTCACTGTCTTCCATTAAGGAATCTAAAACCTCGAGCCTTTTGGAAGGCCTTGGATCTGTCAGGAGTTTACCAAGTTGAAGGTGTTCTTTTTTCAGCCCTCGTGCGATGAGTGCGGATTCGCAGTAAGCGCGAATTTCAGAATCGGAATCATGCAAAGAGGGTAGAAGGGAATCGACAGAAACGCTGTCGAGTGCGGCAGCGCAAGCTAAGATTGCAACTTTTCTAACTTCGACATTTTTGTCTTGCAGTGCTGCAACGCTCAATTCGGTTAATCCCACATCAGGGGCAATAGCCAAATGAATCGCTTGGATTTTAATATTTTCTGGGGCATCGGTAATAGCCTTTGCCATGATACCTGCAAGGCGGGAGTGCAATTCCTTATCGGTGTTGGCTTTAATGAGTTGTGAAACAATTTTCATTGCTGGAACGAGTGCGCTAGGGTTGTTGGCTTCGGGTAAGGAACCGAGAATTAATTTGGTACCCTCGAGGAAATCGGTGGTCAAAGGATTGGGCGGTAGCGAATTTGTTGAAATAGAGGCGAGGAGCTCGAGGGTTTGTACCTGAGCTGGTGCAGAAAAAGAGGTAAACCTACGAGCGAGGTGATGAAAGCATTGTTGGGAAAGGGGTGAGGCGGTGCCTCCCCAGGATTCGAACATTTTGCCTAGTGCTTTTGTAAGGTCGGGGGCGCTGGCATCGGTCGCTTTTTCTAGGTGATCTAAAAGCGGGTATTGGGCGTTTTCACCAAGCTTTGCAAGAGCATCAATGTAGTGAGATTTATATTGGGGTTCTGCCTTAATTAATTGGTCGGTGAGGTACCAGCCCATGAGGTAGTCCCGCTGCCACCAACCTAAGCCGATGAGTGCAGGCAAGCAAACCACCAAAGCTAGTGTGATAACAAAACGAGCGGTTTTAAACATAAGATTTAGCCTTTGAAGCAAAAGTAAAAGTACGAAGGCAATATAAACATTGGGGGTTGGAAAAGGCAACCCTAGGAGTTGGAATGGAAAAACCGGTAAAATCATTAAAGCTGGCACTTGGGGATAACGATGAGATAAGGGTTGGATGTAT
>CAXNFS010000149.1:0-7192 GCA_964201235.1 Gemmataceae bacterium | reverse complement strand
CGCGTGCACCACCAATAACCAAATCGAGCATACTGCGATCAAGTGGATCGTGCTTCAGTGTGGCGCCTGGTTTGTCGGTTTTGCCAAAGAGACGATTGAGCACATTGCGGGGATTAATCTCGGCTGGTACCGTTTGGGTAGCCGAGCGGAAACTGCAATGAGAATAGTAGCCTTCGTTCAATCCTTCCTGATTTTCTTTATGAGTCTGCGGCATTGTCGCCAACTCAAGGGATGGCAAAGTGGTTAACCCACCGATGTAGTTTGCGGCAATCTGGTCGGCAGAAATTGCGATATCAATCTTATTGCGGTGATCAGCATTAGGAAGAGTAGCAGTAAGCCATGTCGATAGTTCCAGAGCGTGTGGTGCACCATTGAAAGGTTTGATTGGTACTCCGGAGACGCCCTTTACCATAAGGCATTGATTGAGAACAGGCCCCAGAGACTCGATTGACTTGGGTGGTGCAGTAAGGAATGTATCGGGACTGGTTGGCCAGAATTGATCCATGACAACACCGTGCGGCATGTACATGAAGCCGAGCCGAACGGGGGGCTTGGCAGGCGTGCCCTTTTCATTCCCAGCCCAGCCGATGGAGTTAAACATAGGCAATGCAAGAGTTACACCTATGCCTTTAAGGCAGTTGCGGCGATCGAGCATGGATTTTTGAGTCATGATTTTTACCTTATTTAATACGACGATTGGTGAATGGATAACTGGTAACAACTTCAATGATCAGCGATTGCATACGATAACCGTCCTTGCTGATATTTTCCAGCAGGTGATCGACAACGATCTGATCATAACCCTCAATCTGACGGCAAAGAGAGTAGGCGAGCAATTTTTCGGCAAGGTTACGAGCGATGTCTTCTTTGCGTGTGGCGATGATCGCTTTCAAGTCTTTTGGCGAATTGAATTTCAAGCCTCCCGGCAGTTCGCCTGTGGCATCAATCGGGGCGCCTGAATCATCTTTGTCTCGCCAACGACCGATGGCATCAAAATTTTCCAACCCGAAGCCGATCGGATCCATGACCTTATGGCAGCTCGCACAAGCAGCATTGGTGCGATGGAGTTCCGTTCGTTGACGCATCGTCAGAGTTGCGACCTTTTTCATATCCTGTTTTTCAAGCGAGGGCACATTTGGAGGAGCGGGCGGAATATGCTCGCCAAGCACTTGTTCAAGCACCCACGCTCCGCGTTTTACCGCACTGGTCCTGTCGGGGAAGGAAGTCATTGCAAGAATGCCGGGCATGCCAAGGATCCCCCCACGATTAGCATCTGTGATCTGAATGCGTCGCATTTCTGGCCCGGTGATGTTTTTTTCGAGCCCATAGATCTTCGCAAGGTTCGCATTCAAGAATGTGTAATCGCTGTTGATAAAATCCATGATGCTATGGTTACTGCGGACAATGCTATCGAATAGAAGCCAGACTTCATCGTACATCGCTGATCGCACTTCGGGAGTCATCCCAGGAAACTTAGCAGGGTCGAATCGTTTGTCCTTCAACCCTTTGACGCCGAGCCATTGCGAGCCAAAACCTTCAAAAAGAGCTTTCGACCGTGGATCAAGGATCATCCGTTTCACTTGGGCCCGCAGAGTTTCTGGTTCATGCAGTTTTCCAAGATCGGCGAGGCCCGAGAGTTCAGCATCCGGCATAGTCGACCAAAGAAAATACGACAATCTTGAAGCGAGGTGATGATCATCGAGCGCAACAATGGTCTGATTTTCTGGCGGTTCCTTAGCGGGCGTGATAAAGAGAAACTGCGGAGAGATTAGTACAGCCTTCAGCATCATGCGCAAAGATGCCTGATAATCGAGTTTATTGTCACGAGAAAGGTCGAAGACACGCAACAGCACGGCAATTTCCGCATCCGTAGCAGGTCGACGATAACCGCTACGCGTTAGCGCATGTGCCACCTTTTTCGCTGCATTGCGCCAATCGCTTTCAGACGAAGGCGTTGTTCCAAAAAGAAGTTTCTGCTTATTAGTAGCGGGCCCATCCTTCATACCAAGCGCAAGGTTCAATGCCTCGTTAGCGATCACCAGATACTGTTCGGTCTGCAAAGGGGAAAGTGTGTTCAGATATCCTTCGCCCGGCACTTCATCGGGTAGATCCTTGGCGACTGATGGATCGATGCCCAGAAAGTCATGCAGGGTGTTGCCATACTCCACCTTGTTCAGTCTGCGGATGACAAAAAGCCCTGGGTCTTTGGGATTGAGGTATTTGACCTGCGGAATCCACTCAACGAATTTTCTTCGTTCCTCGTCCGTCGGTTGCTTCTTGGCGTCCTCCGGCGGCATGGAATGTTCTTTCACATTTGAAAGAGCCACTTGCCATTGTTTGCGAAATTCACCTGCCCCGGGACGCTTAATAACAGTTGAGAACGAGACATCGCCTTTCTTCACATTATTTTTGCCGTGGCACTCAATGCAATAGTTGGTCAGAAATGGGGTGACATCATTGCGAAATGTTTTAAGAATTTCTGCCCGCTTCTTTTCGGAAACATCCTCTTCTGCAGCAATGACTGATGAAGAAAATATCATGGACATTCCGAAGATGGTCGTGATGAGAAGCAGATTAATTTGAATGCAGCTTTTTGAGATCACGATATTTTCGCAGGGATGGAGTACTAAGTAAGTAAACCCCATAATAATAGCATGTTATTTAAGCTAATTCAACTAAAGTAGCATCAAATGCTAGGAATATCTAGTTCCTGGCATCGGGATGGAGCTAACTTCTAAAGTTTCTCAAGTACATGGGTTTTAATATTCAACAAATTTTCAACTGATCATATTAGGCTTTTTCTTTGGCTTATCTGCTCTCTTGATTTTGAGGGGGTCTTTAACTTTTTCTTTTTTATTTTTAGGGGCATTATTCTCATTTGCTTGTAAAGTACTTCCCGCACTCGTAGAAACATCTGCTTTTTTAACCTGATTATCACCATTGGTATTTGAGCAACCAACCATCATTGGTAAAAACCCAACCAAGCCCATTACCAACATCAATACTCGGATCATTTTTCACCATCTAAAACAAAAGTTAAAAGCTCTGGCTTATTAAACCATCCTGTTCATTAAACACTACCGATAAGCCAAAAGTTTCTGTATTACTCCAATTTTTTATCGAACTGGCCTACCACATTTGCTATTGTCCATTTGCTTTAACGGCTTAAATTAGTGAAAAGTCAGTAGCGCTAAAACAAACTCAACCAGTTTTAAATACGCCTTGAAACATTCAGGAAAAGTCACAATGCAACGAATACTCGCTTTTGTTTTTCTGATAGTTACATTGTCTTCTGCAAATGCCTCAGAAACACTTCCATCCAAACCAAATGTTCTTTTCATCGCAATAGATGATCTGCGCGATTGGGTGGGGTTCCTTGGCGACAAGCAGGTGAAAACGCCGAACATGGATAAACTCGCAGCGCGTGGCATGATCTTTACACATAGCTATTGCGCAGCCCCGGTATGCAATCCATCGCGAACTGCGCTAATGTCTGGATTACGCCCTGGTGCTTCCGGTGTGTATGAGAACAACGCAGACTGGCGAAAAAGCCCTGCTGCCAAAGTTCCAAACCTAACTCAACATTTCATGGCCAATGGTTATGATGTTCGTGGCTCGGGTAAAATCTACCACGGGGCCTATGCCCCGCCTGCTACCTATTGGCATGATTTTTCACACAGTGGAATTGAGGGTGGTGTCAAAAAAGTTGAGAAGAAAACAGCGAAGAAACCATTGGAAGGCACTTGGGGAAATGGTAACTTCACCTTCGGGCCCCTCGCTGGTGGTGATGAATCGATGGAAGATTACCACATTGTTGACTACTGTCTAAAAGAACTGGGTAAGAAACATGACAAGCCATTTTTTCTGGCATGTGGGTTACATAAGCCACATTTATCCTGGCAGGTTCCACAGAAGTATTTTGAGATGTATCCGCTGGATAAAGTCCAACTTCCCAAGGTGAAGGCAAACGAATTGGAAGGTGTGCCCCCATCTGGCATCAAAATGGCCAAGCCTTTGGGCGATCATAAAACCATCACCGAAGCAGGCAAATGGAAAGAAGCCGTGCGTGCTTATCTTGCAACCATCACCTTCTGCGATGCCATGATTGGTCGCCTTATTGATGGCCTTGATAAATCGGGTTACAAAGATAACACGATAATTATTTTGTGGAGTGATCACGGCTGGCATCTGGGCGAAAAAGATCACTGGCGCAAATTTGCTCTTTGGGAGCAAGCCACTCGATCGCCCATGCTGTATGTTGTACCCGGAATGACAAAGTCTGGATCGGTTTGCAATCGGCCCGTTGATTACATGTCTGTGTATCCGACACTGAGTGATTTATGTGGGTTGGGCATTCCAACGCATGTTCAAGGCAAGAGCATCAAGCCTTTGCTTCAAGATTCAAAAGCAAAATGGGATCAACCTGCAATCACGACTTATCTTCATAACAATCATGCCATTCGTTCGGAAAAATGGCGTTACATTCGCTACGAGAATGGCGATGAGGAATTATATGATCACGATGTTGATCCGTTGGAATGGAACAACCTTGCGAAGGATTCGAAGTTTGCATCCGTGAAGAAAGAGCTTTCAGAATTCTTTCCCAAAGATAATCTTCCTGATCTAGGAAAAAAAGGCGCCAAGTCGAAAGATAAATAAGCCTCGTGGTTAAGAATGAACTCCTAGCAGAAAAACTAATTGTTTAGCTTACAAAAACGCCATTTTGGAAACCGGATGAATTGCCGGTGAAGATGGAATCCAGAAGCGTAGTGTCAAAATCAAAGATTTTAACATTTGGGTTTTGGCCAATATTGTTCCCTGCGCCGGTGATGATGTTTTGTTTACCTGTGCCATAATAATCTGCAGCACCAACACGAACAGCACCATTATAACCTTGTTGATAAGGCGAAAAGGATCCAAGCATCTGGAAGTTTTGTCCATCAAAGAGATTAACTTTGGCATCGCCACCCTGCCCGGTTCCGGTGATGATTTCTGCATGGTGATCGTCAGTTAGATCGCCAGCAGCAACAAAGATACCACCTGCAAAACGCGTATCATAAGCAAAGAAGGTGTGGAGTAGTGAGAAGTTACCACTGGAATAAACATTCACCTGTGGTCCGCCACCAATTCCAGCACCTGTAATAATTTCCCTGACGCCATCGCCATTAAGGTCGCCTGTAGCAACAGAAACGCCACCAAGAAAAGTCGGTGCATAAGCAAAGAAGCTAGCCTTTGTAGTAAGGGAATTAAGCGTAAGCGAACCACCATCCCAGACAATAACATGTGGCCCGCCAGTGGCCCCAGCACCAGTGACCAAATCTGGAACACCATCGCCAGTGACATCGCCGGAGGCAACAAAAACGCCTCCTGAAAAAGAAGTGTTGTAGGCAAAGAAATCAAGGAGGATATTTCCATTGGCGCCACTGAAGATCGAAACGCGAGGGCCGCCCCCAGGGCCAGCAGCAGCAACAATATCATTAACGCCATCGCCATCAAAATCGGAGTTGGAGGAAACTCTGAGCTCTCCAAAAAAACCTTTGAAAGGTGTGATGCTTGTGGAAATTAAATTGTCTGCCGAATAAAGTTTGAAACCAGAACCAGTTGGTGTGGCAATATTACCAACGGTAATGAATTGTGTGTTTGATTTGGTAAGGGTGATGTCGTTACCATCGCCGCCATCGTATTTGAACAGGTAGCTTGTACCTTGGATTGTGATGATCTGGTTGTTTGCAATTCCCTTGAAGGTTCCCGAAACAGGGTCAACGCCATCGTTGTTGACTAATATCAATTCTTCGCCTGTTTTAAGATTAAAGCTTCCAGAAAGATTAAGGGCTGCATTACTAAGTGTGACCGTTCCGTGGGTGGTGATTTGGTCAGACCCTACCCCAGGTGATGTACCGCGGATAGTTATGTTAAGCGCAGAAGGGCCCGAAAGAGATATATCATTGGATAGCAAGAGAGAAGGGCTGACCGATCCACTTTTCGCTTCCAACTTTCCAATTGTAGCACTGCCCGAAAGCTTACCGCCATCAACAATAAAGTCGCTTGCCTGATTTGCGTTTAGAATGAGGGAACCACCCAGAACGAAAGTTTTTCCAGTGTAGGTATTTGCACTTAAGAAAGTGGTAGAACCGGAACCCGTGCGTGTGAAATTACCAGTGCCGGAAATGATTCCAGAATAATTGTCTAGTGTGGATCCAGAAACAGTAAGGCTTCCTGCGCCCAAAAGAATGTTGGAACTTCCCGAAATGGATGCAACAGTTTCAGTGTTGTTATTTAAATCCCAAGCGCCACCATTCAGATTAATCGAGCTATTGTCATGGATGATTTCACTTGCCAAGGAAATAAAATTCCCACCTTCAAGGGTGATGGTTCCAGTACCAGCGTTAAGGCCTGCAACTTGAATGGCATTGGTTAACGCCTTCAGAAAGATGTTTCCATTACCAGTGCTAGTTGCGTTTAATCCTGCCGTATTAAGAATCGAAATGGGTTGGGCCACAGACCCTATTTCGGAACCCGTTAAACTCAAAGCTGCGGAATTTGCGATGGTGCCCGAGGGTGATGAAGTAAGAGCGCCCTGAGCCGAGATAGAAACCGCGCCCCCAGATAGAATGGTGCCCAATTGCAAGGCGTTGGCATCACCTAATTGTGCTGCGAACGAACCAGAATTATTCATTGAAACAGTGCCGGTGAAATCATTTGCGCTGTTCAATAAAGTCAAAGGGCCTGCACCTGCATTAAGTGTTACTACCCCAGCATCTGCTTGCTGGATGATTGGGCCGGTCTGCGAAATACCTATCGCATTAATGTTTAAGGTTCCCGAGCCTATATTAGAAGATGCGATAACAATTGCGTTGGCATCGTTGATGGAAACATTGTTTGCTCCCGTGTTTTTAAGAGTAACTGCACCAACAAAATCATTGCTGCCAGATTCAAGAACGATGCTAGTGCCTGCATTAAATGAGGATGCGCCATTCACACTAAGGGACGACCCTGATTGTTGGGTAATTGCACCTGTTGAAATAATACTGAGTTTTCCGGGTGCAGTGATCGATGGGAGATTTAAATTGCCATACTGTCCAATGACGATGTCGCCTGTGGTATTTGAAACAGCGGCAAGAGTTGCAATATGAGTGTTGATAGAAATGCCGGTGGAAGCTGCAAGTGTAAGATTATTTGCAACAACTATCCC
>CAXNFS010000148.1:0-7204 GCA_964201235.1 Gemmataceae bacterium | reverse complement strand
AAATCTGAAAAAGCAGTGATATTAGGCAGAATAGTTGCTATAGAGCGGGAGTCAAGGAGTAAGGAGCCTTCCATGACATCTATAAACACAGCAAAAATGATACAAGTAAAAAGCCAATGGCTTAATCTAATAGCCCTTGGATTGATGGTAGGTTTTACCGGTGGCTGCCAAAATACAGGCAGTAATTCTGGAAGTAGTAGCTCGCTTGATAAATTTTTTAGCCCACTACCAGGAAATAATAGTGCTGCTCCACCACCGAATGCCGTTACGCCACAAGCTCCTTCGCTGCTTAACTTTGGCTCGCCTAACCCTGATAAGGATCCCTTACTGGGCGGAGGCATCCCATTAAATCGGTTACCTGCGCAAAATACGGCACTTGCGGGGAATTTCAACAATCCTAACAACAATAATGTTCCTAATTTGCCCTCGCCTTCTTCTTCAACTAGTCCAGCGGCCTTGGCTACCGGAAATTTCTCGAACCTCGATCCCACAAGATCCAATGTTACTCCGGTTGGCGCCACTGCCAACGCTGGGGTAGGAGCAACGAATTCCCAATTTGGCTCTGCAGAAGAGTTTCGCGCTTTGATGCAACAACTATCCACCCGTGGATTAGCTTGGCAAAGGCTGGATTACAGCCCTCAAACCGGTGATTGGAAGTTTTATTGTGCAGTTAAAGACCCTACGCAAAATGGGGCTACTCGCAATTTCGAAACCACTGCAAAGACCGATGTTGCTGCACTTAAAGCGGTCCTTGAAGAAATCAACAAAAGCATGCCTCAGAAATAATCTGTAGGGTTGAAAAAGATCTTTTTCAATCGGTTGCAATCCATTTCATTTGCCTTTACTATTAGGGCATGGTTCAAACTTGTTCACGCTGCTCTAGGGTAAATCCAGAGGAAGCTTCATTCTGTTATTTTGATGGCATAGGGCTTGGCGGAAGAAGTCACGCTTCGGCAGGCGTACAAATGGACTTTCCCAAGCCCATTCGCTATCCATCGGGAAAAACCTGCAGTAATTTTAACGAGCTTGCAAGCACCATTCTTTCGGACTGGACCGTATCGCTCGACATGCTGAAAAAGGGTGAATTTGGAACATTCTTTAGTGGCATTGGTCGCTTAGACCTCGCGATGGTAGCTACAGAATCAGCAAAACACCCCGAGCCAGTGCAAGGCTTGGATCAATTCCTTGCGCGCCTTCCATCTCAGCCCATCCCTCCCGCAGATTTAGAAGTTGACCCCCCAACCCTCGATCTTGGCACCTTGAAACCGGGCAAAGATATTAAGTGTTCGGTCAAAATCCGCAACAAAGGCCGAAGAATCCTGTACGGCAGCGTTTCCATCGAAGGGATTCCATGGCTTTCAATAGGCGAGGGCAAACCCCGCAGCAGGAGCCGTTTCAATACCTTCCAAGATGCACCACTGCCCATGACGGTCTTCACTAATTCCCTACGCACAAGCGAAAAAACTGTCGAAGGGAAACTGATTTTTGAAACAAGCGGTGGCAACCTTATCGTTCCTGTTACTGCTGAAATTCCAATCAGGCCTTTCATGATTGGCACGCTTGCGGGCGCCAAAAGCCCCAAGCAGCTTGCTGAAAAAGCCAAGGCCAACCCGACAGGGGCTGCAGTATTATTTGAGAATGGAACCGTAGAAAGTTGGTACAAGGAGAATGGCTGGGTCTACCCTGTACCCAAACCACCGGCGCAAGGCCTTGCTGCAATTCAACAGTTTTTTGAAGCCCTTGGTTATGTCAAACCGCCCAAGGTTTTAACCACGACTAACGATCTTCTTTTCGAACTGCAACCGGGTGATGTGAAAGAACAAACAATCACGCTTTTTAACGAAGAAAAAAAATCCACCTATGCCTATGCCAAGGCAGACAAACCCTGGGTCAGAATTGCAAAGCCAGTCCTTAAAGGTGGTAAGGCATACCTAAAAATTTCCGTGTCTACAAGTGAACTGCCTAGCTCGCTCGAATTGGCAACAGTATTTATAACCACGAACGGAAATCAGTCCATCAAGGTGAATGTTGAAGCGCAAGTATTGGTGCAAGGATCTGAATTTGCAGATTTGACAGGCGATGTTGCACCAGTGATGCCACAATTTTTGGGAAGCCCTTTTGCGAGCAATGAACCCTCTCAAGGATCAGCACAAAATACGAGTATTCCGGAACCCACCTCTACGCCCATTCTCTCCGTGCACCCGCTGGCAAGGAAAGTAAAAAGCAACCAATGGCTTGGCTATGTAATAGCTGGATTTTTTGGAATTTCACTTATAAGCTTGATTGGCACAATCATCTATCTAGGTATAAGAAAAATGAATACCCAAACGCCAACTGCTGCACCTGCAACTAAAACCAAGTAATAAATTAGCCCTGATTTCCATGCTGAAAGAGCTTTCGCTCTTTGATGATCTTACATACGGGTTCTGGTACCATTTGTTCCCAAGAAGGGTCATTCTTTTGTATTTTTAACAATACTTCCCGCGAAAAGATGGACAGATAGCTTTCATTGAATCCACGAATACTTTCTATCAGCCTGTTTTCTACAAGATAACAGAACAAATGACGCAACTTGGGCGTAACCAAAAGATTATCAGAGGTGATCAACGCACCCGTTTTCTTTTCCATCAAAGGGTAAACATAAAGCTTCAAATCATTCTTAAACAATCTACCAAAGCTTTCTAAAATACCTCCATCAAGATCCAAATAATACTTTTCATCAAATACCTCTTTCAAGGTGGGTACCCCCATCACGATCCCGATCATCTTTTTGGTATAACGGAAGAAATAAGCTGCAAGCCTGTGGTACTCTGCAAAATTAGAAATCAAAACAATCTTCCCAAGCGATGCCAAGATATCAACCCTGGCCAGAAAATCCTGATAATCAATTTTCCCATTATCCAACAGATTCTTTAGCGTCATCTCCATGATCACCAGCACTTCTTCACCCTGAACTTTGGGTTCCTGCACAAACATCGATGTTGCGCATTCCAGCATGTCCACAGTCACATGAGTGACTGGCCTGAAACTTCCTCTTTCAACCAGAATACTCTTTTTGTAAAGCACATCCGCTGGTTGCACCACTTCACCATTGGCAAGAAACATAGTCGCCTTGGACAACCCTTTTTGCACTAGTTGCAATGCCATCACTCGATTGTCAACCGACTTAAATGCAACGCCACTAAATTCGATCATATCCACTTCGGCCCTCTCCGCAGAAAGGCTATTCAGAAGGCTATCAATAATCTCGTCCGCGTTGGTGTGATGATAAATCGCAGCATGAATCAGGTTAACGCCCAAGATTCCCAAAGCTTCCTGCTCTTGAATATTTTCAGGGTCAAGCAGGCGAACATGAATGATAACCTGTGAAACATCACCTTTGGGTTCCACCTGGAACTGAAGCCCAAGCCAGCCATGCGCATCTTCTTTTCTTGAAAAACTATTGGCAGCAACGGTGTTGGCAAAGGCAAAGAACTTGGTCGTTTCACCCCGCTTGGCATCAAGCCTTTCCACTAAAAGATCAAACTCACGATCAAGCATGGATTGCAACCGCTGTTTGCTGACATACCTTTCGCATGGCCCATAAATTGCATCGCTTACAGTCATATCGTAAGCAGACATAGTCTTGGCAATGGTGCCTGAAGCCCCGCCTACGGAAAAAAACCACCGCGCTACTTCCTGCCCCGCGCCAATTTCTGTAAAAGCACCATACTTCGAAGAATCCATATTGATTTGAATTGCTTTCTGACGCGTATCCATGCTTGGTTCCAAATTTAATTTAGATTGATTTAATAAAAGTTAAAAACACAATTACAAGTGGTTAAGTAGACGCTAATATCATTAACGATAATTAAAAACAAATGAAATGACAGATTCAACAATTCATCAGAACTTCACCCGACCAACCAAAAAACTCAGCATGGTGAAAACATTTCAGCATTCACCATGCATTATAAAATAGGCATCTATTTTCCAGCAACTTCCTTAACCTTAGCCTCGATAGCGCTGCCATCATGAACATATAAGCCGAAGGAAAGTTTAAGCACGCCATCCTTAGGAAGCTTCACCAAATCTTTGTTCCCCTTACGATCAGGGAAGCCTGCTTTTTCCCTTCCAAAAGGGTTGGCAGCCATAAGGCCATAGCCCCGGCTATGCCAGCAGGATTTCAAAGAATTGGCAGAGTCTGCAATGATGGTAATGCCCGCAGTGCCCTTATCGCAAGGGCCGGAGTAATCACACCAAGGCGATTCCATGCCCCAGACATCTTTTTCGGTTTGCTTACCTGCTGCGTTGGTAAGAATACCGCCCTTCTTTTCTTTTTCGGTTACCGAGTCACGAATTCGAACCCCAAAGGAACCTTCCTTGGTATCGCCAAAAGTAATGGGGCAAACACTTGCAATTAAGCTTGTACTCATTTTGATGATGTAGCCATTGCCTGCTGTTTCCAAAGTGAAGGATCGGGTTTCATCCATAATTTTAATACCATCTGCGGTGCGCCATTCGTTCATGGTGGAAACGGAAGCAGTAGAAGCCTTGCCTTCTATTTTACCCACTTTAACGCAAACGATTTTGCCAAAGTTGGTTTCTTCGCTCCAGAAATCAACGCCGGTAACCCCTTTGGTTTTCTGTTTAAGTTCGATGCCTTCAGGAATAACATCGCCATGACAGAACCAAATTGATTTTTGATGTTTGTGATCTTTGGCTTCAGGAGAATCTTGGAGCATGGGCCAATCTCTGGTCACGCGGTTTTCACCAAGAGTTACCACAGGCCAGAAGTAAGGCTTTGCAACTGTGGGGCCATAGTTGTAGGTGGTAACAACTTTGTCGCCGATTTTAAAATCGAGCTTACCTTCTTTTTCGCGGTCGACGATGGTGGGGTTTTTCGATTGCGCAAAAGCATTGTTTGCAAATGCTGAAACAAGGAAGACGGAAAGTAACAGAGAAGTACGAAGGCAGGTTTTCATGTTTGTTCGTCCTTAGGTCATATAGAAATATCAGCAAGAGAAAGAATGTTAGCCTAGCAAAGAATTGCAAGGAAGAAAAATGTAGCTATTGGCAGAAAATGTTAAAATAGTTAACCTTCACAAAGTGATTCTATAGTTTTTCAATCATACCAGACCAATGGGGGCTCCTATGTTGCTTCGGACTTACCAAAAAACCACGATATTCGTTATAATAATAGCCTTTTTTGGCGTTACTGTTCCCGTGAATGCCCAAGCTCCCAAGCTAACTCCGGGAGTTGTTTTACGCATACAGCCAATCAACCGTCTTGTTGAAAATGCGTTCTTCATTGCGGAATCTGTGGGTATGAAAGAGCAAGCCAAGATGATTGAAGGTTCGCTCAAAGGCCTAACAGGTCCCAAGGGGATTGAAGGGATTGATCCAGAAAAACCCATAGGGTTGTATGGCAACATTGGGCCAAATCTCATCGATAGTGAAGTGGTTGGTTTAATTCCGATTGCGGATGAAAAAACATTCGTAGAGATGCTGGGCAAGTTAAACCTGCAAGCAAAAAAAGGAGACAACGGCATTTATGTGATGAACATTCCGAACTCTCCCTTCCCCATGTTTTTTAAATTCAAAGATGGTTACATGTGCGCAACCATTCGGGATGAAAAAGGGATCGATGATAAAAAATTACTTTCCCCCAAAGACTTACTGACTGCGGAAAAAACAGGCGTCATGTCCATCAGCCTTAATTTAGCTGGCTTGCCTGAAGATCTTATCAAAAATATCGTGCCACAAATTGAACTTCAAATCGCAGAAACAAAGCAGAAAAAGATCCCAGGCGAAAGCGCTGCTGTTGAAAAACTTCGCAATGATGTATCCGAAATGCTTTTGCAATTCGTTGTTCAAGTATTTACTCAAGGCGAAGATTTAACCATGAAAGTCGATATGGATCGCAAAGCAGGAGACCTCGCCTTGGGAGTTTCCTTCAAAGGAAAGAATGGCTCCGAGTTGGCAAAATCCATTGCTGGCCTAGGCGCAGCTAAAAGCATGGGCGCGGGAATGATCAGTAAAGATTCTGTCATTCACCTGAATATCAATAGCGTTATCCCCGCAACTGCAAGAAAAGATTTCATCAAAGTTTTCCAGGAGGGAATCAACAAGAGCATTGCTGATGAAAAAGACCCTAGCCAAAAGGGGGCTATGGAGAAGATGGCTAAGGCGCTTACTCCAACCCTTGAATCGGGGTATATGGATGCAGTTATGGATGTAAGAAAAACAGGAAACAACAAATTCGCCTTTATTACTGCAATGAAAATATCCGAAGGCAAGAAAATAGAAGAAGTGATCAAGCTTCTTTATAAGGATCTACCCGATTCAGAAAAGAAAAAGCTAGCACTCGATTTCGCAAAAGCTGGCGACACCAATGTTCATAAAGTTGACATCCTAATCCAACCTGCAGATGCCAAGAACTTTGGTTCTGAACCAGGTTACCTTGCAATTTCCAACGATGTGATACTTTTTGCAGGCGGAGAAAAATCTCTTACCTTAATTAATGAAGCCCTTTCTTCGAGTGCCAAACCAAGTCCCATATTCGAGTTTGAAATCGCATTTAATAAAGCTGCAGGCTTATTGACCAAGGAGTTTGCTGACGCTGTCGAGGTTGCAGAAAAGATTTTTAAAGAAAACCCTAACTCTGATAAATTAAGGGTAACTCTGGAGGGCGGGAAAGAATTATCTTTAAAAATGTCAATGAAATCTACAGTTCTTACCTTCTTTAAAGCTGCTGATGGCGCCAAGGGAAAATAACCCTAAAAACGCCACGCATTCGGTGTTAGTCCTATTATAGTAACGATTTAAGTGCCTTCCGATTTTACCCTCGGAAGGCTGTTTTGTTAAACTGTTTTAAATATTCTTCACAACTTCATTAATGTTTACCAAGCTTCTTATGGACATTATCCTTACCAAATCATTAGATTTAAGTATCGGATTGATTTTACTTTCAGTCCTAACCAAGCTGGCTTAACAAACCGGCATGGATGTTGTATTTAATATCATAATCCTAAAGCAACTTTTGAAATCGTTGCTTATTGACAGGTTTTGTGTGGCGAAGGTTCCAAATTCGTAAAGGTCTAACATGTTAGAAAAAACCAGAAACATCGGTATCATTGCTCATGTGGATGCAGGTAAAACAACAACCACCGAGCGTATTCTTTATTTCAGTGGTACCAAACATAAAGTTGGCGATGTCGACTCC
>CAXNFS010000147.1:0-7334 GCA_964201235.1 Gemmataceae bacterium | reverse complement strand
GGCATTGTCTGATTTTCGTTTACAGTTGAAAGCTGGAGATGTCGTATTGGTGCAAAGGTTCGATAAGCAAGGCCGTATTGTTCGCATTGATCAGAAAAAGGGCCAAGCGAAAATAAACATAGGTCTGGGAGAATGGGAGATTCCTATTGGGGAAATATTTCCAATCATTCAAAATGATTAAGATTCAGCAGTTAACAAGTTAATCAATTCTTAAGTTGCGTTTTTGATGATTAAGTAATCTTCGTTTTGCTTGTATCCAATTAGACTTAGCATTTCAGGTTTAACTTTTGCAAGAAAACTTAGCATTATTCCTACAGTCAACCCCTCGACAATCGCCAGTGGGAGATGAATCATACAAGTGATAAAGATGATTGGTTCCAGATTTGGAACAGCACAAACCAGCATGATTGAAGTATGTAAAAGTATGGTAAAAAGAACACCAAGTAAGCCGATGAAAAAACCTAGTGCAAACATCATTCCATTTCTTGATTTGAAAAAAATCCAAGTTGTAATCATAGAAATAAGCATGAAGCCAACGATTGATAAGGGGGAAGTCAAAAACAACAAGACATGTTTGATGATTTCAGATTTTTCATCATATTTAAATTGCCAAGCGAGCATAAGAATTCCTGCAGTGACTGCAAAAATACTGGCACTGATTAAGAAAAAGCAAATGGTTAATTGGGTGTAAGGATTGCCTAGGATGAGCGGCTTTTGAATTATTTTAGCAAAGGGGTTCATCAATAGGGCAGGGATGGTCATGATGCAAATATTGAGCCCTAGGGAGAGAAAACCGCCATGGGCGAAAAGTAGAGATTGCAAAAATAAAGCTGGAGCGATGGCAAGGACAGCGCGCTGGCCTAGGATTACGCCGATAAGGCCGTTAAGAAGGAGGTGCGTTTTAGGCCCACCCGGGACTTGGATCGGAAATAAGCTTGTCAGAAAAAACACCGCGGTCAGTAAAGATATTTTTGGAATTTCGTCGTTCGAGAGGTTTCTGCTTCCCAAAAGCAGTAAAAGGAGTGCGATGCACCATCCCGTAATTATTCCAGGCCCTTGGATTAATCCATCGGGCAAGTGTACGCCAAAGATAGGTTCGAAAAAATACATTAGTGTTGGTTAGGGGTTAGGTAACGGATTGACAAAATACCAAAAGGTGCTTCGTTGCTTAATGACGATTGTTGTACTGTTTTTCATTATTTCTGTTTCTTTACCTTCTGTAGTAATACCCCACCAGCCGGATTCTGGAGCAGAAAATGTTACAACTCCAGAATCTTCTGCTTTTGTAGTAAAAGTAACGAGTTCATCTGGAGGAAGGTTTTTGGGCGGGACTGGATTCCATTTTTCTATTTCAAACATCCATCCATTCGGTGGCCCTAGTTTTTTTCTTGCCTGTTCATTTATTTGAAATCGAGCGACCATGCCTGGTAAAATGCCATATGGTCTCGAAAGTGGCATGAGCTCAAATTCGGTTCTTGGCTCTGCATCCCAATTATTTTGAGTTTGAACATGCACTACAACCTTGATAGTGTCTTGAATATATTTTTTTTCTGTTGTCATCCAAACTGGTTGTGATTTTGCAATGACAATGTAGTCACCCCTATGTTCCATTTTAAAATCACCTTTGAAATAAAGGGTTTCTTTGTCTGCTATTTTTTCTTTAGCGAGTTTGAATCGATCGGTGATATCGATTGATTGGCCTTTGGGATTGATGATGATTACTTTTTCAGGTTTAAGGGCATCTTGTAATTCACATTCAAAGGGATGTCCAAATTTGAAGTTTAGAACCACCGTGTCATCTTTTTGATAGGTGGTTTTTTCTGGAATTAAAATGTGATAATGCGCAGAAGAGTAAGTTGCCAAAAACAGTATAAAAAATATTGAAAGAATCCTGCGCATCTTTATGCCTCCATTTAAATAGCTATGATCAATACAGTGTAGTAAGAAATTGCTGTAGGTTCATGTATTTAATTTTCAGATTTCATTTTGATAAAATATCCCAGATGCTCTTTGAAGAATTCACTTAGTTTTGGCAAAGTGAAGTCTTCAGGCTTTCGGAATTTTAAGACAATTACATCCATTTCATTGCGATGCTCAATTAATTCTTGTTCAAAACCAATTCCTTTTGCCATATCCAGATTAACTTTCCCGCTAGGCCCAGAAAGTCTTACTTCTAAAAATTCGTTTCCTTTGGTTTTGACCATCATCCAACTATGAGTAACACCTTTTACTCGGAATGTAACGCAGTCTCTATTATCCCATTGTATTTCGAGATTTTTACCGGATTTACCTGCGCAATCGAGTATGTCTTGCAAAATATTTCTATCCCAGTAAAGCTTTTTACCAATTGGGAATCCCTTCTCCCCTAGATGCCATTTGTCTCCATGAAGTTTCCAAGGCATCAGATCTTCAGGTTTTAGCGACAAACGCTTGATATGATCAAGGTGTGCTGCTGTTGCTGAATCGATAAAGCTTTTAAATTCATCGTTTTGGATTTCTGAAAGACGATGCACCAAGATGGTGATTTGTTGCCAAGGCGATTTTTTCAAGTTCCCAACCCGAACTCTTGATTCATTGCCATATATTTCAAGGCCTTCAGTGTTGTTTAAAGTTGGAATATCCAGGCTGGAGTTTAGTTCATCCTCATTGAAAGAGTTTTTGGGGACCCTGAAAACCAGTCGTAAAAGCCACTCGTGTCCGGTAAGGGCATGGCAAAACCAGGTAGCGGGTTTTCCTGTAGCGGTAAATTCAACAACACTTCGTTCAGTCCAATCTGCTGGCGCAAGAGCTTTTTTTGTTTGCAGCAGTTTATCTAGAAACTCCAGCGCCTTGCCTTCCCATCTACAAGGTTTACCATCGAGTGTAATGCGATTGATGGTGTGCCAATTTTTGCCATCTACTTCCCAAGGCATTTTGACATCACCGCCAAGATCCTTGATGTTGATGGATTTTTCTTTAGCGGAAAGTTCTTTTAAAGGATTATGTGGGATGCGTTCGATTTTAGGGCCAGCATTTAAAACGGGTAATAAAGCTACTGCGGTGTGAGATAATCCATAGGGTTTTATAGGCATATCAGAGAGATGAAGCTTTTCCCAAGTAGCAGTAACGATTGCTTCGGGTGTACCTTGAGCGACGACTAAGCCACCTTCCGGGCCCGCCTCGGGGCCAAGATCAATGATCCAATCCGAACTTTTAATCACATCAAGATTATGTTCAACCACAACCACGGTATTGCCCAAATCAACCAAACGGTGAAGGACTTCCAGAAGTTTTCTAACATCGTCGAAATGAAGCCCGGTAGTGGGTTCATCGAGAATGTAAATTGTTTTGCCCGTATTGGGCCGTGCAAGTTCTGCAGCAAGTTTAACGCGCTGGGCTTCTCCGCCTGAGAGTGTGGGAGCAGATTGCCCAAGTGCCATGTAACCCAAACCAACATCATCTAGGGTCTGAAGTATTTGTCGGATTTTCGGTTGGTTTTCAAATAATGTAAGAGCATCGCTAATGCGCATTTCCAACACATCTGCGATTGATTTTCCTTTGTACAATACAGCTAAGGTTTCTGGGTTGTAGCGCTTGCCTTTGCAGATGTCGCATTCGAGCCAAACATCTGGTAGGAAGTGCATTTCAATGCATTTTTGCCCATTTCCTTCGCAAGCATCGCACCTGCCACCTGGCTTATTAAAACTGAATCTTCGAGGTTGATAGCCCCTGATTTTGGAATCTGGAAGCTTGCTGAATAATTCTCGCAAGTGATCGAAAACGCCAGTATAAGTTGCTGGGTTTGATTGGGGTGAATTCCCAAGCTGATCCTGATCGACATTGATTACTTTATCAACATTTTCCAGCCCCAAAATATCATCATGGGCAGTTGCTGGCGTTTTAGCCCGGTGCAATCTGCGGGCAAGAGTTTGATAAAGAACTTCATTGATTAGCGAACTTTTTCCTGAACCGCTGACACCTGTTACAGAAATCAATGCACCAAGCGGTATCCATACATCGATGTTTTTCAGATTATTTTGCCTAGCCCCACGAATGCAAAGTGTTCCGGAAGGTTGGTAAATACCAGCCTTATTAGAAGATAACCTTCTCTTGGTTGGAACAGGAATGGCTTTTTTCCCTGATAAGTATTGACCAGTAAGGGAAGCAGTAGATTTTAGAACCTGTGCCGGAGTTCCGCTAGCGGTAATAGCGCCACCCATGCTGCCCGCACCCGGGCCGAAGTCGAGAAGATAATCTGCAGAGCCAATCACTTCTCGGTCATGCTCAACCATGATCAAGGTGTTGCCCAGATCGCGAAGTTTTTGCAAAGCTTTTAAAAGGCGTTGATTATCCCGGGGATGTAATCCAATCGTGGGTTCATCAAGAACATAAAGAACCCCGGTGAGTCCGCTGCCTACTTGGCTGGCGAGCCGAATTCTCTGCGATTCTCCACCTGAAAGCGTAGGCCCTGATCGATCTAAAGTTACATAATCCAACCCGACATCCACTAGTAACTGTAACCTCCCCACGATTTCACGAACCAATTCGCCTGCAATTTTTTTCTGGGAGGCATTAAGTGTCAGCCCTTTGAAATAGCTTAATCCTAATCTTAATGTTGACGATTCTAATTCGCCGATTGTTAATGAAGGCAACCCTTTACCGAAATGCAATTTGCATGCGGAAGCATCATCACGAAGTCTAGAACCCCTGCAAGTTCCACAAGCTACATCGCTGACAAGGCTATCGAGCTTGGCGCGATAAAAGGCGCTAACTCTAGAGGCTTCTTCAAGTGCGGGGAAGAGCCCCTTATATTGGAAAAGTACCTTGGAATTGTTTTTGGGTGAAGAAGGCACCGTAGCTTCAATCCAGTCTTCATTGGAACCATGAAACACAAATCGTTGCTGTGTTGGTGTAAGCTGATCAAAAGGAGTATCAAGATTAAATCCACCTGCAGTGGCAATGGCCTGCGCAAAAGGTAGGAAGCCATCATTTGCTTCAAGGTCAGGCCATGCAGAAAGAGCCCCTTTGCGTAAAGTCAGGGATGGATTTCGTACAAGCAGGGCAGGGTTTGCGCCCTGTTGTTTCCCAAGGCCCTCGCATACCGGGCACCAGCCCAAGGGGCTGTTAAAAGAGAAATGATGTGGGTTAAGCGGCTCAAAGCCTCTGTTGCATTTGTAACATGAAAAATGCTGGCTATACTTATCTATCTTCCAATTTTCTTCTGCAAATTGATCATCAACATGTGCAATATGAAGCATGCCTTTGCCTAAGTCCAAGCCTGATTCAACCGCATCACAAATTCTGGTTCGCATTCCTGATTTAATAACCAATCTATCCACTACGACTTCAACATTATGTTTTCTGCGATGGTCGATTTCGGGGAGGTTTTCGAGGGTGTAAAGCTTGCCATCAATTCGGACCCGTAGATAACCCGCACTGCGAATTTCGTTGAAAATATCTTCGAAAGAATCCTGGCCTTTTCTCTCGATAGGCGCCATCAGGTAAATCTTTGAACCCTCTTCCATTGATTCTATCTTGGCAATAATTTCATCGGATGTCTGGGTGCCAACAGGTATGTTGCATTTTGGGCAATGGGGTTCACCTAGTCTGCAAAAGAGAATACGAAGATAATCATGAATTTCAGTAATGGTCCCAATGGTAGAGCGTGGACTCTTGCTGTTGTTTTTTTGTTCGATTGCAATCGCAGGAGATAACCCTGTAACATGCTCAACCCTGGGTTTTTGCATTTGGCCAAGAAATTGCCTAGCGTATGCAGAAAGCGATTCGATGTATCTGCGCTGTCCCTCGGCGTAAATGGTATCCATAGCGAGAGAGCTTTTACCCGAGCCGCTAGGGCCTGAGCAAACCGTCATTTTATCTCTTGGAATAGAAACACTTACATTTTTAAGATTGTGCTGTTGTGCGCCAGCGACCTCGATGAACTTCAAAGGTTGCTGTGCGCCTTTTTTCTTCAGTGCGGATTTTCCTGTCTTGAGCCCTTTAGATTTAGGGTGAAGGTGATCCTTTAAAGCACTGCCCGTATGTGAGGTTTTGCATTTTTGTAAGTCGTCGGGGGTTCCTGCAAATAGGATTTCGCCACCGCCCTTGCCGCCTTCAGGCCCAAGGTCGAGAATCCAATCAGCGGTCTTGATAACATCCAGATTATGCTCGATGACTAGGACAGTGTTGCCCGCATCAACAAATCCGTGAAGCACCTGCAAGAGTTTTCGAATGTCTTCAAAATGAAGGCCTGTGGTAGGCTCATCAAGAAGATAAAGTGTTTTGCCTGTGGATCTTTTGCAAAGTTCTTTGGCGAGTTTGATTCTCTGCGCCTCACCACCTGAAAGTGTAGGTGCAGGTTGCCCAAGCTTCATGTAATCAAGCCCGACATCGTGCAGGGTTTTAAGCATGTTGTGAATTTTGGGAATATTTTGGAAGTGCTCAACCGCCTGCTGGATGTCCATTTCTAGCACTTCTTGGATGTTCTTTTCTTTGAAGCGCACTTGCAGAGTTTCCCTATTGAACCGCTTGCTTTCGCAAACAGGACAGGGGACCCAAACATCAGCGAGGAAATCCATTTCAAGACGGTTGCTACCATTTCCTTCGCACGCTTCGCATCTGCCGCCCGGCCTATTGAAACTAAAGCGACCTTTCTGATACCCACGAATTTTAGCTTCGGGTAGCTCTGCAAAAAGTGCTCTTATTTCGTCAAACACTTTGATATAAGTTGCAGGATTTGAGCGAGGCGTTCTACCAATTGCGGTTTGATCAATGTTGATTACTTTATCAATGTGCTGGTAGCCTTTGATAGAATCATGCTCGCCCGGGGGCATCTTAGATGCATGAATCAATTCTTCAGAATCTTCCTGAGCTTCCGCATCGGGATCCGCATTTGTAGCCTTGTTTAGAAGAACAGAAAGCCCGCGCCTAAGAATATCGTTAACCAAAGAGCTTTTACCAGAGCCGCTAGCCCCTGTAACGCAAATGAACTTCCCAAGAGGGAATTCTGCGTTAATGTTTTTAAGGTTGTGATGCTTTGCGCCAGTGACGGTGATGACTTTAGAGTTTCCGCTGCGTCTGTTGGGCGGGCCATCGATGGTGATTTTGCCAGAAAGATATTTGCCAGTGAGGCTGTTTTTGTTTGCGACAATATCATCATAAGAGCCTGTTGCGACAATTTCGCCACCACGGATACCAGGTCCTGGACCGAAGTCGACAATAAAATCAGCAGCCCGCATGGTATCTTCATCATGCTCGACCACGATAACGGTATTTCCAAAATCGCGGAGTCGCTTCAGGCTTTCGATGAGCCGTTCGTTGTCTCTGGGATGCAATCCAATGCTGGGCTCATCAAG
>CAXNFS010000146.1:0-7396 GCA_964201235.1 Gemmataceae bacterium | reverse complement strand
GCCTGTTAAAAATGCTATTCGAAAATATCGTAATGAGTTTGAGTCTTATATTAAAAATGGTGATAAGAAAGTTAGAACTTTGAATTTGCAAATGTCTCACCATTAATTGACCTATTTATTATCGGAGCTTTTGGATGGCCACTGTTTATATAAATGATAAAGCTGTTGACATCGGCGACAAGAAATTAAATCTTGTTCAAGCCGCTGAATTAGCCGGTGTTACCATTCCTCATTATTGCTACCACCCTGCCCTTTCAGTGGTTGCTAGTTGCAGAATGTGCCTTGTCGAAGTTGGCGAGAAAAAACCGGATGGTACGGTTGTTATGCAACCGAGGGTTATTCCAGCTTGCCAAACTCCCGCCAAAGATAACACCGTTATTCAAACTGCTACTGCTAAAAGTAAATCAGCCCAAGCTCAAACTCTTGAATCCATTCTTTTAAATCACCCTTTGGATTGTCCTGTCTGTGACAAGGCTGGAGAATGTAAGCTTCAAGATTACAGCTATAATTACGGCAACTCTGAAAGCCGTATGGTTGATGAAAAAAATACCCCACCTAATAAGCCTGATCTTGGCAATAATATCAGTCTTTTTACCGATCGTTGCATTATGTGCTCTCGCTGTGTGCGATTTACTCGTGAAATATCAGGCACTGCGGAATTGCATGTAGTGAATCGTGGAAGCCACGCTGAGATTGATGTTTTTCCTACTGAACCTTTAAATAATAAGCTTGCTTCTAATGTCGTTGATCTTTGTCCGGTAGGTGCCTTGGCAAGCAAAGATTTTCTTTATACTCACCGCGTTTGGAATTTGAAAACTCAGGATAGCGTTTGCGCTGGGTGTTCTACTGGTTGCAGTATCCATCTAGATACAAACAAAAATGTTGTTTACAGGCTTCGCCCTCGTGAAAACCCAAATGCTCAGGGGTATTTCATGTGCGATGATGGGCGTCTGGGTTATCACTATGTTAATTCTTCCAATCGTATTTCTAAACCATACATGAAATCCGAATCTGGCACCGATCTTTCTTCTTGGAAAGATATCTTGCCTGCCTTGCGTGCTGAACTCAATGCTGTGGCTTCAAAGAATCCCTCTGGAATTGCAGTAATGCTTTCGCCTTTTCTCACGGTTGAGGAAGGTTATTTGTTGGCTACTTTTATTAAGTCAATTTCTCCTAAGTCGAAATTGGTACTAGGGCCCGTCCCAGTGATTGGTGAAGATGATCATTATCCTAAAACTAGGGGTTCGGTTGCTCCGCAAGTGAAATTTACCATTCGCAATGAAAAGTTTCCGAACAAAAAAGGTAACGAGCAAATTATCAAGCATTTTGAAGGTGATGTTATTCTTGTTTCGGATTATTTGAGTAAAACCACACCCGAGGCTTTGTTTATTGCTGCAGGGTATCAAGGCGAAGAGGTTGCATGGTTTGATAATACTCTTCTTGGGTTATTTAAAAAAGTTAAGCTTTTAATTACGCAGGATCTTTTTCCTAGTGCTTTAACAGATGTTTCAAAATATATTATTCCTTCTGCTGCTTTTTCAGAAAAAGAAGGTACTTTTGTAAACTTTGCAGGTTTAGCTCAAGAATTGCACTGGGCTTGCGTTCCATTAAAACAAGTTCGAACTGATGGTCAGGTCTATTTAGATTTACTTGAAAGAAAAGGGTTACTTCAGGCTGCCAACATTAGGGATGAAATTGCTAAATCAATTCCCTATTTTTCTCGATTGGCTGGTGGTAAACTCGAATCAAATGGCGTACATTTGGAAAACATAGCCTAGTTTAGGTTTATGGTTTTTGAAAGGATTGGAATGAGTCTGGAATTTTCGCTTTTAATTACTGTTATTTTGATTTCTGCAGTTCTTGGTTGCTTGAACGGCGGGGTAGCCTACCTTATTTTGGTTGAGCGTAAAATTTCCGCTTGGGTCCAAGATCGTGTTGGCCCTAATCGTGCATTTTATGGCATCTTACAACCTATTTGCGATGGCGTTAAATTGCTTCTTAAAGAAGAAATGATCCCGAAATATGTAGACAAACTTTTTTTTATAATTGCTCCTGCAATCGCCCTTATTACTGCTTTTATGGCTTTGGCTGTGGTTCCTTTTGGCCCTACGAGCCCTTCGCCCATTCTTGTGGATTATCGGCAAAACTCTCCTGCTTATAAACTTGCAGTCTGGCCATCCACCCAAGTTGAGTATGATGCTGTTATGATAGCCGACAGGAATCATGCCTCGGAAAATAAATCTGTTTCATTTGAAGATCAGGTTAAAAATTATAATTCGCACATTCAATTTGTTCTTGCTCCGCATGTTGATATTGGGATTCTTATGGTTTTTGCAATCGGTAGTTTGGGCGTTTATGGTGTGATCCTTGGTGGTTGGTCATCTAACAATAAATATAGTCTTTTGGGTTCATTGCGTTCGAGTGCTCAGTTAATTAGTTATGAAATTCCCCTCGGATTATCAGTGTTAGGCGTTGTTCTTGTAACAGGTTCACTTAATCTTGAACGAATAATTCAGCACCAGGTCGATCATGGCTGGAATGTCTTGTTTCAACCATTGGCAATGGTTCTGTTTGGAACTTCAATTTTTGCTGAATGTAATCGACTTCCTTTTGATTTACCAGAATCTGAGCAAGAATTAGTTGGTGGTTATCACACTGAATACAGTTCAATGAAATTTGCTCTTTTTCTATTCGGTGAATACACTCACATGATTACAACTAGCTTTCTTATGATGGCTGTGTTTTTTGGTGGATGGCATCTTCCTTTTATTACTGATCCTAATGATTTTTCTATTTTTGGAATTGCTCTTAAATTTGCAATTGCTGCAGGAAAAACCATTGGTTTTATTATTTTCTACATGCTTATTAGGTGGACGATACTTAGATTTCGTTTCGATCAACTCATGCACCTTGCATGGAAGATAATGCTACCAATTTCTTTAGCTAGTTTTACTATTTTAGTTTTTGTAATTCATTTTAAACCGATTGGTCAGGAATCAATTTGGTTAATGTGCCCTATATCTTTGGCAATTTTGCTAGGGTCTGGGTTTATTGGTTTAAGGATTTCAAAGCCTTCTGCTGCTTCCACCAAAACCATGGTTCCATACTTAGGCCATGGTGCGGGCTATTCTGTTCAACAGAATTCGAAAATTCGTTTTGAAAGTTTAGGCAGATAAGTTTTTACTGTGATTAAAAGGGGTTGGTATGAAGGCTGAAGAAATATCTTGGGTTAAGTCTCCTGAATTCGGAGTGATGGACCAGATTTTTTTACCCGCTATTTTTACTGGTATGGTTACAACTTTAACCCATATGGGTAACACGCTTTTTAATTCTAAGGATGTTGTTACTCAACAATTCCCAGAGCAAAGACCAACTTTACCGGCTAATTATCGTGGTGTTCATCGCCTTAATCGGGATGATGAGGGCCGTGTTAAATGTGTTGCCTGCTATATGTGCTCTACTGCTTGCCCAGCCCATTGTATTGATATCGTTGCTGCTCCATCCCCTTGGCCAGATCGCGAAAAATATCCTGAAGTATTCGTCATTGATGAACTTCGATGTATCTACTGTGGCATGTGTGAGCAAGCTTGCCCTGTTGATGCTATTGAACTTACCACTCTTTATGATCTCACAGGCCATAGCCGTGAAGAAATGATTTTCAATAAAGAAAAACTTTTGAGTGTTTTTGATAAAACAGTAGCTATGGGAACTGATCCTGTTCGTACAACGCATGGTAGGTTGGGTGTTGCTAGTGAACCCGCCTCCCGTGGGGTAACTGGATCTTCCTCAATGCAGACTTAGTAATTTGTCCTAATAGTTATTTCTTGTTTTGTTTATTGGTTGGGAAGTATTTTAATGAATGACCAATCTTGGATGACCCTGACAAACCTTTCGCTACTCTTTGGATGGCTTGCGGTTTATTTTTGCTTGCCAAAAAGAATTTCTGGATCAAGTCGACTATTTGGTTATGGTGCTGGTTGTATTGCTTTAATTATTTCGGCTATTCAAATTTTTACCACTTACTCATTTAATCCAGAATTAGTTCTGTTTTGCGTCTTTTCCTTTTTTGCGATTGTTGGTTCATGTCTTATGATAGTTGCCCAAAACCCTGCCCATGGCGCTATTTGTTTTGCATTGACTATTACCAGTACGGGTGGGATTTTTCTTCTTCTTGCAGCCCCTTTTGTTATGGCTGCAAATATTATTGTTTATGCTGGTGCTATTATTGTTACTTTCCTTTTTCTTCTTATGCTTGTTAATCAGCATAACGCGGATCTTGCAGATTCTGAAAGCCGTGAACCTTTTCTTGCTTCAGTCACAGGTTTTATTTTAATGGGTTCCTTCATTTCAATTCTTACTGCTTCGTTTTCTTCACAGTCGCTTTCTGGTAATAGTAATGAAATTGAACTTATTGTTAATGAAACACAGCAAGCGCTTAGTATTACGAATCTTTCTGAATTAAAAGCCAAAGTTATTAATGGTGATAATTATGTTGTTACTAAACTTAAATATGCTTTAGGTGGGAGTGGTATCTGGGTGGAAAGAATTGAAGTTGATGTGCAAAAAAATGGCACACTAATGATTAACAAATCAGATGATATTGTCGAAATCAAAGCTGCCCTTACTTCGTTAGTTAGTATTGGAAACGAATATTTAAAATATCGATCTTTATTACGACCCTCTATTGCTATGGTTGGTAATTCGGGTGCTGATCCTAGTTTGCCTTTGGGAAAAATACGAAAAGATCAATCAGGGAGGCCAGCAATGCCTGCTGATAATACAACATTCTTGGGTAAACTACTTTTCTCCGATCAGTTGATAGCTGTTGAATTGGCGGGATTGTTGCTTTTAGTTGCCACCATTGGTGCGATTGTTATTGTTCGCCAATTGCCAGCGAAGGTGAGTTCATAACAATGCTTGATTTAAAAATATATCTGATCTTGGGTGCAATTTTATTTTGCATCGGACTAATTGGTTTTGTCTCTCGTAGAAACATGATCACAATGTTTTTAAGCGCAGAACTTATGCTTCAAGGGGTTGCCATTAATTTCTTGGCATTCTCTAGATTTAGAGGCAATCTCCAAGGGCAATCTTTTGTTCTTTTTATACTTTCAGTAGCAGCTTGCGAAGCAGCCATTGCTCTTGCTTTGATTGTTATTCTTTACCGCGCTAAAAATTCCCTTGATGTGAGCAAATGGCAGGATTTGCGTGAAGAAGATCTTGAACCAAATGAAGACCAAGAAATTTTGTTGGTTGATTCTTATCAAATTCAACCGATGCCTACATTACCTGTAGCTGGTCACAGGCCTGCCAAAGAAGAGGATGCAAGCCATGTATGATGCTATGGCGTATTTATGGATGATTCCTGTAATTCCTATTATTGCGGGTTTCATTACTTTTATTATTGGCCCAAGCCTTCTTCGTTCGCAGGCACATTTACCTTGCATTATTGCAGGCTTGATTTCTTTTGTTTTATCTTTAGTTGTTCTTAACGATGTGGTTAAAGCAGTTGAATCTAACGATATATCCAACCCGTCTTCTGTTTCTGTTTCCTATTATGAATGGTTCCGCACTGGAGACCCAAATCTTGTCGGTGAAAACATTAAGACTGCAGGATCATTAAAGGCTGAATTTAGCCTTAGGTTAGATCCTCTTTCTTCTTCAATGATAGTTATGGTTACTTTTTTAGGTACTCTTATTGCTGTATTTTCCACAGGATACATGAGAGACCATCACGGACATATTGATCCTGGTTACCCTCGATTTTTTGCTTCTGTTTCTCTTTTTCTTGGATCCATGTTAATTCTTGTTCTTGCTGATAATGTTTTATTGCTCTACGCAGGCTGGGAGGGCGTTGGGCTTTGCAGTTATTTGCTTATTGGTTTCTGGTTCGAAAAACCATCAGCTTGCAAGGCTGCACGAAAAGCATTTTTAGTTACTAGGCTTGGTGATGTTGCGCTGTTTTTAGGCTTTGCTTTACTTTGGGTTTCCTCAGGATATCGTCTTGATTTTGACGGATTATTAACACTTTCAAACTATGATTCTGGTGTTGGCTTGGCTTGTTTCTTAATGTTTTTAGGAGCTTGTGGGAAATCTGCTCAATTCCCGCTTCATGTTTGGTTGCCTGATGCTATGGAAGGCCCTTCCCCGGTAAGTGCTCTTATCCATGCTGCGACTATGGTTACTGCAGGAGTTTATCTCCTTGCTAGATTTATGCCTCTTTTTGCATCCGTTCCCGAAGTACAAATGGTGGTTATTGCTGTTGGTACCTTTACAAGTCTCTTAGCAGCATTAATTGCATTAACTCAAACCGATTTAAAACGAATCCTTGCTTATTCTACAATGAGCCAGCTTGGTTATATGTTCATGGCATTAGGAGCAGGGATTGATGTTAAGTCCGCCCTTCCAATGTTGGCGCTAAGTGCTGCGATTTTTCATCTTTTAACCCATGCCTTTTTTAAAGCATTACTTTTTTTAAGCGCAGGAAGCGTCATGCATTCAATGCATGATGTCATTGATTTAAGGCGTATTGGTGGCCTAAGGAAAGTTCTTCCGTTGACACATATTGGTTTTCTATGTGGTGCTCTCGCATTAGCTGGGTTGCCTCCATTTGCTGGTTTTTGGAGTAAAGATGAGATTTTGAGTGTCATCCATGAAACTTCAAAGCATTCCAATTATCCTTGGTTCTACATTTTATTGTGGGCGACTGGCATCTTTGTAGCTTTCTTAACAGCTTTTTATACTTTTAGAGCCTATTTTCTTGCTTTCTGGGGAGATTTAAAACTTCCTGAGGAATGTCATGGTGAAGTTCACGAATCCCCGAAATCGATGACATACCCTTTGTTACTTTTATCTGTTTTTGCAATTGGTATTGGATTTGTTCTTTCCAATTCTACGCCTTTATCAATAGAGAAATTTTTAGGTAAAACCCCTGGTTATGTTTTGTTAGAACACCATGATCATGATTGGTTAACAGTTGGTTTTGCAACTGTTTCTGGTTTTGCGGGCTTGATCTTAGCATTTGTTTTTTATGGTAAAGGTGGTGTTACCTTTTCCGAGCAATCATCAGGTAAGTCAAACTTTGCTATTGAACTAAGTAAAAATAAATTCTTTTTTGATGAGATTTACAACAAAATTTTAATTGCCCCTCTTAATTTAGTTTTTTATTGCTCTAGAATTTTTGATCAGTACATTCTTGATGGCGTAGTAGATTTGATTGCTCATATCCCCCAGATGATTGCGCAATTATTTCGACCTATTCAAAACGGATTGGTTCAGTTTTATGCCCTTGCGATGATTTTGGCGGTAACTGTATTCCTGATAGCCCTAGCAAGATCGATGTAGTGCAAAATGAGTCAATTAGTATTACTTCTTTTATTGGTTCCTTTGGCGGGCG
>CAXNFS010000145.1:0-7582 GCA_964201235.1 Gemmataceae bacterium | reverse complement strand
CCTTACACGCTTACCGAAGATGAACAAATCTGCCTTGAAAAACTTAAAACATCTTTCCTTTCAAGCGATAAGCTTTTCAATCACATGCGCTACCTCCGCGATAGAGGTTCAATGTACCTAGTGCGCGACAATCACTTGATCATCCACGGGTGTGTACCTGTTGATGCTAACGGGGAATTCCAATCCCTGATCATTGATGGGATACCAAGAAAAGGTAAAGAACTATATGACACCCTTAATGATCTTTTTTCCCGGGCAATCGAAAGCCCTACAGATTATGACCGCGATATGATGTGGTATTTATGGTGTGGAACACGATCACCCCTTTTCGGTAAAGAACGCATTGCCACCTTCGAAATTGATCTTGTTGAAGAACACGAAACCCATGCCGAAGAGAAAAATGCCTTTTTTGCCCTCATGCACGATGCCGATTTCTGCGATAAGATCATGCTCGAGTTTGGAGTCGATCCCGTTCCAGGCCTTATAGTTAATGGACACATCCCCGTTAAAATTGATAAGGGAGAATCCCCAATCAAGAAAAGCGGTAAAGCCATCACCATTGACGGCGCTTTTTCCCGGGTTTACGGAGACCATGGGTACACCTTGATCCTAGAGCCCGAAGGTACTTATCTTGCAAAACATTACCATTTCGAATCAGTAGAAGCTGCGGTACGAGATGGCGTCGATATCATTCCTTCTATTTCCGAAGTCAGACACTGGAATCCGATTCGTAAAGTAGCTCAAACAGAAAGTGGAGAGAACCTCCGCATTAGAATTAAAACCCTTAAAAAACTTATCGTTGCATACCGCAAAAACCTTCTTCAACAGGGGCGGTATTCTTAAATGCCAATTGAAATCCCCAGGCCAACCTTATTTGAAATCAATACGCGAATTTATTTAAATGAACTGGGTAAGAAGCTAAACAAAACTGCATCTCTAGATGATGTGCCAGATTCCCTACTGCTTGATCTGACAAACAAAGGATTTGACTTTATCTGGTTTTTGGGAGTCTGGCAAATCGGGCCTGCGGGTAAAAATGTTTCAAGGTCAACAGAAGCTTGGCAACAAAGCTTTCGCAATTGCCTAACCGATTTAACTCAGGCAGATATCACTGGTTCGCCTTTTGCTATCCAAGGTTATGAAGTTGATTCAATCTTAGGCGGCCCCGAGGCGTTAGCAAGATTACGCAAACGAATGCAGGCGTTTAATTTGAAACTATGTTTAGATTTTGTTCCAAACCATACCGCACTAGATCACCCCTGGGTTGTAAACAATCCTGATTTTTACATGCAAGGCTCAGAAGTAGACCTGCGAGCCCAGCCTGAAAATTACATTAACATTAAATCAAAAAAGGGAGAACAAATATTTGCATATGGCAGAGACCCATACTTTTCCGGCTGGCCCGACACTTTGCAACTCAACTACTTCAATGCTAAATTTCAAACGGAAATGAAAACTGTTTTAAAAACCATCGCCTCCCAATGTGATGCTCTACGCTGCGATATGGCTATGTTAGTTCTTTCACATGTCTTCAAAAAAACTTGGGGAGACCGCACCGCCCTGGGTAATAAAAACCTTGTTGAAAGCGACTTTTGGCCCAGTGCTATCAACGAAGTAAAATCATCTTACTCCGATTTTAGATTTATTGCGGAAGCATATTGGGATCTGGAGTGGGAACTTCAACAGCAAGGGTTTGATTACACTTACGACAAAAGATTATACGACAGGTTGGCCCACGAAAATGCGATGGTAGTAAATTCGCACTTGCAAGCTGACTGGGATTACAGTCAAAAAATGGTGCGATTCCTTGAAAACCATGATGAAAAACGAGCTGCTGATGTTTTCTTTACAGAAAAGCAATGTGCAGCAGCAGTGATCACTTTCTTTGCCCCGGGGTTGCTATTTTTTCACGAAGGCCAGTTCGAAGGCTGGAAAAAGCATGCTTCGGTTCACCTAAACAGGCGCCCGGAAGAAGAGACCTCCGTGGCACTGATGAGTTTTTACACCGCCCTTCTTCTTTCTCTGAAAAATCCAGAAATCAAGACTAGCACCTTTCAATTACTTTATGCCAAACAACCTTACGATAACGATATTTCATTCAAACAGTTTGCATGTGCACTTCGCATGAGCAAAAATGGAAAAGCAAATCTCGCTGTTGTCAATTATGGGCCTTCCCAAGCACAGTGTTTTTTGCCTCTACCGTTGCCTGAAATCAACAATAAAACAGTTAAGCTAATCGACAAACTAGGCCCAAATAATTACGAGCGCGAAGGCAGTAAATTAACTAGTGAAGGTTTATATTTAAACATGCCACCATGGGGCTATCACCTATTTGAAATTTCTGTTTAACAAAAATCGAGCTACGAACATAATGAAAAGTTATTTGGTTCAACCTGGTTCTGGCATCGAAAATATGCAATTATCAGAAACCGAAAAACCAACTCTTCAACCCGGGAAGCTTTTACTAAAAATGCTGGCTTGGTCTTTGAATTATCGTGATTTACTTGTTTCTGGCGGAAAATATGGACCCGGACTTCCTTCACCATTGATTCCACTATCCGATGGCGTGGGCGAAATAATTGAATCCAATACAGAACTAGGCGGGTTTAAAATCGGCCAGCGTGTTGCACTTTCATTTTTCCCTGATTGGCAAGAAGGCCCGATAACCGGCCAAAAAACAAAAAAATCACTCGGTGGTACTTCACAAGGATTACTTGCGGAATTTGTTACTTGCTCGCCTTCGGAAATAGTTAGCGTTCCACAATTTCTATCAAACGAAGAAGCAGCTACCTTACCTTGCGCAGCATTAACCGCATGGAATGCATTATTTGAAACAACTACAAATTTACCAGAAAAGAAAGTCCTAACGATTGGAAGTGGCGGGGTCTCAATTTTTGCTATTCAATTTGCAAAATCCGCAGGGCACAAAGTTGCTGCTATTTCACGAAGCATGCAGCATCTTAATCAACTTAAAGATCTAGGCTTAGACGAAGGTTTCGATACGGTCAACAATCCAACATGGGGCGATACTATTCGTAAATCATCTTTTGGTGAAGTTGATCATGCCATTGAACTTGGGGGCGCAAACACTCTTCCTCAAACAATAAAAGCCACTCGAGTTGGGGGCGAAATCAGTCTTATTGGAGTCTTGGCTGGAAATGAAGCTGAATTTAATCCGCTTCCTATCATCATGAAGTCGATAAAATTACAGGGGATTTTTGTTGGATCAATTGCGATGTTCAACAGAATGAATTTCGCAATTGAAGAAAACAAAATAAAACCTGTAATAGACAAGGTGTTTAAATTTGAAAATGCCCCTGATGCTTTTGCATACATGGCTAAAGGAAATCATTTCGGAAAGATTTGTATCAGTATATGATTTAAAGAAATAAAAATTTCTAATAACATAACAGTTTAATAATCTGCAATAACTTGTCCATCATCGCGAATACTCAACCATTTAAGAACATCATAACTCATGTTATTAGTAAGATAGGTTACGCTACCATCGCACCGCAAAACACCTGCACCGCCGCCAGAGTGAGCAGATTGAATGGGTGTATTCCAACCATAACGAGCAATACCATCATCATACGATACCCTTTTTTTTGTTCCAATAGGATGCCGAACGGTAATTAACGATGCGGATTCCGTAGCGCCGGTACCAAACACCGGGGGAATATTTGTGGAAGCACCGGTCCAGATGCCTGCTCGCTTCGACATACGAATATCAAGCTGGTTTGAAGCCGCACAAGAACCAACACCTGGACTCGAACCCCAATCACCCTGTTCCCCAACCATGATGGTGTTTGAAGTCCCATCCGTAATATCGGATATGCGAACCTTGCTTCCGGGATAAAGTACACCATTCGAAGCGGCATACCCACCAGCATTGCAACTAGCTGGATTAGTAGGAGCCATATTTGCCACCCGGTTACCTCCTGTTGGGTCTGTAAAAACAGTAGAGCTCGTTGAAGCCCCCATAATTCCAACATAATTTCCAACTAATATTTGGACAGTAGCTGCTGCATCTTCCGGAGTAGCCATCGAAGGCATAGGGCTTGAAGGGCAAACATAAATGGGAACGACCATGTTGTTAAATAAATCGCGATTTTGTAAAGTTTGCGGGTTAGGAACATAAGTCGTAGCTTTGGGATCCAAAAGATTAAATGCATTGGATTGTTCGACATAAGGCATGATGATGGCAGCCCAGCCGTAAGTCCAGGTGCCCGTTGCTCCGGCAGGGAAGCTTGTAATCGCTGTGTGATATCCATGCATAGCCAAACCTATTTGCTTAAAATTATTCTGGCATTTCATTCTTGCCGCAGCTTCACGAACTTTTTGCACAGCAGGCAAAAGCAAACCGATTAAAATAGCAATGATGGCAATAACAACAAGAAGTTCAATAAGTGTAAAAGCTTGGCGTATTTTAGCAGGCAACATAAACATTCTCCCATGTGATGAAGAACAATTAATGGCGTGAATCTAGGCGTGAATATAAAAATTAAACATAATAAGAGATAAAATCAAGAAAAAATATGAATATTTCGTGTAGAATTGTTGTCAGCAATAACTGCTTCTCTTAATGATTAAAGGTAACCACAATTCCTAAATTAAATTTTCAGACTAGGTGTCACTTACTGATTTCATAAATATGCAAAGCTACGGGGGCGCTCCCATACCCCAATCGCTCGCCACCATACCGCTGGTATAAATCGACGCCAGAGAAATCATCAACAAAAAAACCATCCTCCGCAATTATGGTTCGGTTCTCAAATAGGACCTTGATGACAGCCCCCTTTTTGAGTCCTGCAACCGATAGCCTAGTTTTAGGCAGACTATCAGGAGATGGGCGATCCTCATTTTCGCCAAAAACAAGAGACTCTTCCCCATCTGGACTGACTAACACCGTATTAGACCACCAGACTCTTCCACCATCATGGGCAAAAGCAACACCATCTATTAGTTTTTCTGTAGCACCTATTTTATCAATAGGAATTTCAAGTTTGACCCAATCGCCAGCAGGTGGAAGGTTGCCCATTGGGACAGTAGATGCAGGCAGAAATTCCTTGGCATAGGGCTCCACCTTGTCGCCCCAACCTAAGAACCCACGGGCATGACGATAAAATGTCCGCAAGAACCAAAAAGCTTTTTCATTATTATTTCTCAACGAAGCAAGATCGACTTCGCCATAAGAGGCAGCATAAGTCCAGCGACCATCTGCTTTAACGAAAGCCATCAGATTTTTGGGTGTTGCCTTGGCATCCAATTTAACCCAGGTAACAAGTTTGCTACCTTTGGCCCATTTTTGAGGATGGGCAAGATATTGAACCCCATGTGGCACCCAAGAAAGAGAATCTGGTTCGCCACCCGGGGCATGATATCCATCTGATTCATCCCGAAAAATATGCGGGTCAGCAGTAACGCGAGACTTTCCAACGGGGGCCTTTTCCAGAGATTGCCTGTAATTTCCAAAAGTTAAGCCATGAGTAGAAGCAGCAATTAAAAGAGTTTTATCCCCTTTCTGGCGAACCATGTTTTCGATTTGGGGAGAAATCGAAATAGCGGGCGTTTTTTCATGGGAATAAATAAAAGGATGGAGGTGTCGGACTTCGGCCTGCAAGCCGCGGAAAACTGAAGGATCTCCGGGGCCATGGGCAACTTGCCAACCCCTGGCGCCTCGCATTAACTCAACATAAACATGATACCTCCAGCGTTCATACGGAACACTTTCATACATTTGAGGGCGCAGCCAAATAGTTTTTTTCTGACCTTCAATCAAAGGTTTCAAATCAGTGTGAAGAGGCGCGGGGTACCAAGGTTCGGTTTCAGGATCAAAAACATCAAAAAAGGTAGCGCGCTCCAATTCAAGACGGTTCCAATAACCGCCGTGCCCAACCATGACTGGCTTCCCAGTTGCCTGCCTAAGCAAATCTACATCAGCTTTAACATCATCAAGCTGTTTTTGCGTCATCGGTGTAAAATAAGCAAAAGTCTCTTCGGGCCCGGGAGAAACAGAAGCCACCATAGGCGCAGTCCGAAGATACTTTAAATGATCCGCAGGCCAAGGCTTTGCTTTCGGGGGCATAAATGCAGTAGAAGTATATAGACCTTGCTTCCATAATGCTTCTAGTTGTACCTGAGTATAAAACTTAGGTATTTCAACATGGCGTTCACAATTCGTATCCCACAATTCTCTGGATTTAAGATTGCCACCATATCTGTCGTAAAGCCCCCAAGGTTTTAAATTCGACAAATCATAATATTTTCCAGAATCTGCAGGGCCATCATAAACAGGGTTATGGCCATACGCGACGCCCCAAGGCATCCAAGGTTTTCCATTGATTAAGAAATCCCCAAACTCATTTATTTTGGCTGATTCAATCGCAGGTTGCGGAGCATCATGAGCAAGCCTGCAAAAAGAACTAGAATCAACAGTCCAAGAAGGCTTTCCATCTAAACTGATGGCGCTCGCCCGAACGATCCAGTTGCGTTGTGGATTATCAAATGGCTGAAGTGGAAGAAACGAAACATCTAAATCAGTTATCAGCATATTGCGAAGATCATCGAGAACGCCAAACGGGATTTTTGATCGCTGTTTCAAAATCGCATCAGGGTTGGCAGGAAGGGTAAAAGATTTAAGAACCTTCCCAGAAACTTTTTCAATAACATCAAGCTTAAGCTCTTTAATTCGAGTCATTTCGGAATTTGTCAGCCCAAAATTAACTCTTACAAACTGTTTTTGGGTCGGTTGCATATAAAGGGACCCAAGTTCTAGATCAATCGGTACAGTCCAAGTCGAAACAGAATAACTTGATGAGGCAATAACAACTTTTTTGGCATCTAAAAGTGACAGAATAAATGGCTTTTCATGATAAGCCTTACCACCATCTGAGAGGTTATAATCGATGCTCACAGGAGCAGCTTTGATTTTACCAACACGAATGGGGCTACTAATAATGGGGGCAGCTTCAGTACCATCGGCCCACTGCATTTGTAGATAGAAATCAGCATCTGGACCGGGATTTTTGATTTGGGCTGTTATATGGTTAATACCTAAAAGTTGTTCTCCAAGATCAAGGTTTGAAAGATGTGCAGCTATCGAAACTGGGGTTTTAGAAATCGGAACCACGACTCTTGCAGAGAGATCTTGCGCAGAACTTTCAGGCTCAAACACTTTAACATCATCCCACCATACAATACCCAAAGCATTTTGCTGGGGTTGATGGCCGGTTCCCCCCAAGGTATAGCCATTCATCCCTCGAGCACAAAGTTTTAACCGAATAGATTTTAAAGGAGCAGAAGAAGAAAAAACCTGTCGAATCTGGCGCCAATCGGAATTACCAAAAGAGAGGGGATTCTTATGAATGTAATTAAAACCGTTAAGTCTATGTCCATTTTCATCTTCTGCATCTAGCTGCAACATGCACAATTGGTGGGTTTTAATCCAAGCCGAAACCTCTACCAAGCGGGGTTCTTTTTGATTTAAAGCAATGGGTTCGCTGATGACGCAAGTTTCATCGCCGGTGGGAACATTCATTTGTAAACAAGACTTGCCAGAATAGGGTGCAAGATGATCAAC
>CAXNFS010000144.1:0-7656 GCA_964201235.1 Gemmataceae bacterium | reverse complement strand
GGTACATCAATTTTACGAATGTAGTCTGCAAAGACTTCGCCATTCTTCAACAAATGATCTTCGGTTTTTCCATCAGCATAATGAAGTCTGACAATCATGGAGACTGAACCCTTTGGGGTTGCAGGGTATCCCCATCCGCTAATCCCACTTAATAAATGGATAGCGTTGGCGGGGC
The DNA here is from genome assembly GCA_964201235.1 of Gemmataceae bacterium. GTDB lineage: Bacteria > Planctomycetota > Planctomycetia > Gemmatales > Gemmataceae > UBA969. The sequence continues at coordinate 7,481 of CAXNFS010000144.1, read as the reverse complement.
CATTACATGCAAGTTTAACCTGCTTAGGCATCTTTGGTGGGATGGTGCCGTTGGTTCCATGCAGCATGATTACATTGGGGTATTTATCTCCCTGTGGATCGACAAGATTAAAAGGAATACCCTGAAATACCTTGGGTTTCCAATCGGGGAATATCAGTCTTTCAACCGTAGCTTCTTCACTGTGAAACATGCCTTTGGTACTAACGATGGTTGCAATTTTATCAAGTGGTAATGGAAGGAACTTGCCTCGTTGAGTAAGGAATTCGAGAAGGTTGACGAGATCGGGTTTTGAAAGTTGTTTTTCAAAACCTTCGGGCATGAGCGAACGATCCGAAGCTTTGATTTCATCGATATCATCTCGCAGAACAGCTTGTTTTTTTGCTTCGGTATCAATAAGCTCGATAGAGGATTTTGTTTCTGATGCAAGCATGCCTGTAAGTATTTTTCCGCCTTTGGTGGAAACAACATATTGTCTGAAATTGCCTTCAACATCTCTGTTCGGATCTAAGATGTGAATCAGTAATTCTTTTTTGGGGTGTGCAGCCATGCCTGTCATGTCTGGACCGATTTTTACCCCTTCCCCCTGATGCTGATGGCATTTGGAGCACTGGTTTTTATAAACTATTTTTCCAAGATTTGCGTCTCCAGATTGAGTGGTTGCAAACATGAATTCTTCGATAACCTTTTGACGATCAGCGTTGGGCAAACCACCCCCACGGGCAAGTATAACCTTTGCTTTGTCGGTGATTTTCTTGTTACCGGTTTGCAAAAGAGCTTGCTTTTGATCGAGGCTTAATTCGGAAATTCTCAGTTTGTTGTTTTCAAGGGAGGCGATTAATGCTTCAGTCCAGAGGGCTCTGGAAAGAAGTATACGAATAGCAGTTTGTCTGAGATTAGGTGTCCAATCGGGGAAGCGTTCTACCATTGCATTGCCTGTTTCTGCTTGATCAGAAAGTGATACTGATTCAAGCATTCCTAGGCCGACTTCCGGAGAAAGTTGCGCCGTGATCAATTCTAGAATTGCTTTTGCAACAGCAGGATCTGAAGCACCAAACTCACATGCTTGTTTTGCTGAAGAGATTCTCTCTGCGTCAGGAAGTTTGGTATCAGATGCGGCTTTTAAGAATCCTTGTACGATCACCTTCGATTGTTCTGCGAGGGATTTACTGCCCCATTTTTTTCCTAGTTGGGCGAGTTGGCCCCTAGCTGCGATGGGGAGAACAACGAAGAGATCCTTAAGGGCTTTTTCAGTTCTGTCATCTAATTTTGGGGGTTGGTTTGCGGGCCAACCTCGTGCTAGGCCTTTGAGTGTGGCTGTTTGAATCAGCGGTTCTGATTGCAATAACTTTTCAAGCAGATTGGCAATGCCTTCGTCAGGCTTGCCCCTTGCGTGATGCTCTGCAATTCGTTCAACAATGGTTAATAATTCGATTGAGGGCGGTGCGTTTTTATCGGTGACGGAATTCAAGAACAGTACATCATTATTTGCTGCAGCAGTGGTTACACCATCAAGCAGCCATTTATCCAAGGGGCGTTTAGGCGACTTTAGCAGTTGGGCAATTGCCTTGCTTGATTGTTCTGAAGGGGGCATATCGGATAATGCCAAAAGGGTTGCAAGCTGAACCTGCGCATTGGTATCACCCAAAAGATTTGCCTTAAGGATTGAATCAATAGAGCTAGGTTTTAAAGGTAGAACTTTCAAAGCGTTTAATCTTACACCTGCAGATGCGTGGGTAAGTGCAGCAAGTGCGACTTTCGTAGCAGGAGAGTTTTCTTCTTCGAGGGCGCCAAGGCCTTTCAAAGTCCAAAGGGCATGAATAACGCAAGGGGTTAATCCTGCACCATCGATTTTTGTTTCTTTGGCAAGTTCGATAAGGGCAGGGATGGCATCTTTACTTTGCTTTTCAACTAAAAGCCTTTGTGCGTGCCTGCGCCAAAAGAAGTTGTCGTTTCGAAGAGTCTCAACAAGTTTGCTGGAGTCTGCGGTTGTAAGGTTTAAAGGGAGATTATTTTTGCCATCTTTATGAACAAGCCTATAAATACGGCCATGCTTTTTGTCGCGCAGGTTAGTTTCGTAAGCGTTGCCTTTTCCGGTTTTAAAACCAGCAGGCGTAGGGTTATGTTGTACGATATAGTTGTACCAATCGATTACCCATACATTTCCATCCGGGCCAACTTCTGCAACGATGGGTGAGCTCCATTCATCATCACTTGCAACTAAATTAAATGCGTTGCGCGAAGTAAAGCTTGCGCCTTCAGGCGTGATGGGAAAAGTTGCAACTATATGCCCTGTAGGTTCGGTTACAAATGCAGTTTTGTTCCAATAATCAGAAGGGTAGTTTCGGGCGGTGTAAAGTGCATGGCCTGCTGCAGCGGTAAACTTATCGTGATGATCCACCTGCCTGATTTGTTTGGTAATGGGGTGAATTGGGGCGCTACCTGCAATGCCTTCGAGAACGCTGCTCGACCAGCCACGAACTTTTTCATAATACCGGTTGGGAATGGGCAGGTGCACACTAGGGTTACCATTTGCAGTGGAACCAAAAAGAATCCCTTCTTCACTTAGGCCAACTCCCCAGGAATTATTGTTGGTGTTGCGAAGGAATTCGATTTTAGAACCATCGGGCTTCAAACGGTAAAACCCAGTACGGAAAGATTGCTTTTCATCGCCTACGGTTCCAACGAAACCAGAGTACCCAACCATGCCGTAGATCCAATTATCTAGCCCGTAGTTCAGATTGCTTGGCCCGGCGTGGGTGTCGCCTGTGCTCCAACCCGTGAAAAGAACTTTGCGCTCATCGGCTTTATCATCGCCATTGGTATCTTTAAGGAAAAGAGTATCTGGCGCCTGATGCACAATGACGCCACCGTTTGCGAAAATCAAACTTGTGGGAATACTAAGCTTGTCTGCAAAGGTTGTGAATTTATCTGCAACATTGTCGCCGTTGGTGTCTTCGCAGATAACTATTTTATCTCTGCCCTGGCCTTGGGGTTGAAGTTCGTTGGGGTAATCAATGGTGAGTGCGACCCATAACCGGCCACGTTCATCCCAATTCATCGCGATGGGTTTGCCTTCTAGGTCAGGTTCGGAGGCGAAGAGTTTAAGTTCGAATCCCTCGGGCGTAATGTAGTGTTTTTGCGCCTCTTTGGGCTCAAGGGGTTTTTGCATTTTGCGTATGTTTTCTCCCATTTTTCCCCATTGTTTGTTTGCAGGGTAAAAAGGCACATCAGCTTCGACATAATCAAATGGCTTAAGGTTTTTAGGAAGTTCAGTCATCAGGGTTTGATCAGAAAAAGCTGGAACTTTAGAGATGTCGCCATTGGTTGCCCATCGAATACCGCGTTCGAGAAGATTTTGAAAACCTGGGTTGGACCAAGTTCGTGCATCATGGCCCCAGGCAGTATAGAAAACTTTCCCTTTGCCTTGGGATCGCACCCAAGTCCAAGGTTCAGACCCCGAAGCATCTTTTCTTTCTTCAAGGACAATACGATCCTTGGAATTATGTTTGGTGTGAACATAAGTTTCATCCCAACTTTCAAAACTTTTGTAACCCTTCATAATTGGGTGGGTGGGAAGAATGTTATCAACGCGGAAAGTCCCTGTGCCATGTTTTGAAAATTGTGCGCCAACAAGATCGATGTATTTAGGCGAGTTTAAAAAGCAGTAACTAGCGCAATGTAATGGGATCAGTGCATTGCCTTGTTCAACATAATCGAGCATTGCTTTTTCTTGTTCAGGCGAAAGTGTTGTCAAATTGGAGAAAATAACCAACCCTTTATAAGAGTTGAGAATCTTCGGGGTCAAGCTTTCCACTTTGTCTGTGTAGACAAGGTCAATACCCTTGGCTGCAAGAACGGGCTGAATTTGCCGAAAGCGATCGTTGGGTTTATGGTGCCCATTGTCGCCTAAGAATAACAGCTTGATTTTGGTGTCCTGCGCCCGGATCTCTGGATTTAAAGTGATCCCAAGAGTTACTGTGAGAAGAATTGAAACGCTGAAAGTAAACTTTTTCATATTCTTATGGTCTTTGAGTGAGAGTTATCAATGCTAATAAATTTATAGTGTGAAATCAGGGAGGTTTAACACTTTGCCGCCTTGTAATGCGGATTCATGGGCAAGAATACCAACACAGGTCCAGTTTGCGCTTTGAGTGGCATTGGGCCATGGGTCGCGGTTGTCCGCTAGGGCGTTCAAGAATTCGTTGACCATGTGCGGGTGGGAACCGCCATGTCCACCGCCCTGCAAGAATGAAAGGTGGCCTGCATCATGAATTTCCGAAGGAAGGGTGAACCTTCTAATGGGTTCAGGAAGCAAGTGCGCAAAATCTGGAACCGTTATTTTGCTGGGGATTTCAGGTTCGGGCTTTTTAGCAGTGTGAATGATATGTGGTTCGTGTTCGACCAAGCTCCATTCAAAGCTTTTCTTAGTACCATACACATCAAAACTCTCGCGGTATTGCCTTGCTGTATCGTACAAGAACCTCCAGATATGGCATGCAATATCAGAGTCCTTGATTTTGATATGGCAGGATTCAACAGCGAACTTGTTGCCGGATATTTTTTGGATATCCTCTCTTACCGTACCCGAGCCAAAGCAACTAACATTTTCAGCTTTGCCATTTACCAACCCGAGGCATGGGCTGACAACATGGGTTGCGTAATGCATTGGGATCATTTTCTGCCAGTAATCAGGCCATCCATCCATATCTTGTGGGTGGGAAGCAGCCATGTATTGAATTTTTCCAAGTTCGCCCTTTTGGAACATTTCCTTGATGAAAAGGAATTCGCGTGAGTAAACAACTGTTTCCGCCATCATGTATTTAAGGCCGGTTTTTTTCACCAGATCAACAATGGTTTTGCATTCTTCGACTGTGGTTGCCATTGGTACGGTACACATAACATGTTTGCCTGCTTTGAGGGCAGCGATGGACATAGGCGCATGATCAGGAATGGGGGAATTGATGTGGACGAAATCTACATTTGGGTCTTTTAAAACATCTTCGTAGCTAGTAAAGCGTTTCTCAATCTTGAAGGTGTCGCCTATTTTGTTCAGCTTTTCTTTGTTTCGTTGGCAGATGGCGTAAATGTTCCCAAGAGGGTGATTTTGGTAAATCGGCATGAATTCTGCACCAAAACCCAAACCTACCATTGCTACATTCCACTTCTTCGCACTCATACTATTGCCCCTGAAACGAATATTAAGGATGTCGAAAGGAAAACGACTTCATTGTTTAGCATAGATTGTAAGCGATTATGGTTCAATATTTAACTTGCAAAGGCTGCATTAAAATATTTGCAATTATCTTCAAACTAATGCTGGATTCTTGTTTTAAACTCCATTATTCTACAGTTACTAAAGGATGCATCATTATTAAATGATAGTTCCCGCCTTTGTTTTGTATTTCACTGGAGTCTGACAATGAGAATTCTTTCAATTTTGCTTGTAGGTTTTGTATTTGCTCTTACTGCTTACTCTGCAGAAGAAACAACTTCAATCTTTAACGGTAAAGATCTCACCGGCTGGGAAGGAAACCCCAAGCTTTGGTCCGTTGAAGATGGCGCAATTACTGGCAAAACAGGCAACGAACCCCACAACAAACTCAAGCACAATACTTTTTTGGTCTATAAGGGTGGCGATGTCAGCGATTTCGAATTTAAATGCAAATACAAGATTGTGGGTGGTAACTCTGGTATCCAATATCGCAGCAAGGTAATGGGCCAAGGCGAGTTTGGGCCTAAAGTTGGTGGCTATCAAGGTGACTTCGAAGCTGGCGCTACTTTCTCTGGCATTCTTTATGATGAAGGTAGTATTGCTGGTGGTCGAGGTATAATGTGTGGCCGTGGCGAAAAGGTAAAGTGGAATGCTGATAATAAGAAAGAAGTAGTAGGAAAGACTGAAAAGTCTTCTGCAGACCTTCAAGCTGCTATCAAAAAAGATGATTGGAACGATTTAGTAATCATTGCAAACGGCAACAAATTGATTCACATGATTAATGGTAATGTAACTGCTGAAATTCTTGATGAATCACCCAAAGCTTTAAAGAGCGGTGTTCTTGCACTTCAAATTCATGTTGGTCCAGTAATGACTGTGCAATTCAAGGAGATCACGCTTAAGAAATTAGCGAACAGCCCTGAAGAAAATAAGAAATTAACTAACAGTCCTGAAGAAAAAAAAAAGAAGTAACTAAAACTGGTAAAGGTGCAGGTAAAAAGAAAGCACCAGAAGATCCTAAGCTGGCGGGTAAAGAACCGCCAGCTACTTCTCCTGCCCAAATCAAAACCCTCAAAGGTTTTAAAGTCGAGCTTCTTCATTCGGTTCCCGCTGCTACTCAAGGCTCTTGGGTTTCAATGTGTACCGATCCCAAAGGTCGGTTAATTGTTTCAGATCAGAATGGCGGACTATTCCGCGTTACACCTCCCCCGGTTGGTGATTCAAAAATTCCCACCCTAGTTGAAAAAATACCTGCTGATATTGGTGAAGCTCAAGGGCTTCTTTGGGCTTTTAACAGCCTTTATGTAATGGTCAATAAAGGTGGTAAGTATGAGCACGGTTTGTATCGAGTGCGAGATACCGATGGCGATGATCAATTAGATCAGGTCACCATGCTTCAGAAGTTTTCAGGCGGTGGTGAACATGGCCCTCATGCAATTTTACTTTCTCCTGATGGTAAAAGCCTTGTTGTAGTTGTCGGTAATCAAACCAAGTTGGTTGAATTCAAATCTAGTAAGGTACCAGTTCGCTGGGGTGAAGATCATTTACTTCCCCGTATGCCAGATGGCAGGGGATTTATGGCAGGGGTAATGGGGCCTGGCGGAACCATTTACAAGATTGATCCTGATGCGAAGAACTGGGAAATAATGGGGGTTGGGTTTCGTAATGAATACGATGCTGCTTTTAACAGGCAGGGCGAATTATTTACTTACGATGCTGATATGGAATGGGATTTCAACACCCCTTGGTATCGCCCGACAAGAATTTGTCATGTTACAAGTGGAGCCGAGTTTGGCTGGAGAAATGGTGCGGGGAAATGGCCTGTTCACTATGCAGACAGTCTTCCCGCAGTCGTAGATATCGGGCCAGGTTCCCCCACAGGAGTAACCTTTGGCTACGGTGCCAAGTTTCCTGCGAAGTATCAGGAAGCGTTTTTCGTTTGCGATTGGAGTTACGGAAAAATGTATGCAGTACATCTTTCTCCTTCTGGAAGCACCTATAAAGCTGAAGTCGAAGAATTTGTTTCTGGTTCTCCTTTGCCTTTGACCGATTTAATTGTGAACCCCAAAGATGGTGCATTGTATTTTGCAATTGGTGGCAGAAAAACAAAATCGGGGCTTTATCGTGTAACTTACACTGGGGAGGAATCTACCGCACTTTCGAAGGGTGATTCCAAGGGTTCTGAAGATCGTGCGATACGATTGGGGTTAGAGAAATTTCACGAACCCAATCATCCCGAAGCCGTTGCAAAAGCTTGGGACAATCTTGG
>CAXNFS010000143.1:0-7715 GCA_964201235.1 Gemmataceae bacterium | reverse complement strand
TTTTTGCTATTGCTTGCAGCCATTGCTTGCATCTTGTTTCTTTCTTATATACCCGGCATGGGGCACCCTGTTGGCATGGAGATAGAAGTTTTAATCATGCTTGCTCTCCTTGGCGCATCCATAATCCTGACAAGCCTATTGGCGATTTTAAATAATCGATAAGTAGGTAAACTACCGTATCCTCTTTTATTTGTTTTACTTCCAACACTAAACCTGTTTTATTGAGCGGCGGATGTAAATCCGCCGGTGTTCGCCCCACGCCTTTTTGTTTCTTTCTTTCTTTCTTCCCCCAACTCCCAACCCTCTTCCCTCCGGGAAAAGGGCCCTTCGCTTCGCTAGCCTGCCTTCTAACCACCACCACTTTTACTTTCCATTAATTGATATGGGGTTTGTTTAAAGACAGAGTAGTTGCGATGGGGAAGCCCCACTGCAACTACTCCATTTGCAACTTTAGATCTTGCACCTAAAGAGATGTTTAAAGATATTTTTGTTCTTCCCTGAACTTAATGGCCAGTTCGGCAAGCTCACTGACCGTACCGAAGGAGCCCCGGTCCCTGAGCTTGCCGAAGGGGCCGCGCTCCTTTGTCCGTAATGAGCGGGGGATTTGGAAACCGACTATTAACGGTATCTCTTGTCTTACAAGCCTGAAGCGCAAGCGAAGGAATAATGTGTGAATAGTAAACATGTATTTGAAGAACCTTTGCTTGCGCTTCAGGCTTGTAAAGATATGCAATAAAAAGTTGTGTTAGCCTACGCAAGAAAGAACCGTCGCTTACGCATCCGGCTCTGAAAATCCCTCTTCCCCCTTTTCCACTTCTTTTCCGTGTCATTCCGTGGCTATGCTTCTGCCTCTGCCTTGTCTTCCTTCCGTGAAATTCCGTGGCTAATTCTTCTGCTTTTCTTCCCTCCTTGGGCGATATAGCGCTACAGCGGATTGATCTCTACAAATATTTACTTGGTTTGATTTATTCGGCAGCGGTTTTTTGTCTGCCCGGTAAGCGATAATCCAAGGGAGGCTTTTGATCTTTCTCCATCAGTGGTTCATATTTCTTACCTTCTAATTTTTTCGATAGTTCAGCTTTCGCTTTTGCAACAAGTTCTGGTGATTCAAAAAGATCCATTGCTGTAGTCGCCAAAACTTTTGAAGCTAGCATCATTCCTTTTTTACCTATGGTTGTTCCGCCACATGCCACGGCTTGCCATGAATGCCCGGGGGTTCCGGGAACCCAAGTGGCAGCGCTAAATCCCGTGGTTGGTACTACCCATGAAACATCGCCCACATCGGTTGAACCCATTGTGGTTTTTCCTAAAAGATCGAGAACTTCCTTGAGAGAGTCGATGGAAGTGTTTTTGTCTGGGAATGTTTCACGAATGCGCAATGCGAAAGCCATTTCTTCTTTGGTGTATTCAAGGTTGTTGAGTCCAACCAGATTTTTTCTGGTTACCTGTGCGAGGGTATCGTTTGGAAGTATTTCCATGGTTCCACCTAAAGGAACGACTTCGAGCCTAGTTTCTGTTGCAAGAGCAGCTCCTTGGGCGCATTTTAGCAAGCGAGGCCAAAGCGTTTTTACAACATCCGATTTAGGATGACGAACATAGAAAAACCCTTCTGCAAATTCTGGAACAACATTCGCTGCGCCACCTCCCGAGGTGATGGTGTGATGCAAACGAGTGCCTTCAGGTGTGTGTTCACGGAGAAGTTCTACTGCATGCATTGCGAGTAATAAGCCATCAAGTGCGCTGCGGCCTTTTTCAGGTGAACCTGCTGCATGCGCAGCTTGGCCGTGAAAACGAAACTTTACTGCAATTCTGGCAAGGCATGATGAATCACCTGCAGCATTTCGGCTGCCCGGGTGCCAATGGAGCGCCACATCAACATCTTTGAAAAAGCCTTCTCGAACCATGAATGCTTTTGCAGCACCACCTTCTTCCGCAGGGCAACCATAATACCTAATGGTACCTTTGATCTTTCCAGCTTTAATGGCGTCCCCGATTGCCATAGCAGCATTTGCAGAGGCCACCCCAAATAAATGATGCCCGCAGGCCTGACCGTAGCCATTTCCACTTTCTTTAGGTTTTCGAAAGGGGACAGCCTCTTGAGCGATTTCAGGAAGTGCATCGTATTCACCAAGAATGGCGATAACTGGTTTTCCTGAACCCAGAGTGGCCGTGAAAGCTGTGGGAATTCCTGCGATACCTTTCGCTATTATAAAGCCTTCTTTGTTCAAAGCATTGGCGATGAGGTTTGAAGATTGTTTTTCAAGGTAGCCGGGCTCTGCGAAGTCCCAAATCTTTTGTGCCATGGCCCACGATGATTCCTCTCTTTGGCTTATACTTTGCATTAAAGAAGTGCGGAGATCTTGGGCGATAACATTCTGTGTTGAAAGTATTAAAGCAATTAAAAAGCAAAGTGGTTTGTGTAAAGTAATCATAACTTTGGCTCTCGAAAGTAAGTGAAATTAAGTTCATAATACTCAATTTATAGTCTGGAATTAAGATTAAATAAGATTAAATTGTAATTGCTGATTAAACAATTCGCACAACTGCTAACCTTGCGCTTTTTTGTTACGGTGATTAAATGTTTTATTGGTTATACTAAATGAAGTATTTTTATAACTGGAATTATTTTGTGACTCGATACTGTTTTTTGTAAGGTTTTTCTAACTCTTGGGGCTATTTGGATGGATAAGAAGGAAACCCCGTCTACCCAAAATAATAATTTAGGCAATGATATTGCGTTTAATGAAACCGTTGTTCAATTCGGGTCTGTTGATTCGCAATCCATATCAGGTTTAAAATCCATTACAGGTATCACGGATTGGGAAAATGCTGATGAAGTAAACGTAGATATTATATTGGATCGATATCGGGTTATAAAGCAGCTTGGCGAAGGTTCATTTGGAAGAGTTTTTCTTGCCAGGGATGAAAAGCTTGATAGGCTGGTTGCCATTAAAGTTGCGAAAAAAGCATTCAAAGATACAGCACGATTAAAATCATTTTTTGAAGAGGCAAGAATTCTTGCTTCACTTGATCATCCTCATATTGTTCCCGTTTATGATGTGGGTAGTTCTGAGGTTGAAGGCGTTTTTTTTATATCAAAGTTTATTGATGGCGTAAGCCTGGCTCAAAAAATAAAACAGGGTGGCTGTTCTCTTGAAGATGCGATTGCCAGGGTTTTAATGGTTTCAGAAGCCTTGGGCCATGCGCATGACAAAGGGCTTGTTCATCGAGATGTAAAGCCTGATAACATTTTGCTTGATCAGTTGGGTAGTGCTCATGTTGCAGATTTTGGTTTGGCATTAAAAGTTGATTTTTCAAATAAGCAGACTGAATTTACCGGAACCCCTGCATACATGAGCCCGGAGCAGGCTGGTGGCATTGGTAATTTAGTTGATCAACGGTCTGATATTTTTAGCTTGGGTGTGGTTTTTTACGAGTTGCTTTGTGGCGAAAGGCCCTTTCAGGGTTCTAATATTGCTGAAATCATTCATTCTGTGATTAAAGCTGATTTTATTTCTCCTTCAAAAATAAACCCAAATATTCCAAAGGCCATTGAGCAAATATGCTTGAAGGCTCTTTGTAAAAATAAAGAAGATCGCTACTCTTCCGCGAATGATTTTTCTGCTGATCTTAAATCTTATCTTGATTCCTGTAATCAATCCTTGAACTCCAAAAAGTTAAACATTAATTATAAGTTAGTTGCTGCACTTTTATGCTCATGCGCCATCTTTTTATGTTTGACTGCCTGGTTGATTCATCGTGGATATGAAGCTGATTTGAATGGGAAGGCAAAAGCAATGGTTGCTAGTGTCTTTCTTGCAGAGGGAAAATCACTTGAATTAGCGCTTGAAAAATCTGATGAATTTATTTCGCGCACTTCGTTGATTTATCAACATGAACTTGCATCAATGGATAAATCGGATCCTAGGCGAATGAAGGCGCTATTGGGATTAGGGTGTGGGAATCCTGAGTTAGATCGGGAACTTTGTGATTTGCTGTTGAAAGCAAGTGTACCTGATTTTTTGGTGATCAGGAAAAGGCTCGAACCTTCTAAACATTTATTAATTGAAGGCGTGGAGCAGAAGTTAAAAAAAGCTGATGCTGATGAATTGTTAAGGTTAGGTGGCGCTATTTCGTTTTGGGATCCTAGCCATTCGGTACTTGACTCTTATTTGCCCCAAATTGCAGACAAATTGCTGGTGCAAAACAAATTGTTTTTGGTTGAATGGGCTGAGGTGTTCTGGTCGGTTAAAGACAAATTAAACCCATTGTTGATTTCTAGAATTAAGAATACTGAGATTGAATCTATACAACGGGATTTTGCCACCGGGCTTTCCTGTGAATTTTTTCGTGGCGATTCTGCTCAGCTATTTGATTTGATTGAAGTATCTGATCCAAGAAATGCCCGGGTTATATTTGCGAAAATGCTGCCTTTAAAAGAAGAAGTTTTGCAGCTTGCTCAGAATATTAGGGAATCCAAACTTGAAATGGTTGGTTTTGCTAAGAATCTTAAATTCCAAGACAGACGGGGAATTGCTGCTGCACTTCAAATTGGCTTGGGTGAGGAGGCTGGATTTTCTGTTTTTTCATTTTCATCAGATCCAACTTCGAAAAGCAAATGCCAATTGATGCTTGGTCAACTTAATGTTTCACCGTCAATTTTCGTTGAAAAAATAAACTCTACCGGTGATATTTCTTCAAAAAGAGCAATGGTTGTAGCGCTTGGTGAATTGGATCTTGATTCCATTGATTTAGAAACCAAAAGTAAGTGGAAGAGTGAATTTCTTGGCTTGTATCAAAATAGCCCAGATGCTGGATTGCATGGTGCATTAGATTGGTTGTTAAGAAAACGATGGAGCATGGGTAAGGAATGTGATTTGGTGTGTGAAGCTTTAAAATCTAAAACAGTTCCAGGAAATAAATGGCTAGTTAATTCTATGGGGCAAACTTTTGTTATTCTTGATGGTCCGATTAAGTTTCAAATTGGTTCTCCACTTGATGAGCCATTAAGGTATGAAGCTGAGCGCATTCATGATAGGGCAATTGCAAGATCGATTCTTGTTGGGCAAAAAGAGGTTACCTTAAATGATTTTTTATTATTGATCCCTCAACAGCGCTACATACAGAAATATTCAAAAACCCCAGATAGCGCGATGATTTGCATCTCGTGGTTTGATTCTGCCCGCTATTGTAATCTTCTTACCGAAAAAGAATTTGGCGCTTCAGAATGTGTTTACCTTCCCAATGAGCAGGGGTTATATGAAGAGGGCATGAGGATTGTGGATAACCCACTTAAGAAAAAAGGTTACAGGATGCCTACCGAAGCGGAGGTTGAGTTTTTTCATCGAGCAGGTTCTTTAGCGATGTTTAACCATGGTTCTGATGTTCGTCTGACTGATCGATATAGTTTTTATGTTGCGAATTCCAAAGACCAAACCTGGTCTGTTGGTTCTCTTAGGCCCAATGAATTTGGGTTGTTTGATACCGGAGGGAATGTTTTTGAATGGTGTTTGGAAAGTTATGATTCCTATCCCAACTCAAATATTTCGGATGAGGATGCCTTTATGAGTTCCCAAAACAAAAAGATAATTTCTAGCATATCGCGGTGCATGCGTGGTGGTTGTTTTTATAATCAAATTAGTAGTCTGCGAAGTGCGGATCGCAATGGGGCCAAGCCTGATGACCGTAGTAATAGCCGTGGTTTGAGGTTGGTCCGTTCGCTGCCTTAATCTTTTTGAAGTCAGCCTTATTTTGATTTAGCTTTTATCTCTTTAAATTCTACTTGGAAAGCTCCCGGTTTCTTATCTCCAATCATAAATCCAAGTGATTCGATTTCATTAGGATCAATGGGTTCAGCTTTTGGTATCACTTGGCCAAATGAGGTTGCAATAAATTTTTCAAGTGGAAGCGATATTTCAACCCATTCGTTCTTTTTGGTCTGGAGGGATTGCCTGTAAGAAAACGCAGTGAGCCTTTTGTTGGTGTATAAGTTCATAGTGTATTCTCGGCCATCGCCTTTTACTTGGAAATTAATTGAATCATTTTTCTTTAATCCAAGTTGTGTTGGTAGGCATCTTATTGAAGCAAAGCCGCCATTATTTTCGAGCGAAAGGCTGCCATAAAAAAACAGAGTCTTTTCTTGGGTGATTTTGAATTTTCCTTCAGATACCCCACCCATTACATTGTCGTTGACACTAACCCAGGTTTTACCTGATTCTGGGGTGTCAAAATTGAACACTAACTTGTCCTTATTTTCTGCCATGATATTAAAGCCTCCTAATAAAAGAATCAGAATTATAGTTGATGCTTTCATGATTGATTTTGTCCTTTAGTTCTTGATGTTTGAATACTTAAACATAGCAGAAATTTGTGTTTATGCCAATTTTCGTAGATGAATAATGGGATTTAATGGAGATAAATTTACCGTTCGAGTAAAGTTATTGGTTAGTAAGGTTCTATCAAGGAGAAGGTATGAAGTCGAAAAATGAAAGTGCTAGCGAAGCGAATGCATCTTCAAGGCGTACCCTTTTAAAGGTAACTGCGTTATCTGCTGCTGCACTTTCTTTTACAAATGCCTCTGCCGTAACGCAAACCAAAACAAGTGATGTCCAAAGATTGGATGAGCTTATTCAAGGTAATCAGATAATTGCTCGAGCTAGACAAATATCGTTAGATATTCTTAAGCCTTCCCAGAAACAGATGGAGCATGGCTTAAAGCTTCATGCTGAATCATTGGTGTTTGATGGTTATGCCTTTTCGCCTAGAACTTCAACTGATCCTGTAGTTATTGCAAAAATGATAGAGGAGGGCGCTTCGGAAGTTGAGCTTCAAGATGCTACTGAAGATATGGGAATGACCCGGGCTGTAACAAATCTGCGAGAACGCGAAGAATTTATGATGGCGTTCCGTGCTTCAGGAGTTACTTGTATTTATCAAAATGCGGGCGAAGAGTGCCAGCATCCTCAACGGTTGATAAAAAGGCTTGCTCGTTTTACTTTTCTAACCGACATGCTTAAACCGTTTCTTACTAAGGCCACAACTCCGAATGATATTGATCTTGTGAAAAAGGGTGGAGGGCATTGCCTTTACTTAACAGGCAATGGTGTGCCTTTGCCTCAAGATTGGATTTCTGTTGAGGAAGAGTTACGCACCATTCGTGTTTTTTTCCAACTTGGCATCCGCATGATGCATGTTACCTATCAGCGTCGTAATATGTTGGGCGATGGTTGTGCTGAAACTGCAAATGGTGGATTGAGTGATTTTGGTAGGCAGGCAATTGCTGAAATGAATAGGCAGGGGGTATTGGTCGATATCGCGCACTCTGGTTGGCAGACCAGTCTTGAAGCTGCGAAGGTAAGCACTAAGCCCGTGGTTGCAAGCCATACAACGGCGGCAGGATTGCATCATCATATTCGCAGCAAGCCAGATGAAGTACTGAAAGCGCTTGCAGATTCTGGTGGTTATGCTGGCATTTGTTGTATTTCTCAGTTTCTTGGGGGCAAGTGTGATATAAATGCGTTTCTTGATCACATTGATTATGTGGTAAAAAAAGTTGGAATCGATCATGTCGCAATTGGTACGGATGTTGCATATTCTTCTAGGCCTAATGGTAATAATTCAATAAAGCTTCCTCCCAGAAGAAAATCTCGAACTCGTTTTGCTGCCCTATGGCCTAAAGAAACTTTAACTGCAACAGAATCTGCAAGAGAAAGTAT
>CAXNFS010000142.1:0-7727 GCA_964201235.1 Gemmataceae bacterium | reverse complement strand
ACTCCGCCTTCAAAATTGCTGCCCTTCTTTCCTTTAAACGGCCCAGCAGAACCCATATCAGGCCCGTTATCTGATGTGAAGATCACCAAAGTTTTTTCATCCAACCCTAACTCTTTAATTGTTTTCATCACCTGCCCAACCGACCAATCGATTTCCTCGATCACATCTCCCAATAAACCAGAAGCGCTTTTGCCTTTGAATGCTTCTGAAGCAGCCAACGGCTCGTGAATCATAGTGTGTGGCAGATATACAAAAAAAGGCTTTTCCTTATTTTGCTTCATGAACCCGATTGCTTCTTCGGTATAGCGTTTAGTCAACAACGATTGATCAGGTTCCGTTTCGATCGTCTTTTCGCCTCTTATCAAAGGCAAGGGTGGGTTCCCAGGCCTTTTGGAATACATGTCATTGCTATAAGGCAGACCAAAGTAATGATCAAATCCATGCTTGGTGGGAAGAAATTCAGGCAGATGACCAAGATGCCATTTGCCAATGCAGGCAGTTGTATACCCTGCGGATTTCATCACTTCCGCAACCGTTGTTTCTGCAAAATTGATACCGATTTTAGCCTGAGGAAACAAAACGCCCGGCATGGATATTCTTTGATTGTAGCAACCCGTCATTAAAGCTGCGCGTGACATAGAGCAAACAGGAGTCGCATAAAAAGAATGAAACTTCCTACCTTCTTTTGCGAAGGTATTGAGATTGGGTGTACGAACTTTGGTACTGCCAAAGGGCTCGATGTCGCCATATCCCATGTCATCAATAAATATAAGAACCACATTAGGCTTTGCATTATCAGCGGCACTGCAAATAGCAGAGTTGAAAAAGAAAACAAAAAAGAAAGGAAGGATGAAAGGGGCAAGAATTTTCATATCAAAAAGTCCAATCGTAAATAATGTGAAGGCATTTGATTCGTTTAAACTAAAGCAGTTAAATTTCAAAATCGGATCATATAGTAGCTTAAACACTAATTAGAAAAATATGTAACGAATAAACCTAAAAATAAACATAAGAGAAAATTTTATCTTGACAACAATTATACTAATAAGATATAAAAATCTAATTAAGCAAGTTCTGTTATAGACACTTTCAAGGATTACATCATGACAAGTATTGACGAACCTCGTTTAGAAACCGACCTTTCCTACCGATTTCAATATCTTGCAGAGTTCATGCATTTCATCCCTGAAGACATACGGACAATTCATGATGCAGCAACTTTACTTGCACCAAAAGTCCCTGCTTTAGTAAATGCAATTTACGAACAGCTTCACGAAAACGATGCTACATGGCGACACTTCCTGCCTACCCAACCAGCAGATGAAGATGCGTTGGCGGCCGCCCTTGAAAATCTGGATGCAGACCACGAGATCATTAAAAGCCGCAAAGAACACCTTACCAATTACCTGGTAACCTTGGTAACCAAGCCCTACGATGGGAAAATGTTAACTTACTTAGATATGGTGGGAAAAATTCACACATCAAAAGCGGGCAATCCCAAAACCACCATTCCTTTAGTGCAAATGAACGCCTTGTTAGGATTTGTTTCGGATGCACTTCTTTGCAAGATTCTAAGCCTGAATCTTGAACGCCATCAAGAAATCGCAACGATCCGGGCTTTTAATAAACTTCTTTGGATTCAAAACGATCTAATCAACCGCCATTATGCCAATTAAAAACAGGATTTTCTTCAATCAAAATAGTTATTAACGCTTTTAATATTAAATGCTACTTTAAATTTTAGCACTCCAAAGCCAAACCTTTTGGCTTGACCAGCTTATTAACATGTTTTAACATCAATTATTCATATATTTTTAAGGATAACGATCATGAAAAAAAGATCAGGCTTTACCCTCATCGAATTACTAGTGGTGATTGCAATCATAGCAATCTTAATAGGGTTGCTTTTGCCAGCAGTTCAAAAAGTTCGTGAAGCTGCAGCACGCATGAAATGCAGCAATAATTTAAAGCAACTCGCACTCGGAATGCATGGTTATCACGATACGAATTCTGCATTCCCAATAGGGCAATACAACGATTTTTATGGGAATGATGGGCCATATATCCGCGGATGCTGGCTTCACCCGACATTGCCCTTCATTGAGCAACAGGCATTATTCGCCACCTTTGAAAGTACCAATAGGGCAAATGGTTGGGCTCTGCTTGCACCCAATAAAACCAAAGTGCTGCCATCGGTGATGTGCCCTTCCGATCCTTCCAGCCCCAAAACCGACACTCTCGATGGTAACACCACAACCGCTGGCGTTTTTGAAAAACAAGGCATGCATACCAACTATGTTGCATGTTCTGGTTCCACCGCTTATGGCACAGGGAAAAACCTAAATGGCATCTTCTATGTTAAATCTAAAACCAAAATAACGGATGTAAGAGATGGTACTTCCAACACCGTGTTGCTGGGCGAAATCCTTGTCGCAATAGATACCAATGTTAACGATTTACGAGGAAGATATTCCAATTCCTGGGAGGGAAACAACTGGTTCAGTACTTTGAATCCGCCTAACACCACTGTTTCAGATAAGCAAAATTATCAGGGAGTTTCAATTCCACAAGCGCCCCTGACTAATGTCGCAAATAACGGCACCCAAAACCTTTCGGCCCGTAGCACCCACACAGGCGGTGCAAATTTCGCCTTTGCAGATGGTTCCGTGCGCTTTATTCAAAATAGTATTGATCCTATAATTTATGCCCAACTTGGCACTAGGGAAATGGGCGAACCTGCCTCTTCATACTAATACTTTGTTCATCTTAACTTCTGGAACACCCATGCGAATTTTTTCACTTTTAGTTGTTTTGTTGCTAGCATCTTTTGGCTGCGATTCTGGCCCTCGCCTTCATGAAATCACAGGTAAAGTATCATTCGATGGCGTACCAGTCGCCAAAGGTGATATCACTCTGCGCCCCGAAAAAACCTCAACCGCCCCACAAGGCGCAATGATCAAGGATGGTTCATTCCAAATGAAAGCAAATGAAGGAAAGTATAAGGTTGAAATTATATCTACGAGACTTGTTCCCGGTAAAAAGGGCCCGATGGGCGAAGATGCAATTGAAGAATTCATCCCTAAAAAGTACAACACCAAAACCACACTTAGCGCAGAAGTGAAATCCAGCGGAAAGAACGAACTGCTCTTTGAGCTTACTTCCAAGAAATAACTTTTATCATTCTTTGATCTTTAACGCTTAAATCTCGAACCAAACCTGAACCCTGATGTCTTGCCTGCTATTTTACAGATTCTCTCAAGGCATTTTCCTGCCATCCTCATCTTTCTCCAATCCACCAATCATGTTAATCTTCCCATTGCTATTACCCGGGAATTTTTGACTCGATGACGGAGAATAAATGCAATTGCTTACTTCTGGAAATTCACCAACTTACACTAGGCCCTCACTTTTACTGATCATCTTGGTTGCTTGTGTTCTAACAGGGCTAAATGCCATCAAACCAGTGCATATGGATGACAATGTGTACATAGCTTATGCAGGTGAATTCATCGCCCACCCTTTAAATCCGTATGATTTTAATTTCGGTTCGCCCAACACCATATCCGCAAACCAATTGCTTGTTCCACCGTTGCTTCCGTACTATCTGGGTTCGGGAATTGCGCTGCTGGGCAACAACCCAATCCTCTTCAAGCTCTGGCTTTTTCCTTTTGCCTTACTGCTTTCAGGATCGCTGTATTATTTATTCAAACGCTTTGCTCCTGGGTATGAAACTAAACTTTTATGGTTCACTGTTTTGTCGCCCGCGATACTTCCTGGGTTTAATTGTATGCTGGAAATTCCCGTATTAGCTTTGGGGCTAACCGCATTGGTATTAGCTTTTGAATCAATCGAAAAATCATCCCTTGGACTTACTCTTCTTTCAGGATTAATTTTAGGGTTGGCAATTGAAACCAAGTACACAGCATTAATCACCTTGGCGACGATATTTTGTTTGTACCTGATCAACAGGCGCCTCTTTCAAGCCATAGCTGTGGTTTTTATCGCATTACTCGTATTTATTTCTTGGGAATTTTTTATCTACTTGTCGCAGGGCCAATCTCACTTCATCATTCACCTAGGGCAAAGAAAAGGCAACTTTATCCGCAGATGCCTGCATTTAATTCTACCCTTACTTACCCAAGTAGGTGGTATAGCAACGATCATTGCCCTGATAGGGATGCTGGCATGCAAGGTCGCCCCGCGCATTATCATAATTACCGCAGTTTTGATTTTTATGGCTTTTGCATCTCTTGCATTGATTCCCGCAGATTTCCTGGCTCTAAAGGATTCACAATCAGGCCGCACTTGGCTTACCCTTTCAACGATTATTTATGGATTGATGGCTATCCTAGTTTGGAGCACTCTGGGCACAGTAGTTTTTAAATTGCTTGCCACAAGTGTAAAACCAGATAACGAAAATCTACCCTTGGGTGAACGACATCTAGAATGGTTTCTATGCACATGGCTAATGCTCGAGCTAATGGGGTATTTTGCACTTTCGCCATTTCCTGCGGTACGAAGAGTGATTGGGATCACTCTGGTTTTTACTTTTTTAACAGCACGGCTTTTATCCAAAACGCAAGCTTTGAAGGAATCTTCACAAAACCTATTACAGCTTATTATTTGTTTTGGAATAAGCCTTGGGGTTTTATTTTACTCAGTTGATTATCTTGATGCCCAAGCATCAAAGCAAATAGCACATGAAATCAAGCACAGGGATTGGAACATTGGGAAGGATAACACGCACTGGCATCTGACTTGGTGGGGCTTGAGTTACTATGCAGATAAACAGGGCCTGAAACAGTTGGCTTTAAATCAGACGATTCCGAAAAAGGGCGACATCATTTCGGTTCACAACATTGATGAGTTGGTAAAGGATTTAAAAATGCACAAGGAACTAGATCTGGAGCTTTTAGAAACGGTGAATGTGGGGGACGGATTTCCACTACGCACCACCTCAAATTATTATTCAGGCCGAACGCCAATGGAACATAACCAAGGCCCACGGGTTTCAATCTTGGTTTACAAGGTGCGATGAAAAAGAAATAAAACAACCCTTTTCGCTGAAAGCAAAAAGGGTTGTTTTGAGTAGTATGCATACTGCAGAAAATTATTAAAAATCGCTGCCTGCAATATCCCCCGCATTTGCTGTAACAAGAGCTGCAAGAGTAGCGGCTGTCAATTGTTCACTTACAAATCGTACACTTCCATCCGCCATGGTGACATTGATTCCACCCGTATGAAAGCTGAAAAGTTCGCTATCACTGGTACAATTCATGATGCAAGTTCCGCCGGCTGTCCATTTTACGCCCTTGATACCAGGAACAACCCCATCGATACTGCAACCTGCATCAGGATCAGCCCAACCAAATCCATCTTCAGTATTTACACCGGTGTTTCCAAAGCCCTTTTGAAAAACAGTGGGCCTGCCTGCATCCTCGGCAAGAAGTATGGTGTTAGAAAGGCCATCCGTGATTCCAAGAATAGGCATTGGGTTAACTTTTTGGAGGGCTCCCGGAGCTTCATCACCCGGTTTAGTTCCTGAAATGGGAAAATTCGGCACACCATTGGCTGTATAAAATCTGCGCCTAATTGCATTAACAGAACCATAATCTCCATACCCCAATGTGACCCCAGCCAAACTTGGTTCCGTCAATGTTGGGGCCGTTCCTGTAGGAACCAACCTATTGCCAGGAGTTGAGGGGCAAGAAAATAATTTAAAGTTAGTCTTAGATAACGTCATGTTGTTTCCAGCACTCCACTTGATCGAATAATCCCACTGTTTAGCAGTCGCCTCAGCTTCAACAAAGGGAAGTGCAAGTGGAGTCCAAGAGCGGAACTTTGCATCCCCACCAACAGTAACCCGGCTGGCTGGAAACATATTGTTGCTGGAGTTTGCATAATTGTGCAACGCAAGCCCAAGTTGTTTGAGATTATTTTGACAGCTCATACGATCTGCAGCAGAACGCACTTTTTGCACTGCAGGCAAAAGTAAACCAATTAAAATTGCGATGATGGCAATCACCACTAGCAACTCAATAAGAGTAAAACCTTTCTTAAGAACTAATTTCATTTGAATCCCCTAAGTTGAATATAAAATCAAATCATCATATATGTAGTATCTTAAAAAATACTACAAGTGGATTCACTACAGGAAACGAAGAAGATTTTATGAAAACAACCCTTTTCGCTTAAAGTAAAAAGGGTTGTTTATAGTAGTATGCTTACTGCAGAAAATTATTAAAAATCGCTGCCTGCAATATCTCCGCCTGTTGCGGTGGCTATTGCAGCCAATGTAGCAGCTGAAACATTTTGAGAAAGAAATCTCACACTTCCATCTGCCATTGTCACACCAATTCCTCCGGTGTGGAAACTGAAGAGTTCGCTATCGTTGGTGCAATTCATGATGCAAGTTCCGCCGGGTGCCCAAACAGCGCCTTTTGCACCTACTATAACACCATCGAGACTACAACCTCCATCAGGATCAGCCCAACCAAATCCATCAGCGGCATTGGTTCCGGTATCACCAAATCCCTTTTGAAATACATTTGGTCGCCCCGCATCCTCTGCTAGTAGAATGGTATTAGACAAACCATCTGTAATTGATAGAAGTGGAGTTGGATCAACTTTTTTAAGGGCGC
Source organism: Gemmataceae bacterium (assembly GCA_964201235.1). GTDB lineage: Bacteria > Planctomycetota > Planctomycetia > Gemmatales > Gemmataceae > UBA969. The sequence goes on along the minus strand of CAXNFS010000142.1, from coordinate 1,086 downwards.
CTGGAGTTTCATCATCTACTTTAGTTCCTGGAGTGGGAAAATTAGGTACACCATTAGCGGTATAAAATCGTCGGCGGATCGCATTCAAGGAACCATAATCACCGGGTCCAAAAGTTTGTCCTGCCAAAGCTGGAACAGTCAAAGTTGGTGGGCTGGTGGGGGTCTTTCTGCTTGAGGGCGCACTTGGGCACATGAAAAGCTTAAATGTCATCTTCGAGACTGTTAAATTTGCTCCGGTGCTCCACTTAAGATTTGGATCCCATAGTTTGGCGGCCGCCTCAGCTTCAACATAGGGCAACGCAATAGGTGTCCAAGAGCGGAACTTTTTATCTGTGCCCACAGTAACCCGGCTGGCAGGAAAGGTGCTTTCGTAAGTATTTGCATAATTATGAAGAGCCAATCCCAATTGTTTAAGATTGTTTGTGCAACTCATTCTTGCTGCAGCTTCACGCACCTTTTGCACTGCAGGCAAAAGCAAACCAATTAAAATTGCAATAATGGCAATCACTACCAACAACTCAATAAGAGTAAAACCTTTTTTAAGAACTAATTTCATTTGAATCCCCTAAGTCGAATAAAAAATAAAAAACGACATGATGGATATCTTAAAAAAGATAATAAGTAGATTCACTACAGGAAACGAAGAAGATTTAATGAAATAATTGAGGGTTTATCATAAACGAAAGTGAGGTCAGATTAGTTTACAAAAGAAAAACGCCCAAACATAGACTTGGGCGCTTCTTTAATTCAACTTAATGGCTTACCGAATATCAATCATTTTCCCTGCAAAGAAGCTACGCCGTTACCCTTCCATCCTTTTTTCCACTGCTCGGTAAGCTTGGCGACAAGATCTGCATTTTTCGGATCATTAGCAATATTCGTGTTTTCTTGAGGGTCGTTTTGATGGTCGTAAAGTTCCACTGCTTCGAGTTTAGAGTGATTATCACGATTGACCCAACGGGTAAAACGATATTGTTCGGTACGCATGGAATAACCCATGACTTTCGCACCCCGTGGGTATTGACTGAAAGAAGCGTTCTTCACCGAAACAGTTGGATCTTTAAGAACCGGAACTAAGCTCGTGCC
>CAXNFS010000141.1:0-7734 GCA_964201235.1 Gemmataceae bacterium | reverse complement strand
CCTTTCTTTCAGGGCTTATTAGATCATGAAGACCCTGCAGTTCGCTTATTACTTGCAGGTTGGCTAGCGGAGGCGCTTAGTGAAGAATCTTATCGCAAGCCAGCAGGCGAAATGTTACTTAGTTTCAGCAGGGATCCTGTCGATGAAGTGCGCAGGCAAGCAGTGCTTGGCTTGGGTCGATGGAATGATAAAGCCTGCCTTGATCGTTTACTTCTTATTATTCAATCAGATCAAATTGCTGTTAGAGCTGCTGCAGCAAGATCGCTTGCAATGCAAGCTAAGGGCAATGATGGTGCGGCCCGAATGATTCTTGTGCTTCCTGCATTGCAAAATGCTTTGGGTGATCCTGCATTGGAAGTCGTTGTTGAAGCCGCTGAAGATCTTGGATCCTTAGGGGTTCCTGCCGCTGTTCCATTGCTTGCAGGATTATTGAAGCATAAGGCACCTGCAGTAAGGAAAACGGCAGCACAAGCATTGGAAAGAATTGCGGATATAGCAGTGCTAGAGGAGTTGTTGGCAGGTCTGGAAGATTCAGAGATCGGGGTCAGGCTTGGTATACTTGGAGCGGTATCACGAGCTGTGAATCAGGCAAAGTTCATTAAGGAAGATGACAAATTGCGATTGCAATCACGGATGGAAATAATTCTTTTGAAGGATCCGGATGCGGGGGTAAGGGCCAGAAGTGCTACGCTGTTGGGTGAATTTGGCACAGTAAATCATCTTTCAACTTTGTGGAAAGCGGCCATTGCTGAGGGTGATCCACGAATTCAAGAAAAATCTTGGCAGGCATTCCTAGAGGTTTTATCTAAAAGCAAAGATCTAAAACTTATCAATGAATGGAATAACATTGTCCGAAAGGAAGCTCCGCTTCGTAGGGTTAATTTCTTGGTAGAGCTTCTGGGAAAAATGCAGCCTGCAACTATGAACCCAAAAATCGAGTTAGCGCCTGTGAGGGAATTGTTAGTGCAATGCGGGATAGAAAATCAAAAATGGTTGCCTGCGTGGAGTGCTTTAAGGGAGCTGCCCCAAGCGTTGGAGCCTGAAGAAATTGAGAAACGATTAAGCCTGCTGTTTCAAATCGCGGAAATCGCACTCAAGGAACAAGCAGCGCCCGATGTGTTGCAAATGGTAGATTTCGCAAGGCCATTGTTTGTAGGAAGAAAAAAACTGCAGGCAGACTTTGAAGAATTGTATCGCAAGGCAAATGCCCTTATCAATTCAAAATTCTAAGCTGGTTAACCCAGTTCGACGCCATTGTTATCGCAGTAGATGCTCAACTTTTGCAGATATTTTGCCTTTGTATTCGCATCTAGAAAAGACCCAATAAAGGAATTCTTTGCTGTAAGAGCAAAATCTTTATTGGTAAGGTTTAATGCGGTAGCACAGGCACTAAAGTTATCAGCTATGTAGCCGCCAAAATAGGCGGGATCATCAGAATTAATACTTGCGATAATTCCACAATCGAGCATTCTCTTTAAAGGATGTTCTTGAAGGTGGTTCACTACTTTTAATTTTAGGTTTGAAAGTGGGCAAACAGTAAGTGGGATTTTTTCTCGCACCAACCTCTTTATTAATTTCTCGTCTTCTAAACAACGAGCGCCATGGTCTATCCGCTCTGCCTGCAATAAGTCCAGAGAATCTTCAATGTATGAAGGTGGCCCTTCTTCGCCTGCATGTGCGGTGATGCGGAATCCTTGCTGCTTTGCCTGAGTGAATACTTTTTGAAATTTCACGGGTGGATTCCCAACCTCGGAAGAGTCGAGCCCAAACCCAGTGATCACTTGTTTAAACTTTAAGCATTGGGCAAAGGTGTCGAGGGCGGAATCTTCTGATAAATGCCTTAGGAAGCATGGTATGAGAAAGACACTTAATTGCAGTTCTTTCTTTGCCCTTTCTACCGCTTTGCATAAACCATCCAGCACCGTTGATATGCTGATACCCCGTTCAATATGTGCCTGGGGATCAAAGAATATTTCAGCATGTATCACGCCTTGCGCATGGGCCTTTTGAAAGTAACGCCAAGCAAGTTCATTGAAGTCATCTTCATCCTTGAGAACAGCCATGCCTTGGTAGTAGATGTCTAAAAAGGATTGCAGGTTAGAAAAATTGTAGGCGTGTTGGATTTCCGTGATGGAATGAAACGGAAGCTGGATGCGATGTTTTTTTGCTTTTTCGAGTAAGAAATCTGGTTCAAGCGTTCCCTCGATATGAAGGTGAAGCTCAGCTTTAGGCAACTGTTCAATGAATCGTTTCATGAATAAATCCTTTTTACCATTATATGCAGAATCTGAGGTGGTGGTTAGAAATAAGTTGAAAGTGGTTAGCCCAAGATTCCCGCTCTTCCTATTTTCACGATGTAATAATCGGAATTGTCGGAATGTTCGATATATTTTGAAGGTTTGGTTTTAAAAGGTCGATAGAGCATACAGGATAATGCATAAAAATGGCAAAGTTTACCCGGCTTGTGATGCCGGGAAATCGAAGCCAAATAGTAATAAAGTCGGAGGGGTGGCAGAAAATGAAACGAGAAAAGCTTTTGGCATCAGGTGCCTGGCTGCTCATGGTGTCTGCCATAGTTGCGCAATCCCCCGTGGATGGTGGTAAGGTTCCATCGCCTCTTAGCCCATATGGTCAAATTGGATCAGCGGTAATCAAAAAAGAACAAGGTACCAACGAAAAGAAGGAATTGGAATTACCAGCAATGGAAGTGGATGTGGATAAAGTATCTATTGGTGCGATTCCTAGAGAAGGGGCTGCGCCTTTATATCCAAGATTTTTCCTAGGTGGTGAATACCTTGCATGGAAGTTGAATAATACGACATTGAACCCCATCGTATTTAATGTCCCTGAAGGTTTGCTACAAACCTCGCCAACTACAATTACTTTTAATCAAAATGGCGTGGTGAGTTCAAATGTTAGTGTGTCCAATAATTCGAGTTTATTATTGCAATCGCAAGCGCAATTGTCTCAGAACGGTGTTATTGATTACGGAATGCAATCGGGCATGAGGCTCTCTGCTGGATATTATCTAGAGCAGGATTCTGGGTTATCGGTTAATGGGAATTTCATTCTGGTACCTAAGAACAGTTATTATTTGTCAAGTGTGACTGGTCTCAATGATTTTCCAATACTACTTCAGACTGGTTTTCAAAACACATTGAATTTTGTAATACCCGCCGTGGTTGTTGGAGATTCCCCAACTTTATCAACTCAAGATTATGCTATTGTGCTTTCTCGCCAAGTGGATTCTTCAATTTTTGCGAATGCCAGCACCTACATTGCAGGCGGGGAATTAAATGTAAGGGGTAGAGATTTTCTGATTGGTGACATGAACTTTAGTGGGCTACTCGGCTTTAGATATTTTCAATTTAAAGAAGCGTTGGATGTCAGTAGTCAATACACCATATTCAGGCCAAATGGGGTTACTGATACACAAACATTTACCCTGGGAAATGGAACGGGAGTTTCAACTACTCAACAGGTTCCTATTTCACTGAATTTTCCTACGCCTATAAACATACAATCTGCGAGCAATGATCAGATCAAGGTTTACAATCATTTCATTGGGCCCCAGATTGGTATCAATGCAGATTACCATTACAATCGTTGGTCAGTAATGACAGGTTTTAACCTTGGTATCGGGGTGATGCATCAGGTTGCTAAAATTTCCTCTAACACCTCCCAAACCGTGGTAAGAGAAACTTCTACGCAAAATGCTGCAGGGCAGATAACCTCCACCACCAATACTACAACTACAAACTCAAATGGTGGGCTATTGTTTTCACCTACGGATGTAGGGCAATATTCAAGAAACCAATTTGGCCTGCTTCCTGAGATTAATGCGAAGTTAGGTTTTAAAGCTACAGAACGAATCAAGCTAACTGTTGGATATGATTTTCTTTTGCTCGCGAATGTGCTTCGTGCGCCCAATCAAACACAGTTAATTCCCTATAGCAACAATCTGAATTATACTGCAAATAATCAGACGCAATCTGCAAACCAAACATTGCAAATACCAGCATTTCAGTATAGCACCAGCAATTTGATTATCAATGGCGTGACTGCTGGTATGCAATTGGATTTCTAGCCTGCTTTTTCTTTGATCACTTGGATTTGATTTTCCAAGATTCTTCCAGCAAGTGCAGGAATGATTGCCTCTTGCGCAATCTGCTTTAAATAATAACTGTTAACGGTGCCATGAATGATGACTCGTTCGCCGATTTCTTCTAAAACTACATCGCGTAAAGCCGAAAAAGGGCAACTTCTAAGCGCAATCCCTGCAGAAGAAGCTGTTGTAGAAGGTGAAAAAGACATAAGGAAAATCCCTCCATTGTTGTCTAGTTCCCAGAATCACTCTTAAACATAGCTTAATATCCAAAATTAGGCAAATGAATTCCCACTTATCTTTATGATGACAAAGAACTTCATTTGCAATAAAATGATCCGAACAAGTCGATTTGCTATTTTATGAGGACCTTGTGAAAATATCGGAAGTTTCAATTAGCCATGTTCGTATTCCTTTAAAGCGCGTTATTAAGCATGCCTCGCATGCCCGAACCGATACCGACAACATTCTCGTCCGTTGTACTTTGGAAGATGGAACAACCGGTTTTGGGGAAGGGCTGCCCAGAGATTATGTCACGGGCGAAACCATTGATTCTTCCATGGAGATTCTGCGCACCTCTCAGATTCCTTCTCAACTTGAACATTGCTCTGATTTCTTTCAGGCTATACAGATGGCGGAAAGATTGCACTTACCCACTGCCCAAGATGATGACCGTAAATGCAGCGCTAATGCTGCCCGCTGTGCTTTGGAAATTGCGGTGCTTGATGCCTACGGGAAGAAGTTCAAGGAACCACTCTCTTCAGTTACTAAGTTGCTTGCTGGTGATCTCTTCAAGCCCATGAAATCGGTTCGTTATAGTGGGGCGATCACCTCTGCATCCGGTTTGAAAATGAAAATCGCTTCTCTGCTTTACAGCCTTTATGGTTTCAAGCAGATGAAGGTCAAGGTGGGCATAGCAGGTTATGATGATGGCAAGAGGATAATGCAGATTCGGAAATGGCTCGGGAAAAAAATGGATATCCGGGTTGATGCCAATGAGGCTTGGTCCATTGATGAAGCTGTTCAGCGCATTCAAGAATTAGAGCCCGCGGGAATCACCTGTATGGAACAACCTGTGCCACATGAACAGGTTTATCAGTTGAAAAAAATACGCACACAAGTTCGCACCCCGATCATGCTTGATGAATCTCTTTGCTCGATGATCGATGCAGAGCGCGCGGTTGAACATGAAGCATGCGATTATTTTAATATCAGGCTTTCGAAATGCGGTGGATTCATTCCTTCGTTAAGGCTGGCGCAATATGCCCGCAGGCATGGAATAAAATATCAACTAGGTTGCCAGGTGGGCGAGACTGCAATTCTTTCCTCCGCAGGTAGGCACTTTGCCTGTTCTGTTTGCGATATCCGCTATCTTGAGGGTTCTTACGATAAGCATTTGGTGAAAGAGGATCTCTCTAAAAAAGATATCACTTTTGGTTGGGGTGGAGTCGCCCCTGCAATCACAGGCCATGGTTTGGGAATTGTGATTGATGAAATTGCTTTGGCCAGGGTTTCGATCAGGCAGGAGATACTCCGTGGTTGATACGCCTTTCGAAATATTATCTTTCATTACTTCGGGTGGGTACAAACTTCATTACCGTCATTTTTACCCCGTAGGAATGTCCAAGGGCACGATCGTCTTTATTCATGGAATTCAAAGCCATGGTGGTTGGTATGAAACTTCATGCAAGAAATTCGCACAAGCAGGCTACAGGGTATTATTTTTAGATAGGCGAGGCAGTGGGTTGAATGAAGTATCAAGAGGGGATAGTCCTTCTTTTCGTACTTTGCTTGATGATCTTAAGGAATTCCTGCAGTATCAAAGAAAAGAAATCGCCGGTGTAACGCCTTTGATTCTTGGGGCGATATCGTGGGGCGGGAAGATTGCATTTGGGTTGGAAATCCGCATGGCAAACCTAGTGGATGGGTTCATTCTCCTTGCGCCAGGTTTTTGCCCTAAGGTTCAGCCCACACGTAAGGAACGATTTTTTATCGCTCTGGGCAGTTTGTTTTCACCTCGCAGACTTTTTAATATACCACTCAACGATCCAGAACTTTTTACCTCCAATCCTGTTGCTCAAAAATTCCTAAAAGAAGATCCATTTGCATTAAGGAAGGCCACTGCGAGATTTCTTTTAGATAGCGTAAGGTTAGATTTTTACTTGCGAATTTTCAGGACAAAAATCAGCAAGCCCATGCTGTTGCTAATTGCAGGGCAGGACAAAATTATTGACAATGAAAAGACGATTGCATTTGTCAAACGATTTTCTTCGGGTTCCTTAACCGTTAAAGAGTACGCTGAGGCTAATCATACCTTCGAATTTGAACCTGAACCGCAAAAACATATCGAAGAAATAGAAGAATGGCTGCAGGCACAATTTAAAAAATAAAAGGCCCCATGCAATTAAGCATGGAGCCTTTGCTTAAGCCAAGTCAGATTATTCCAAGTCTTTCCAAACCGAAATGGAATGGTTAACCCAGATGCCATCTTCCATGAAGGTAGTGCAGACGGTTCCTTTGCAGGTACCAAGAACTTCAAAGAAGGTTTTGACCTGTTTTTTTACACCAAAGGCTTCATCAATGCCCGGAGGCATCATTTCAAAACCAAAATCCACCCACGGATTGAGCATTGCCATCAGTGCGGTGTTATCGAAAATACAAAAGCCAGCGAGGTTCTTTTCGATGCTGGCAAGTTTTGCAACTTCAGAATTTAGTGGCGTTTTATTGAGCAATCTTTCTGCATGTTCAAACGAGAAAGTGATTGCAGAAAAATTCGGCCCTACCACTGCTGCGGGTTGAACTTTTTTGCTGATATCTTCCAGCAAAGGAATTGGGTAGAAGTAAGCTTTACCTTCTTTTAAAGTTTTTTCTTCGGGTGCTGGAATCTTAATTGTAGCAAGAGTTCCTGTGGGGTCAAACCCTGCAGCATCCTTGATGATTTGATTGATTCCTTCGCGGTAACCTTTCAAGGCCGCAGCAAATTTTGCTGCATCGCTGATGCCAAGAATAAAGGCAGGCTCAGGAACAAAAAGATCTTTTTTGGATTTGGGAAGCATTGGGCTCCATTGCTTGCTGCCTAGTTTTCCATCAAGAACAAAAGCTATTTGTGCATCTTTCATTGCAGGAATAAAATCTGAAGCAGTGATTTTAGCAAGTTTGGCAATCGTTGGTTCAAGCTTTTTAAAGAATGCAATTACCTGTTCTTTTTGATCCTCAGGAACATTGGGGATTGCGAATTCAGTGAAGTAACCATAACCAACCGCACCCCATTTAGAGAAGAAGTTCCAAGTTTTTTCAACATCTTTGGCTCGAAGTATGGTTGCAAAAATCGGATTGCCACCAAAGTTTTGCAGCAAACCCAATGGCTTTGTACCATCAAGGGGCATATTTGAACTGAAGCTATAATTTGCTGATTCGCAACCTCTGTCGCTTAAGAAAGTCACGCCAACTTGGGCACCGATTTTTGGAGTGAATTCGAAGGCTTCTTTGGCCAGGGCAACGAGATCTTTTTCAACCCGTTTTGAAATATCTTTGGGCAGGTTTGCTACAGCAATATTTTCCTTGATTTGTTTGCTTGCTTCTTCAGGGTCGGACCCGAAGTTTTGGGCGCTTTCCAGAAATTCTTTGCT
>CAXNFS010000140.1:0-7757 GCA_964201235.1 Gemmataceae bacterium | reverse complement strand
TGAGCCTTGCGACCATAGATTGGTGGAAAGGTCGGTATGAGCTTCAATTACTTCGCCAACCACCATTGTGTTGCTAGAACCATCAGTCATTTCGTTGCGTTTTTGATTGATTTTGTAATTGAACATTCCTGAATTATAAAGCTTAAGCTTGTCACTAATTCCTTGGGAGGGTCCAAGGTTACCATGAACAAAGGCATAACTTCCAGTGGCGATTTTTAAGCTTCCAGAAGTCCTAAACGACTCGCTGGTATCTGAAGGGCAGACATAAACGGAAGGTCGGGTTTCCACACCTTTGCTCTTAGCAGTCCAGGTTGTTCCTTGATTGTAAGGCAAATCATTCTGATCAAAAGTTTTATAAAGGGCTTCTAATTCCACATAAGGAAGCAAATGAAGGAAACCACTTGCGCCATTCCGTTGAATTAGGGAATCCGTTGCACATGGCCCTGTCAGAATTCCATCACATCCATTCCTGCCCGTTGGGAAGGCGCTATAGACGGATTCGTAATTATGAAGCGCCAGACCGATTTGCTTGAGGTTGTTTTGACACTTCATGTTTGCTGCAGCTTCCCGGACTTTTTGTACTGCGGGCAGCAAAAGCCCGATCAAAATTGCAATGATTGCAATTACAACCAAAAGCTCAATAAGCGTAAACGCCCTACGATTTGATGATGTTGGCATGTTTGTTTTCGTTCCTACAGACAGAATTCCGGAGCTTTTCGGTGTCTTAAAATTATGATGTTATCTCGTAATAAACCCCAAGAGTTTACCACTCAATATGCATTGCATCTTGCATTAAATTTGATACTAAAGCAAGTTATTAATCTTCGCAGGCAAGATTTTATCCAAATTGTCTATGTTGCCAAAATGAGTAAATGTTGCATTCGATTAACATCCCTGAGCAGCAGCTATTCCTTCGGGCCTTGTTTTGTTGCGATTGGAACATAACCAATTTCAAATCCTTTGGGTGGCGTTACCACCAAAGCTGGGTCAAGATCCGCCAGTTTTCCAATGGTGGGTGCAGGCAGATATTCTTTTTCTTTTGTCCATGATTTGTGCAGTTTTTCCACCCGCAATTGCATCGCTTCCCGCTCTTTATCGCTTAAATCTGCGTTGAGTATCGCAGGTTGATCTGCAAAGCGATACCAATGATAGGTGACCACGCTACCATCCCCAAGGTGTGCTTTAAAGGGCCCCGCAACGGGTCCTGGCTTCTTCCAAGAACTTTGCGCTTCTTCAGGCGTGATGTACGGTTCAGCGGGCTTCGCATTCGATCGCTTGAATTCTATCATCGTTAACCCTGTTTCCTCAGGTACATCCTTTGCCTGCACTACAACCCACTCCGCCTTCTTATCTCCACTCTTCACCAGATGAAAATATTCAGGCAGTGTCACTAACGGGGAACCATTCTTTGAATCTGTCTTAGTTACCATTTTCTGGTTCCAACGATATCCATAGGTGTGTTCATCAAGTGCCACCGGGCTTGCGAAGGAATTCCACGCCAGAGTTGTCTTTTTCTCTTTGGGGGTATTAGGCGTATAGATCCTCCATGTTGATCCGCCCTTACTATTGAAGGTGTGAACGCTTGCACCCTTAACATCGATTGTGCCACGTGCATTTGGGCCCCCTTCAAACCAACCCTTCACCGAATCCCAAAGCGCGCTTTTGTTATATGCAGTCACACGATGCACCAGCGCTGAATCACCCTTGGCATCCCTCGGAAATGATGTGGGCGCAATTCGTGCATAAGTCTCGCCTTTGGAATCCACCGCCTGATAACTAGGCACATACTGCGTTTCCATCTGCACAGCTTTGTTCGGGCTCGAAGGCTTTGAATCTAAAAACATGCCAGCCAATGCAGTATCTTCTGTCGTTACCTGGGACCAGAAATAAGGGGTGAAGAATGCTACCGGCCCTTTGAAGTTTCCTGAGTTTAAAAACAGGGTCCACGATTGATCCCCTGTGGGTACATTCTTTCCTGCGGTGGTTGGTTTAACATCGGTTAATGGCAATGGAAGATATCCATACCCAAGTAATTCGCCACAGGTGCCTTGCTTTAAATTCACGCCATCGGGTGGCCAGACCAACCAGGGGCTTAGTTGGGCCACGCCATATTTGCCATTGGGTTTGGTCCAGTCTCTACCTTTGCCTGCGCCCGGGCCGTTGGCCCATTCCTTAAAGTTGAGTGCGACGCCGCCCATGATGAACTTGGGTGTTTCGGTTGCGAACCGTGTGTCTCTCCACCAGCCTAGCCCGCCTTCGATATCGGAGTAAAGTTTGGTGGGTTTTGGTTCGGGGTATTGGGCAAACATCCAGGTGCCAAACAGGCCGGTTTGAAATCGGTTTCCGGGGTATTTGCTTAGCAAAGGCCATGCTGCAACATACATGGAGAACCCTGCGTTATAGGATTCGGGAACTTTTTCATGTGGGACAAGAAGGTAGCCAGCCATCTCGCCTTCTTGGATTTTGTTTTGTGCATGAACTTGGGTTGAACCAAGTAAAAAGCCGATTAGGGAAAAGCTGGTAGCGAGCAAAGTTCGGGACCGATTTTTAAACATGATGAAAGTGCCTATAGGGGGTGATGTTTCTGGTTGGTTCCAAGTACACTAAAGAAGTTACGCATTCACCAAGTATATGCTTTGGATTTTATCAATCCAAAGGTAAAGCAGGATAAAAAGGAACCATAACCCAGGCCGTTGAACCGGCCCTTCAGGCCGGAAAGAATTAATCCTCGGCCCTGAAGGGGCCGTTCTATCAGCCTAGGGTGCAACCCTAGGTGAATAAATATCGCCATCATATACCGCATAGATGAAAACCCATGGCCATAACCATGGATTCATACCCCAGGCCGTTGACCTGGGCTGATAGAGCCGGCCCTTCAGGCCGGAAGACCATCGGCCCTGAAGGGGCCGTTCTATCAGCCTAGGGTGCAACCCTAGGAAAATAAAGAACGCATATTTTGTCTCTTTTATAATTTAATGATTATTCTAATTATCTTTTTATAGTTATAATTTTTTGTTAAACCTTGGCTTAGGTTCGTTTCAAAAGCTTGGCTGGGAGATTTTGAAGTTAACCGTATTTTTTAAGGAGCCTATGCCGCAATCATTAGCGAAAGTTTACATCCATGTGATCTTCTCAACTAAGAACCGCGAACCGGTGTTGGCAGATGCATGGCGGGACGAATTGTTTAATGTCTTGGGCGGGTCTGCAAACAATTTTGGGTGTCAGTCATTAATCGTTGGTGGTGTTGCAGATCATATCCACATGCTGTTTCAATTAGGTCGAACGATCACAATTGCTGAAGCTATTGGTAAGATCAAATGTACCGCATCGGCGTGGGTTAATCAGAAGCGAAAATTACCGTTTCATTGGCAGGGTGGGTATGCGGCATTTTCCGTGAGCCAATCGAATGTCGGGGCAGTGCGGGAGTATATTCGAGGGCAGGATGAGCATCATGCAAAGCAAGCGTTTCAGGAGGAATTGCGGGAATGGTTGCGGCGTTATGAAATCGAATGGGATGAACGGTATGTTTGGGATTAAAAACCATACCCCCAGGCCGTCGGCCTGGGCTGGTAGAACCGGCCCTTCAGGCCGAAAAAAAAAATTAATCCTCGGCCCTGAAGGGGCCTTTCTACCAGCCTAGGGTTGCAACCCTAGGAAATTATTTTAAATCATTGAAGAGGTAAGAAGTGAAAGAGCGGGATAGGGGTGCCGGACCCCTCTCACAGCCTTGGGAAGGCTGGTAGGCACTTGTTTTACAGTCATTTTATTACGCATTCGGGTAAAGTACAAGCATTTTGTACTTATTTACCCGAATCTTTACCCGAAACAAATGGTTTAGTGGTATACTAGGATTGGTTTTTTGATCATTTGGCAAGTATGGAATTTTCTTCTAAATTTTAAGGTTCAAAAATAAACAGGAGCTTGAACATGCCAAGAATGAAATGTGCAGGGTGGGACAGATCAAATACTCGTTGGGTTAAAATGTTTAAAGGAAAAAGATACAGAATTACTTGCGAAGAGTTGAAATTGCCCAAATCGGAATGGACTAAAGAGGGAAGTATAGATTTAGCGAAGAAGTGGTGGCTTCAAAAGTTGGGAGAATTAAATTCGCAAGAAAATAAACTCCCGCAGATGCCTAAAGAATTGAGATAATACATTGAAAAATTAAAAAGAAGCGGAAACATATTAAAAACTGAAGGGAAAAATTCGACTCTTTATGACGAGAGATTAAAAGAAGTTCTGAATCTTATTCGTGAAGGGGAATTTGATATTCCAGAAATTGACCCAATCGTCTCTAAAATAGCACTGAATTTAGATGTCGTAAGTGGTGGTCAAATGTTAGAAGGTCTTGGTGTTACCTCCCTTAATGCTCTATTGGGTGAAAATTATTTTTGGCGGGAATTAGAAGAGAAATATGAAAAAATTGATCAAATACAAACAATCGGACATTGGCTTAACGAATTTAAAAATGGGAAATTTTCAAACAATGGGGCATCAACGATTATAAGGGAAAAATGTTTCTATGATGAGATATTTAGCTTGAAACTTAATGGTCAAAAATTGTTCGCTAAAGAAATGTCAATAAATTGTATCAATGAGCAGAAGATATCAGATGTATATCAAGCCTACAAATTAATGGAATTAGATTCAGATACAAAAAAGAAAAGATGGTTTTGGTTCAAGAAATTTGTCCGCCATATTTTAGAGCATGCAGGTCAATCCCCTAATCGCCCAAGGAATTTAGATTCAAGGGATTTCGTTTTTTCTAAGACAAACTCTATTGATAAGCCCAAAATTGATTTAAAAGTAATCAAAAAATTTATAAGCAGTTTGCCAGATCATTTAAAGTTGTATGCTCTCTTAGCATTAAATTGTGCAATGAATAATGTGGACATTGCGCTTCTTGAGCATAGGCAAATTGATCTTCGTAAAAAAACTTTGACAAGAAAGCGAGTAAAAACAACTGGGTGGGTTAATGTTCCAACAGTTACATACTATCTATGGGATGAGACAATTGAATTATTGAAAAAGACCATGAATATAAACAGTAAACATGTTCTCACAGATTCTGCTGGAAAAGTGCTTTATTCTACAGTAAAAACCGATGGAATTGCCACTTTGTATGACAAAGTAGGAGTTCAATGGAGAGATTATTTTAGAAGAAACAAAAATAAAAAATACACTTTAAAGGACTTCAGATTTTTTGGAGCCGATTTGTTAGGTACGAACCCTTTGCATATTCCATACAAAGAGGCATTTCTTGGGCATTCACTTAAAAGCGTAGCTGAGAGAAATTATTCAAGCAAAAATTTTGATGTTATCAATCAATGTAAGTATTTAGAAAGTCTTTTTTACCCTGCAATTGCGAAGAAAAAAGGGAAACGGATAACAAAAAAGAAACGGAAACGAAAATCTTAATGGATCACTTTGAGTTTCAAAAACATAATACTTTCTCAAAAGTGAGTTTTCTTTTCGAAGGATTTGTTCTTGTTAGCCAGCATACTTTTACTTTAAACAGATCAAAGCCTTTTCTATTTTTATTCGGTAAAATTCATAGGCTTAGTTTTTTATGGTGGCAAGTTTGGATAGAAAGAGATCTTTTAGGGTTGACAATTTTGCATTTTGTGTTGTGCAATTCTTTAATGAAGAATTTATTCCGCTAATTATCTTTTCAAACTTTGATAAAAGTTTTTTAGTAGGATAAATAATGGGAATTGCCTGAATGTTATACATCGGTAATTTGCCTTGAACTCCGCCAACAGTTCTTGTTTCTATTATTTGTTGTCCAATTGAAGAAGATAAAAAATGATAAAGGAAATCAGCATTCATTTTTTTCAAGTTTGTTAGCTTCATACAATTCTCTGTCAAGTTCGCCTTGTCTAAAGTTTCATGAATAATATTTACTGAGCCAATTGTTCCAACAATAGAAATAATTACATCACCTTCTGATACAATATACCTTGAAATTATTTTTTGAACTTCTTTTTCTACATGCTGAAATTTGTCATTAAGAATTAGAAATTTTGATTTGCTCATATCGGCAACTTTGATGTATGGATTACCATTTTTTTCATCATTCATTTCTTCGTTTTTGGGTAATCGCTTTCCACCTTTAACATCACAAAAATTAGAAAGAGGGTTTACTTCCCAACCTTTGGGGATTTCTCTTTCCAAATCTTTATTCATTTCCATTTCTCCGCCATTGCTTTTATAAGGCTTTCCGTTTTCGTCAGGAAATTCAAAATCTACAAACCATTGCTTGTAGATAGCCTGTGCAGTTTCTTCCAGTTTCTGTATCAATTGCTGGTTAAGGTCTATGCGGTTTTGGATAACATTGTATTCTTTTACAATTTCTCTTTGTTTCGTGATAGAGGGTATTGGGAGTTGTAAGTTTTCAAAATCTTCCCACTCTAAACTTCCACGCACACCACCAACAGCATGAAAACAAGCCTCTCGGTCAAATTCGGAACGAGTAAACCACATCATTAAATATTCAGGTAAAAGTTCGCTTTCATCTTTTACTTCAAATACGGGATAGGCTTGTGAAATAATAGCTTCAGCAACTTCTTGCAACAAAGCAACAGGCATTTTTTTGTCACGCCTTACCTGCATTGTGCTACAAGCAAATTGCTTTTTACGAATGATTTTATAATTCTCCATGTCCGTTCCAATAATGTTTGCAACGGAAGGAATGAACTTTTTTGAAATACTTAAACCCAAAAGTCGTTTTACTTGCAAACCTTTGTTTCGCTCATCAACAAGTTGAATATGATCGCCAATTTTTTTATAATTTGATTTCATAACCCAACTCTTTAAATACGCTTAGCAAATCTTTTTTTGATTGTGTTTCAGCTTTCAGTAATTCCGCAAATTGTCTTTGCAGGTTTTGCATTTTTTCGTCAAAGTCAATATTTTCATCACGATTTACAAACTCAATGTATTTGCTTGGCACGAGCGAAAAATCTTTTTTGGCTACTTCATCAAACGAAGCAGAATAACAATATTCTGGAATATTCTTGTAGTTGTTATTTACTTGTTGCCAATTGTGCAATGTCTTACCTATATCTTTAATCTGCTGCTCACTAAACTGAATAAATTTCTTTTCATAGGGTTCGCCTATTTGTCGCAAATCCATAAACAAAATCTCTTTTTCTCGGTTTCGATAGTTGCGTTGTTCATCGCCTACGCTTCGGCTATGTGCTTTTTTATTTTTATTTAATATCCAAATAGTAACGCTGATATTGGTGGTGTAAAACATATTTTGTGGCAACACCAAAATTGCTTCTACCAAATTATTTTCAATGAGCTTTCTGCGTATTTTATATTCTTCACCACCACCACTTAATGCACCATTAGCCAAAATAAAACCAGCTACACCATTGTCGCTTAGTTTACTCACCATATTCAGTATCCAAGCATAATTAGCATTACTCATTGGTGGTACATCATAACCACGCCATCGAGGATCATCTATCAATTCGTTTTCGGCACGCCATGGATCTTGGTTAAAAGGTGGGTTTGCCATAATGTAATCGGCTTTCAGGTCTTTGTGCTGGTCATCGCCAAAGGTATCAGCCGCTTTCTCACCCAAATTGCCACTAATGCCTCGTATGGCAAGATTCATTTTTGCCAGTTTGTAAGTGGTATTGGTGTATTCTTGTCCGTAAATAGAAACTTCTTTTTTGTTGCCGTGATGGTTTTCAATGAACTTAATAGACTGCACGAACATACCACCCGAACCACAAGCAGGGTCATAG
>CAXNFS010000139.1:0-7757 GCA_964201235.1 Gemmataceae bacterium | reverse complement strand
TGCGATATAGACCCTTAACGGCCCAAGCAGTCATTTCTCCAGCGTTAACTTCTTTAACATAGCCTTTGCGAATAACTTCAATGGCTTGCTGAACTTTTTTGGCAAAAGCATCGGCTTTGTCTTTGCCTAACTTGGTTTGTTCAAGAATTTCAGTCCTTTTCTTTTCAAAAACTTCAGGCTCAATTTTACCATCAACTAAAGATTGATATTCCTTACGCAAGCTTCGTTGAGCTTCAAGCTTAGGCATTTTAAGCAGCAACAACTTACCTTCAGAGGAAAGTTCTTCGGGAACTTTTTTCGCAGCAACCAGCTTTTCAAACTTCTCAATTCGGTCATTTGCCTTGGCAAATTCTTTAGGATTGTGAGTCAGAATAAAGTGATTAGTCCGACCACCCAACACCCAATGTAGCTGGTTTTTCTCTTCTTTGGTCTTACCGTATTGTTTGGTTAAATCGGGCATTTTCTTGTCAAGGAATTCGGCCAACTCATCCACAGTGACAACGCCATCGGCTTCGTAGCCTTCTTTGTCTGCTTCGCCTTTCAAGCCTTCAATCACAGCCTTGGCAAAAACGCCATTGTCCTCAGCTTCAATTGAGGGGTACAAGCCATTGGTGGCTAGAAAAACAACTCTACCAGGAAGCGGGAGGTGATCTTCGGAAGCATCTTCTCCTAAAAACTCTTGGTAAGGATTAGCCCCTAAGGAAGCTTCCGCAACAGCTTTACCCTGGGCAGCTTGAAATCCCTTAAAATTAACATCGATGAAGGAGCAAAATTTCCCTGATTTCAAGCCTTTTAGAGTATCAGCAAGAACACTGCTTGCTATGGCATTTTTATCGCGACCTAAAAAGGTGGAATCACTTGTAAAATAACATCGTCGGTCGCCACTATCCCCCATTGGGCCCCCTTGGCCAAAAAAACCAAAAATCACCAGATCATCAGGGGTGGCTTTTGAAGCGACCCATTTCAATGCCTCGAGAACATTTTCGCGAGTAGCTTCTGTAGTAAAATCTGAAAGGTCTTTGGCATTCTTGGGTTCACCTAACAATAGTTTCCCATTATCTTTGGTTAATCCCAAAATGTTTTTATCAGAAAGCAATTTGAAGAGAGCGACGGCATCAGCTTCCGCTTTAGGCTTTTCTTTAATTTGCGCATCTTTGTATTTGCTAACGCCAACGATTACGGTGTAAACATTTTGTTTTCCACCCTCAGCAGAAATAAAGGGAGTTAAAGATATAAAAAATAAAGTTGATAACACAAGTCTAAGGAGCAACCGTGACATAATCCAAATTCCTTTCGAGTTCCGTTCAAGTTGTTTCAAAGTTTAGGAATTCACAATACCTTCATACCATTTTGGCGGGTTTACTAACAATAAGTCAACCCTTCTATTGAAACAATAACAATTTTGTCATCTAAAGGATTTTGCAAGTTTTTGCAGAACCGCAATTCCTCGTTCTAAAGTTTGCTGTTTAGCTGCAAAACTAACTCTAAAATTGGTATCGATAGAGCTAAATGTCTTGCCTGGAATTATTAATAAGTCGTGTTGGATCGCTTTTTCAACAAAAGCTGAACTATTCCCCCCCGGGGCTTTGGGGAAGAGGTAAAACGCCCCACCTGCACCGGGGATATCATAATAATCCTTGATTCCATTTAGCAGAAAATCTCGTTTAAGCTTATATTCTCGCATAAAACCAGACATATCTTGATTTAGAGCAGTAATTCCTGCGTATTGAACCATACTTGGTGCACAAACAAAGGTAAATTGTTGCAACTTGATCATCTCTTGAATCAATTTGGCAGGCCCATGCGCATACCCCATGCGCCATCCCGTCATACCATAGGATTTGCTAAAACCATCTAAAACAAGAACATTGGGATTATAATCGGCAGGTGTTTGCAACAGTCCATCGTAATGAAAAGCACTATAAATCTCATCAGAGATCAACAAAACGCCATGCTTGCTGGCAAGTTCTGCCAGCTTTTTAACAGTATCATGCGAATATGTTTTACCCGTGGGATTTGCAGGGTTATTAAACAAGATAACCTTGGTTTTTTTTGTGATGGCTTTCTCGACCTTAGCAATATCAATTTCGAAATCGGGGTAGGTATCTATAAAAACAGATTTTCCACCCGCAAGCGAAACTAGATGTGGATACATAACAAAGTAGGGATCAAAAATAATCACCTCATCGCCAGGATCAACGACGCAACATAAAGCGAGAACCAAAGCGCCACTGGTACCGCTAGTAACAATTAAATCCCGATTTGATCCGGGAAATTTGGCTTCAACCATCTGCAGTAATTGCTGCCTAAGTTCCGGTATACCCTGGGTAAGGGTATAAGTATTTCTACCTGCATCGATGGCATCTTTAGCCGCCTTTTTAACAGGTTCTGGGACATCGAAATCTGGTTGGCCAATACTTAAATTAATCGGATCTTTGATCGACTTTGCCAGTTCAAAAACTTTCCTGATTCCCGATGATTCGATATGCGACATGCGCTCTGAAATCCAATGTTCCACCACAGCATCATGATTCGTCATTGCTAAGCCTTTCATAAGCAAAAGTCATTTTGAATATTTAGAAAAAACTTGTTGGTCGGATAACTGGATGGCCCATTTGGCCTGTAATTTTTGCAACGCATCTTCAATTGGAATAGCCTTGAGCATGGTCTCTGATTCTTGAACCAATCCTAGTGCTTTAAGTTTTTTAATCCCGTCTACAACATCGTAGTCTATTTTTTTAACAAAATGCTGGGTAAAGAAAAGCTCAATAAAATCATCTAACTGCTGGCTGGTCCAACCTTTTTCCGGGGCATATTTTAGCAAGCAATAATACCCTAACATTACCTCCCTGCTTTGCTGTTCTTCAGCTTCATCCATCAATCGAGAAATTACACCTGCATTACTATCAAGCAATTGAAAGTAAAGGTTTTTAGTAACCCTTAGCTCATAGTTCTGCCTTTTAGTCACATAATTATAATAGCTTCGATAGCCATAACCGCCAAAAGCCAAAGCCAATGGCCAAATAGTTATGCCCACCAATGCAACAATTCCAACTTTCAAAAAGCCAATAATAATGTTGTAAAGAACCAAACCAAAACCAGTTACAAGCGGGTAGCCGATCATGCTTTGATCTAGGCGATTCAGTCGCGCCTTTGCCCCAGGGAAAACCATGGGGATTTCGTTTTTAGGCAAATCTTTGAATAGTTTAAGAAAAACATGATCAGCAACGGTCGAAGAATTTTCGGGATGTTTTTTTTTCATTTTCACAAAAACAGCGAAGCGGGAATACCCAGGCGTTGGGACTTTCTCTTGCTTCCAAGGTTTCCACCATTTTGCTGATCGTCTTAAAAGAAAAGTTTCGCCCCGATAATACATTAACAAACGATCAAATTCTTCCTGCCTAATTTCAACATTAAGGCCCCAGTATTTTGAAGATTCCTGCTCCCACTTGTGTACATTCTCCCAAGTCACCCTTTTAAAATTGGCATGCTCAAGGAGTTTTATGAAGCCTGCTTCTAAAGCATCAAGCGAGGGAAGGGATTCAGGAACCGAAAACCCCGAAGTGGGTTGCTTTGATATTAAAGGCAAATAATTCGAATCAGGATCAAAAAAATAGTACTCCGACTTCATCGTCTCAAGAGGTTCTGCAAATTCCATGAATAATAAAGACGATAAAGTTTCAAGCAACAAAACTAGATTTTTTTTCCCCACACTATCAAAACCACAATCATTAAGGATAAGCTTAAGCAGATCACCTTTCCTGACAAGAATTGAATGTTCAAGATGGCGATGATTTGCCATTAATGAAAACTCCCGCACCACCGCCCGGAATAGTAATAGGTATTTACCATTCCAAGCCTATAAGCCCATCATTGGGATTTTTAAGATTATCTTCAACTAATTTGTCCAATGCACCCTGAACCTCGCTCATCCTTTCGGGCCTAGCTGTTGCTTGAAAAGAAAGGCATTTATTTACAAGTTCGGCAAGAGTTTTATTAATCGGAGGCATTAAGACCTCCACTGGTTTATACTGCTTTTGCCAAGATTTTAATTCGATGGGTTTGTTTTCTTCATTCAAAGATGGAGGGGGCAATTTTCCAGTTATTATTTTGTACATTGCAGCACCCAACGAATAAATATCGGTCCGTTCGTTTACCATTTTGTGTTTGGCTTGTTCTGGTGCCATGTATTCTGGAGTACCTTGAATACGGTCTTTGGGTTCATCGCGTATCCAAGAGAGCCCGAAATCGATAACTTTAACCGTACCATCTTTACCAAGCATGATATTATTGGGTTTGATATCTGCATGAAATACGCCTTTTTTATGCATGTGAACAAGAGCTGAAGCAACCTGCTCAAAAACCTGCATGATGCGTACGGGAGAAAGCCTAGGCGCTTCATCAATGGTTTTGCCATCTACAAATTCAATAAGCATGTGCATTTTTTTAAGCCGAAACATCCAGTCTTTTACGGGCTCCAAGGCATGAATTTTAATAAGGTTCGGGTGGTCAAACAATTGGGCAACTCTGAATTCATGGTCTGCCTGTTCCTTGAATTTCATATCTTCTGGAGATTCAAGAGGAACTACTTTAAGAGCGAAATTCTCAGCAGTTTTAGTCATGCGAATTTGAAGAATCGCACTCTGAGCGCCATTTCCCAACGGTCCAACAATCGAAAACTTTTCTATCTTCATCATTCTTCCCTTTAAGACACAAATTATTTCTTACATATTACTGGCTTTAAGGCTCTACTCAACATCTGAACTTCTTTTTATTGCGAAATACCTGTATCTTTAAATTAGAAACAGATAATAGACCCTAGGCAACTAATTAACATCGAAAAGCTTGCAATATAGACAAAAGGCGCAGGCAATGAACGCGATTGATGATGAACCTTCCCAAGAAACTATCAACAAAATCGGGAAGGTTATTTTTGATCGAATGCAAAAAAACCAAACTATTCCCTTCGGAATGGATTGGTTCGAAGATAGATTAATGGAATTCTCGACACACAACGACAATATTAAAATTAATTTGTTCAGATTTATTGATGCTTTTCCATCACTTACCACCGCCAAAGAAATTACTGATCACCTCAAAGCCTACCTAGGAAACCCCGAAACTGGCACACCATGGTGGATAAGCTTTTTAATAAAATTTCTTCCGTCACGAGGAATCGCTGGAGATTTATTGGGATTCATTGCTAAATTCGCTGCGGGAAGAATGGCCAAAAAATTCATCGCTGGCAGCAATTTTGAACAAGTTGAAAAATCTCTAACGCTTCTTCGAAAATCAGGATTAGGCTACACGGTAGATATTCTTGGGGAAGCTACCATCACCAACCAAGAAGCAAACTTTTCGCTTCAAGAATACAAAAGCCTTGCATTAAACCTTGCAGAGCGATCAAAAACCAAAAACAATTTATCTAATCTGGATTACTGTTACGGTTCAATTCTTCCCAACGAAAATATCTCGATAAAGGTTTCTGCTCTAGATTCTCAATTAGATGTTATTTCATTGGAAAAAAGCTTCGAGAGACTAAGACCAAAAATAATTTTGATCCTAAGGCTTGCAATAAAAAACAACTTGTTCATCTACTTCGACATGGAACAAACAAGCCTCAAAGAACTAATCCTGCACACTTTTAAATCGATACTTTCAGAACCTGAATTTGAAACTTGGCCGAATGTTGGAATTGCAATTCAAGCATACCTGAAACAAAGCCATTCAGACCTGATTGAATTGCGTGATTGGGCTGTTAAAAGGGGAACCCCCGTTTGGATCAGGCTGGTAAAAGGTGCTTATTGGGATTTCGAAACAGTTACTGCTAATTTAAATGGATGGGACCAACCCGTTTGGAAAACCAAGGCCGAAACTGATTTGAACTATGAATTTTTAACTAGCTTCCTTCTACATAATAACCATCATTTACGACCTGCCTTTGGTTCCCATAATGTTCGAAGCGTTGCCTATGCTATTGCCAAGGCGCAAATCCTCAAAATCCCCGATTCCGACCTTGAGTTTCAAGTTCTTTATGGCATGGGCGACACTATAGGCAAATCATTGGCCAAGCTTGGTTACCGGGTAAGAGTTTACACTCCCTTTGGCGAATTAATTCCCGGCATGGCTTATTTTGTTCGTAGGCTTCTCGAAAACACAGCCAACGATTCTTTTCTTAAAGCCAGTGTGTTAAACAGTCAGGATGAGGACTTTTTACTTATGAAACCCATTACAATCCAATCACCCAATAATCCAATTAAAACGACCTCCAAAAATTCAAATCACACTTTTTATAATGAACCCCTTTCAGATTTTACCATTACCAAGAATCGTTTAGAGATGGCTCAAATAATTAAAACGCTAACCGCTCTGCCAACCAAAACTTATCTTCCAATTATTAATGGAAAAGAAACTAACACCCAAAGTTTTATCGAAAGCATAAATCCATCCCATAAGCGCCATATTGTTGGAAAAATCGGGTGCGCATCCATAGCTGATACAAATCTTGCAATCACTTCTGCATCTAAAGCGTTTGATTCTTGGAAAGAAGAAAAAGCATCAGTGCGGGCGAATCTGTTACGAAAAGTTGCGCAAAAACTAAGAGATAAAAAATTGGAAATGGCGTCTTGGCAAGTGATTGAGTGTGGCAAAGGTTGGCGCGAGGCAGATGCTGATGTCTGCGAGGCAATTGATTTTTGCGAATACTACGCAAGCCTTGCCGAAATAATGGCGATCCCGAAAATCATCCAGCTTGCAGGAGAAACAAACCAAACTTTTTATCAACCCAGAGGTGTTGCAGTGGTGATTTCGCCTTGGAATTTTCCATTGGCCATTCTTGCAGGCATGTCTGCCGCCGCGTTGGCTACAGGGAATACCCTAATCATGAAACCTGCAGAACAATCAAGCGTGGTTGCTTATAATTGGACGAAAATCCTACTAGAATGCGGTTTCCCAGAAGCTGTAGTCCAGTTCCTACCAGGAATTGGTGAAGATATCGGCCCGCATTTAGTTTCTCACCCCTTAACTGCAATTATTGCATTTACTGGTTCACGAAAAGTTGGATTAGAAATTAATCAACTGGCATCTAAAACCGAAAGCGGGGTCAAATTTGTCAAAAAGATCATAGCTGAAATGGGTGGAAAAAACTGCATTATTATAGACAAAGATGCTGACATGGACGAAGCCTTAACCGGTGTTGTTAGTAGTGCAATCGATTTTCAGGGGCAAAAATGCTCCGCTTGCAGCAGAGTGCTTATTCCAAGAGAGATGCATGATGCGTTTAGCAAAAGGCTTTCTGAAGCCATCGCATCGAAAACCTTGGGGCCTGCGGAAGACCCTGCAAATCAAATCGGTCCGGTGATTGATGAAGAATCTCGCGCCCGAATTGAAAAAAGAATTGATGAGTCAAAACAATCTGCAAAGTTGATTTATAGGGCGAATGTTAGCAACCTTTTAGATGATGGTTTTTATGTTGGTCCCGCGATTTTCGCAGACGCAGACCCAAAATCTGATTTATGCCAGCAAGAAATTTTTGGCCCAGTCATTGCCCTCATTCCTTACGATACCCTCGAACAAGCAATTGCTATCGCCAACGATTCCCCATATGCTCTGACCGCAGGCATTTATTCAAGAAATCCTGAATCAATCAGTCTGATTTCGAGATACATTGAGGCTGGAAACCTTTATATTAATAGAAAGATAACCGGTGCAATGGTTCACAGGCAGCCCTTTGGTGGTTACAAGTTAAGTGGAGTTGG
>CAXNFS010000138.1:0-7821 GCA_964201235.1 Gemmataceae bacterium | reverse complement strand
CGCGTAACCGGGATTATGCCCGGTGAAACAATAACTTTGAAACTTAAAGGTTCAACTGCAACGGTTATGAAACCTGGTGCCCCATTAAGTAAACCATTGGCATCTTTATGGGCTATGCCAATGCGGGCGACTTATTCGGTTGATAACGCGGCGTGGAAGCATACCGAAAAAGGTGTGCGTGATAATGAGTGGATGATTTACAAGATTAAACCTCAGGCTGAAACCTTTATGGTTGCATGGGGCCCTCCATATACCCCTAAAGATGCAGAGAAATTCATGCACAATCTTAGCCAGAAGTGTCCACAGGCTAAAGCCACGGAGCTTTGTCGTTCCTTGGGAAATCAAACTGTACCGATGTTGCATGTGAAAGAGGGCGATCTTGTTGAGAAGAAAAGATTTGGCGTCTGGGTTCAGGCTAGGCAGCATGCTTGGGAAAGTGGATCGAGTTGGGTGGCGCAGGGGTTTGCTGAATGGGTAGTAAGCGATAAACCTGATGCTATTTGGCTCAGGAAGCATGCTGAGATTTTTATTGTACCGATCATGGATATAGATAACACCGCCACAGGTAATGGTGGCAAAGATGCCTTTCCTCAGGATCATAATCGTGATTGGTCTAGGCAACCCCATTGGAAGGAAACAGCGGCAGCACAACGGATGATCGAGAAGTTGGTGACGGAAGGTCGCATGGATATCTTTCTGGATCTTCATAACCCTGGCCCAGGGGATCCGACTTTTTTCTTCACCCTGCCTGATGATCAATTAAACAAGATGGCGATACCGCTGCGCAATCGGTTTATTGAATTAACTTATTTGCGAGTTAGTAAGATCAACCCGCCTTTTCTGATGAATGATAAACCTAAGCCTGCGGGGGTAGGATATACACCTAAGTGGCAAGATATGAGTGCCAATTGGGTTAGTATGAAAGGCAACCCGCATACAATTAGTTTATGTTTGGAGACTAGTTGGGATACGCCAAGTAGTACCACCGAGGGGTATCGAAAAGTTGGAACAAGCCTGGGCGTAGGACTTAAGGATTATCTTAATGAACGCCCTTTGAAGCCGTAATTGCTCTCGCAATTTAGAGTGCTGATTGTTTTGTTGCCATCGCAATTGTTTGTGATGATAATGGCGGAGACAAAACACCCGCCAAGTTGCACGCCATTAGGGGTAATCATGAAGCATAATAAATCAACGAGCTCGCTATTATCGGGAACCAAAGTTGAATCCACAACATCATTTGTTGGATGTTTAAAGGGGTTGCCGCTTGCATTTGGATTGTTTTTTTTATTGGTAGAACCTATTTGGGCGTTGGAATTGGTTAAAGATGGCAAGCCAATTGCAGTGATTATTACCAGTGTTCCGCGTGAAATTTTTAATCCTGCGCCTGCCAAGGGCAAGAACACGAAGCAAAATGCAGCTCTAAAAAGTGATGAGGCTTTAGCGGTACACACATTGATTGACTGGGTTAAGAAAATTACTGATGTGGAATTGCAAATAGCTGATAAGGATGTGGAAGGTGTTCCAACTATCTACATTGGTCAGGCGGCAATCAAGGCGGGATTGGATTTGGATAAAGTTGTCAGCCCTAGCAAGGAAGGTCTTCGCATTGTTGCTGATAGCAAAAGATTGTTGATTGCAGGGCAAAACGAAGCTGCGACATTAAAAGCTGTGTGCAGGTTTTTGGAGGAATTGGGGTGCAGGTATCTGATGGATGGGCCTTTGGGTGAGGTTTTTCCTCGTTCGACTAGTCTTAATATTGGATTGATGGATATCACCGAAAAGCCTGGTTTGCGATGGCGTAATCCCAAGGGGCCTAGTTGGAATGCACGATTATGGAAGGCTTGGAATGGTGCGGGCGGAGAACCTTTCGGGCATTCGCATTCATGGAACAATTATGTTTCTCCTAAGGAATTTTCTAAGAACCCGGAATTCTTTGCTATGGGGCCTGATGGCCAAAGGAAGGCGGGTGGTTGGATATGCACCTCA
The DNA here is from genome assembly GCA_964201235.1 of Gemmataceae bacterium. GTDB lineage: Bacteria > Planctomycetota > Planctomycetia > Gemmatales > Gemmataceae > UBA969. The sequence goes on along the minus strand of CAXNFS010000138.1, from coordinate 5,835 downwards.
AACCCTGAATTGCGCGAGCATTTTGCATTGAATGTATTGGCAGCGATCGAGCGCGGTTCACGCAACCCATCGCTTTCGCCAACTGATGGGCGGGGTTATTGCCAATGCACAACCTGTAAGGCGCAGGATAATCCTAAATCGTTGGAGCCTTCGAGTGGGACTATTTCTGTTTCCAATCGTTATGTTGATTTCTTTGATTGGGTAGGTCGAAGAGTTGCGAAGACCAATCCCGAATCTGTGCTAAGTTTTTATTGTTATGCAGACTACACGCAACCTCCAACTGTAGAGCGCAAGCTTTCTCCGAATTTATGTGCGATGGTTGCTCCCATTCGATATTGCAGGCTTCATCCTCTCGGGCATCCGGGTTGTACCACACGCGAACAGCAGGTAACGATGATGAATGGTTGGGCCGGAGTTGCAAGCAAGATAGGTTATTACAACTACATGTATAACCTTGCAGATGGCACGCTTCCTTTCTTTAAATTTAGCGCATGTAAAAAAGAGTTTCCCTACCTTGCAGACAAGGGCCTTTCGTACATGACGATCGAAGTGCTTTCCAACTGGCATATATATGGGCCACAGATTTACCTTAGTTTGCGGCTCGCTTACGATCCTCATGCTGATGCCAACGCGATCATGAATGATTATTGGGTTAAGTTTTATGGTGTGAAGGCTGCGCCTGCGATGAAGCAATATTGGATGGGTTTGGATGAGGCGCAGCAAAAGTTGAAGACCCACGCAGGAAGCTTTTTTGGATTGGCTCAAATATACACGCCCGAGTTTTTGGCACAGTGTGAAGCCTTGGTTGCAAAGGCTGCAAATGCTGCTAAGGGTGATGCAGTTTATGAACAGCGTGTTGCACTTCATGCAGAGGGACTTCGTAGCGCCCGTTCTTACAGGGTGATGAATGATGCTATGAATCTCGGAGACTTTGCCTCTGCACAGATGGAATATGATAGAACCATCGAGCGTCTTAAGGTTGCGGTTTCAAAGGGTTGGGCCAACCCTGAATATGGCACCGCTTATCTTGAGCGATTCTTTAGCAAGACTGTGCGCATGGGTGCCCAGATAACTGCTGCTCCTAATCGTGTGTTACAAGTATTGCCTGACCGCTGGAGATTCAGTTTTGATGAATCTGATACCGGTAATGAGAAGGGCTTTCATACTGCAAATTTTAATGATCAGGCATGGCCCGTAGTTGCTACTCAAAATATTACTCTTGATGCTCAGGGGTTTGATAAGAATGCTGTGATGTGGTATCGCACTAGTTTTAATGTACCTGCAAAGCATGAAAAACTGATTCTTTTTTTTGGTGAGGTGGATGGAGCAAGTGAGGTGTATGTAAATGGTAAAAAGATATTGATTACGATGCCTCCAGTAGAAGGAAAGAAGCCCGCACCTACATCAATAAAGCCTAATATTGCTGTGGTTCCTGCTGGTAAACCTGTGCGGGAAGGGATGGCCAAGGCCCGTACTCCTTTTGAACTTGATATAACTTCCGTGGTCAAACCAGGCGAAAACATTATCGCTCTGAGGGTTGATCATACGAAAATTACTGATCTTGCATTGGGTGGCATACTTCGCCCAGTCCTTCTTATCAACAAGCCTGAGTGAGTTTAAAATCCAATCGTTCTTTTGGTGGTTGTATCTATGAAACCTTCGCTGTTCGTTTTAATGTTGTTTCTGGTTACGCCTTTACTTTCCCAAGAGCAGGTCGATAAATCCGATCCTACAGGGAAAGGCTCTACTGTTATTGCCAAACTTTCAATGCGGGTGCGTGTTGCTAAATCGCTGCCCGAACAAAAAAGTGTCAGGGTGGTTTGGCGCAGAGGTGGAGAAGGTTTGGGTGGATTGGTTGTGCGAGGCGAGTTTGTCAGTTCTGATAAAACCGTGCAGATACCCATGGGAACTTGGTCTTCATGGATGCCCATGAAGGATGTTGTCGCTAACACCAAAGGTTGGGATTTTCCAAGTGTTGTTGTCACCAGTGAGCCAGTCGTGAAAGGTAAAAATACTTCGCCCGGCATTCCCCTGACAGATGTCCGAGTTGATTTTGAGTTTGCAGATAACGGTAAAGTGTTTAAACAGTTCACTGAAATTGCTCCGAAAGGTGCTACGGTTGGGTTTGCCTTTCATGGGGCAGCCTTGGCGATAAAAACTAAAGACGGCGCTGTTTCAGATGAGTTTATTTCGCAGCTTAATGGTTTAAGTGTTCATGCGAAGAATAGGCGAGAGCGACTCGAAAAGTCTTTTTCGGTTGTTGTTCCCCTACCCAAACAGTTTGGCATCATCGGGCATATGGGTGGATATGGAGAAGGCCCGCCTGGCTTGCGCGGAGGGTCAGGTTATGGCACACGCCATTGTAATCCTGCGATTCTTGCGGATGAATTTCGCACTCTGGAGTTACTCGGGGTTAATGGCATGGTAGATTCTTTGAAGCTTGCAGATGCGGCGGGTGTAGGGAAGAAATTTCGCAATATCTATTGGGGAGGCCCGGGATCGGGAGACCCGATGGCGTTCTTTCAAAAGCCTGGAAAAGTTGTTGAGATGCCCGATGGCTGTCCTTATGACCCGGAGTTGAAAACTTATGTGATGAAGCGTGTTGCAACTGCGATTGAAGAACATCAAAAAGTTGGTGCTAGGGATTCTTGGGCACTCTGGGATGATGAAATGGGCGTTTATGCCAAGGATCACATAGTGCGTTGTGACCGTTGCAGGGAAGTTTTTCGCACTCACCTTAAGGGGCAAAAAGTCTCTCTCGAGGAACTAGGCAAAAAATCTTGGGATGAGGTGTTACCTTATAATGTCTGGCTTCCAGCTAGCACTGCGGTCAAGGGAGTTAAAGTTGCACCAAGCACAGGCATGGCGCCCATTCCCGATAATCCCGGCGATGCTCTGCGTTATTATTACACTTATCGGATGATGTCGCATGCCAATGGTCAGGTTTTTCCCGAAGCAGCTCTGAAGTTTAAAGAATCGAATATTAATCTTTACGCAATGCAGGGGCCGACCCCCAGTTGGAATGGGGCGAGTCTTGATTGGCATGAGTTCTACGACCTTAAACCCAACACTGCATTTGTATTTGAAACTTCGAATCGGGATGCCCGTACCTGGCAGTGGGAATCGTATCTGGCAGATATAGGCAGGGGTATTGCAAACCGGCATGAGATGGTGATGGGATGCTTGGTGAAACCGCATCGAGGCGCAGTTGCGCAGCGTATGTTGACAGTGATTGGTAGAGGAACCAAAGCGTTGGAATGGTACACCTATGGACCTGATTATTCGAAGGGTGATAGTTTTTCGCAATCTCCCGAACTGCTGGAACAAGTTGCTCGGGCTGCACGCTTTCTTGGATTGGCGGAGCCTTTACTCTATGATGCAAAATTTCTCAAACAGCCTGAAGTAGCTTTTGTTTCTCCCCGATCTTCTGAAATCTGGAGCAGAGCTACAGACACCAGCCTTACTACTTTTGAAAATGCCAAGTGGGTTTATCTTGCACTAATGCATGCGAATATCCCGGTTGATATTCTTAGTGAGCAACAACTTGCTGAAGGAAAGCTTGAAAGATATAAGGTCATTTACATTCCCGGAACACACTTAAGGCGGGATGCAGGTAAGGTGGTTCGGGATTGGGTGCAGGCGGGTGGAACGGTTTTTACCGATGCATTTGGATTGGCTCGAGATGAGGCAAATCAAAAGTCGCCTGAGATGAATGAAATGCTCGGCCTCGCAGATCGTTCTCTAAAAACTTGGGGAAGTGTTGAGCAATATCGTGCTTCCGATCTTAAGCCATTAAGTGAAATTGCTGTTCCTGCGAAGGAAGCGGAATTTGGCTGGGATAACACAAAGTTGCAAGCCAGAGTTGGGCGTGAAGCATTGAATGTAAAAACCGCTGAGGTGGTTGCAACTTTTGCTGATGGTAAACCTGCGGTGACCCGCAATCGATTTGGCAAGGGCGAAGCTATTGTTGCGGGCTTATGGACAGGCATCACTTATTCTGCAACAGTGCGCAGAAATGATTTTAACATGCAAACCGATTTTGATTCTGGATTGCGTAAGTTGATAGCTGCACCTGCAATTGATCGCAAAGTTTATCGCCCTGCGATTGCTAATAATCCCATGGTGGAGACAATTGTACTTATTAAGGAAGGCAGGCAATCAGTTTCGCTATTAAATTGGAGTTATCACAGGCCTTCAGGGGAGACCAGCAAAGGTATCCTGCAAACGATCGAAAACCTGCGGGTAGATTTGTCTGGCATGGGCCCCATTAAATCTGTGAGATCGCTTGTTCATGGCCCGCTTGTTGTTACAAATAACTTTGTGATTGTTCCCAAGATGGCGGAGATCGATCTGCTTATTATCGATTGAAACCGGGCTAAGGGCCAATGGTTTGGGCGATACGAAAACCCAGATCATTGCTCTGAAAATTGGGCGAGCCACTATTGCGCAGGGCAGAACGAACGCTTGAAGCTTTGACGCAGAATGAACCTCCACGCATCACACGGTCTTTGCCATTGGCCGGCCCCTGTGGATCTGTTGATGCTTGCTTCGGGTATACGCCATACCAATCCCTGCACCACTCGAAAACATTGCCATGCATGTCGTATAGGCCAAAAGAATTAGGTTCATAACTTCCCACAGCGAGAGGTTTACGGATTTTGTAATCGCAATTAGCATCTACGGTGGTGATTCTATCGCCAAAAGAGAAGGGGGTATTCGTTCCGGCTCTGCACGCAAATTCCCACTCCGCTTCGGTGGGCAGGCGGAAACAATCTTCGGAATCTGCGTTTAGGTTGTTGATAAACTTTTGGCAATCATCCCATGAAACATTCGTGACAGGTAGGTCGTGCCCTTTTATTTTACTTGGGTTGTATCCCATCACCACTTCCCATTGCGCCTGAGTAATCTGGTGCTTTCCGAGATAAAAAGGTTTGGAGATGGTTGCTTCGTATTGGGTTTCATCATCGTTGTGGTCTTCATCCGAGGGATCGGAACCCATTTGAAATTTACCTGCGAGGATTAAAACGAGTTGAAGCGTAATGCCTTTGCCAAGATCGATCGATTCCTCTTTGGCTCCTTTGGTTTTTCTTTTTTTTAATGGTGCTGTCTTTTGTGCCATTGCAAGATCTTTTTCACTAAGAGCTTTGTAAGCTGCAGCACGGTTGATGTAGGCCTTTGTGTCGTTTGGGTTTAAATTTATGGCTTTTGTAAAAGCAGTAATCGCTTCGTGCAAATCTTTTGTTTGCATCGGTTCTGCGTTTTCATTGTCAGTCGTTGTTCCATTGGATTTTGGAGGAGTATTTGGCTTGCTTTTGAACAGGTATTCATCGTGGTCTTTTCGTAGCTTAGTATCTGAAAGGGTGCGAAGAGCTTGATTAAGTTTTTTCATCATTTCTTCTGCGATAGGATCCCCTAAGTTTCGGTCAGGATGATATCGCATTGCAAGTTTGTTGAATGCAGACTTAATGACTGAAAGATCAGCATTGGCTTCGATTTCAAGTATTTCGTAATGATTGATGAATGTCATGAATGTTTGGATGTCTTGTTAATTGTGAATCAATTAATATGTTTTAGCGGAAGTGAAGGTAATAAGCAAAGAACAAAACCCGAAGCATATTGAAGCCTTTGCCTACCATTGAAAGCATTCCAAATTGAATCATGATAGTTTGAAAAACAAAGGGTTTTGTAGGTGATTTGCAAACATTTGTTTGAGATAATCGCTTTCAATGTATTATATTTACCCACCGGCTTGGGCAGGTTGCATCTAAGTTCGATCTCTTTTGCGGAACCATGATAATGAATCCCAGATTACTTCTTTTGTTGTTGGCGTGCTTG
>CAXNFS010000137.1:0-8103 GCA_964201235.1 Gemmataceae bacterium | reverse complement strand
CTTAATTAAGCCAGTAAATCTTTGATCACATGCTGGGGTTCGACACCCGTAAGCTTTTGATCCAAGCCTTGGAATTTGTAGGCGAACTGTTCGTGATCAATGCCCATGCAATGAAGAATCGTTGCGTTAAGGTCGTTGACATGAACGGGATTTTTGGTGATGTTGTAACTGAAATCATCAGTTTCACCATAAGAGGTTCCAGGTTTGGTACCACCACCCGCCATCCACATGCAGAAGTTTTTGGGATGGTGATCTCTGCCGTAATTTTCTTTGGTAAGAGTGCCTTGCGAGTAAACAGTTCTACCAAACTCGCCACCCCATACTACGAGGGTTTCATCGAGAAGGCCGCGTTGTTTTAAATCCATGACGAGGGCAGCCGTTGCTTGGTCGGTATCTTTGCACTGGTTGCCGAGTTGGGAGGGGAGGGAGCCATGCTGATCCCATCCACGGTGGAAAAGCTGCACGACTCTTACGCCTCGCTCGACAAGTCTGCGGGCCATGATTGCGCTATGAGTGAAGGTACCAGGTGTGGAAACATCGGGGCCATACATTTCGAGGGTGCGTTTGCTTTCGGAAGAAAGGTCGGTAAGTTCGGGTACGCTGGATTGCATGCGGAATGCCATTTCGTATTGGGAGATACGAGTCTGGATTTCTGGATCACCTAATTGTTGCAACTCGCGTTGATTGAGTTTTTGCAGGGTATTTAGCATGGTTCTGCGATCATCGGAAGAAACACCTTCGGGGTTTCGAAGATAAAGAACAGGGTCGCCGGTACCACGCAATGCGACGCCATTGAATCGGGTGGGAAGAAAACCGCTGCTCCACATGCGGGTGAACAAGGCTTGGCCGTTGCTGCCTTCGGGGAAGCGCGGCGTAAAGACGACGAATGAGGGAAGGTTGTTGTTTTCGCTGCCCAGTCCATAAGCGAGCCATGAACCGATGCTGGGTTTGCCTGGCACTTCGCTACCTGTCATCACAAAAGTACAGGCGGGATCGTGGTTGATTGCGTTGGTGAAAACGGATTTGATGACAGTCATATCATCAACAATCTTGGAGGTGAAAGGAAGCAGTTCGCTGTTGATCCATCTGCCGCACTTTCCTTCCTGAGTGAAGTTGAATTTAGAAGGAGCAACAGGGAAGCGTGCCTGGCCACTGGTCATGGTGGAAAGTCGTTGGCCACCTTGCACGGAGGGTGGAAGATCCTTGTTGAAGAAATCCTTGAGGGTGGGTTTGTAATCCCAGAGGTCGATCTGCGAGGGCGCTCCGTTCATATGGAAATAGATGACGGATTTAGCAGTGGGCTTGTGGTGCGGTAACCCTGCAACAGGTTTATGAACCTGCACTTGTTGTGCCTGGGATTTTTTGTTCTCTGCCATCATCATGCCAAGGGCAAGCGAACCGAGCCTAAGGCCTTGATTGCCGAAGAACTGCCTTCGGGTTTGCAGCATCTGATTTTCAAAGAAAGGATTCATGAGAGTTCCATTTAGTTTCGGTTAACGGTTTCATCGAGGTTGAGAATCGTGTTGGCAAGCAGGGTGTAGGCTGCGAGTTCTGATTCGTTGATGCCTTCCTTGATTTTGGATTCGCCTACTTTTACAACGAGGGCACTGGCTTTGGGATCTGCTTTATAGCGGGCGATATGCTTTTCTAAACCCTCCATCACGATGGCTTTTTCTTCTGGTGCGGGAAGCCTTGAAAGAATGATTTTATAAGCAAGCTCGATGCGCTTTCCAGCATCATAACCGCCCTCGGTAATAAGCCTTTCAGCAAGTTTTCGAGCAGCTTCAAAATGCTGGACATCGTTCATGAGTTGCAAGGCTTGAAGCGGGGTGTTGCTGCGTTCGCGCTTGGCGCAAAGTGCCTCGCGGTTGGGCAGGTCGAAGTTTGACATGAATGGCGCAGGGGCCGTTCGCTTGATGAAAACATAAATACTTCTGCGATAAAGGTTGGCGCCAGTATCTTGTTTGTAGTTACGGGTATTGGAACCAGTAAAGCCAACGGGTTCCCAAATATTGGGTGGCTGGTAGGGCATGGTGCCTCGTCCGCCCATATCGAAACTAAGTAAGCCGCTGGTGAAAAGAGTGTTGTCGCGGATTTGTTCAGCATCAAGCCGGATGCGTGGGCCACGGGCAAGCAGCCTGTTCTCGGGGTCTTTGCGTAGTAGTTCGGGAGATACAGAAGTAACTTGTTGGAAGGCTTCAGAAGTAAGAAGCAGCTTCATAAGTTTCTTAACATCCCAGCCGTTGGCGCGGAAATCAGAAGCGAGCCAATCGAGAAGCTCGGGGTGGAAAGGGAGTTCGCCCTGGGTGCCCAGATCGCCACTGGATTTTACAATGCCTGTGCCAAACACTTGCTGCCAAAACCTGTTGACCATCACACGGGAGGTGAGGGGTTGTTCGGGAGAGACAAGCCAGTTAGCGAGGTCGAGCCTGTCGGCTCGTTTCTGAGGGTCAGCTTTTTTGAGGGGTGGAAAAATCGCAGGTGTGTTGGGTTCAACCTTTTCACCCTGCTTGTTGTACATACCTCGTACCATCACAAAGCTATCGCGGGGCTTGGGTAGTTCTCTAAAGATTGCGGTGCCGGGTGCAGATTGCTCTAATGCAGTTTTCTTTTTGGAGAGTTCATCAAGCTTTGCTAGAGAGGGTTTCATTTGGGTTTTAGTTGCAGTGCAATGGTTTGCAAGATAGAAGGCCTTAACCTTATTGACCTGATCTTTATCGGTAGTTTTTGCGGGGCCTTGTTTGATGAGAATGGCGACATCGTTCGTGGCTTCGGGTTGATCTCTTCCTGTTTGTTGTTGCCACCATGCTGCGAAAGATTGTGCAGGGTCGGTAGCGGGATCTTTCTTACCAGTCATGCCAATTTTATCCCAGAATACAATGCCCCCAAACTGGGTTACAGCAAAGCCAGTAACGATGGTGCCAGGCTTTAGCCCAACTTTTTCAGCAGCAACTTCAATACGAATCCATTTGCCTGCAGAGGGAAGCGGACCCATGTTGACTCGCTCGGTGGTGTTGGCAGCGCCCCAAGGGATGATGTTGTAGTCGCCCCAAACTGCACGATGCAGCCAATTGGTGGAGTAATATTGCAGCATGATGGCTTTGGGAAGTCTGCCATCTTGAAGAAACACATTTGCGAAAAGCACGCTGCCTTCTTGAATAGTGATCGGAGGCATGTTTTCGCATACATCTTGAGCCAGCCCTGCATCGGATCTGCGAATGGCTTTGGTGCCACTGAAGACTTTTCCTTTTTTAGCATCGACCAATTCAAGAGGCAGTCCGGGGCTTGCAAAGACTTTGCTTCCCTTGGGGAATTCATCTTCAAACCAGATGTCTTCTGCAACCTTGACTTCGCTCTTTATTGGCTTCAATGCAGGGTCTTCATACGCCAACTTTGCAGCTTCTTCTTCCATTTTTCTGCGCAATGCGGAAACTTCAACTTCAAGCTCAGCAATCTTTTTCTTCGTTTCGGGAAGATCAAGCTTCACACTTGGAGCCAGTAATAACTGGTTGCCATCCAATGGCGAATCTGCTGCAGAATGAAAGAATGCGTAAAGCGAGTAATAATCCTTGGCGGTGATGGGATCAAATTTGTGATCATGGCATACTGCACAACCGCCTGTTAGGCCTAGAAAAGCTTCCATGAAATTCGAGGTACGATCAACTGCATTACGGAACACCCACTCTTCAGAAATCGAACCACCTTCTCCGGTGGAAACATTGCAACGGTTGAAGCCAGTTGCAATCAATTGATCTAAAGTGGCGTTGGGTATTAAGTCGCCTGCAACTTGTTCCACCATGAATCGGTCGAAGGGTTGATTTTTGGTGAATGCAGAAATCACCCAGTCGCGATAGGCCCACATCTGCCTTTCGTTATCAAGGTGTAAGCCGTGGGTATCAGCATAGCGAACGATATCGAGCCAATGGCGAGCCATCTCTTCGCCATATTTAGGTGATGCAAGATAGCGATCAATCATCTTTTCGTAGGCATCGGGCGATTTATCAGCGAGGAAGGTTTCCATTTCCTGCACACTCGGAGTCAACCCGGTAAGGGTGAGGGAAACTCTGCGTAATAAAGTAGATGGGTCTGCTTTAGGCGCATAGCTTAGCCCCTCTTTTTTCAACTTTGCGATTAGATAGGCATCGATGGGATTGGGTTTTTTCTCTATTGGTGCTTGAGCTTTGATGGGTTCGAACGACCAATGCTTTTCGTAAGGAGCGCCTTGCGCAATCCACTTGCTCAAGGTTTCTTTCTGGGCAGTGGTGAGAGTTTTCTTGGTGGAAGGTGGAGGCATCACCTTACCTTTTTCAGTTGAAAGGATGCGCTTGACCAGTTCGCTTGCATCGGGTTGGTTCGGAACAACCGCTTTTTCACCCGAGGCACCTGCCTTGATAAAATGCGCACTTGTATCTAGGCGAAGTTCACCCTTGTTCTTGCCTTGCCCATGGCAGGAAAAACAATTTTCCGAAAGGATCGGCCTGATGTCTTTGTTAAAGCTCACGGGTGCAGAAGAAGGTTCAACTGCATGAATCCAAAACACGGGAGTCAGTATTAAAAGTGAGAGCAGTAATCGTTTCATTAAAATAACCTGCATAGTAGGAAAGATTGAAAACAAGAAACCAAGCGCAGTATAAAACAATCTAACAATATAATAGTAGACTTAAGGGAACAGAGACTCAATGGAAATAGACGCTTCGAAAAAGAATCATGCAAGGATCTGCGGAATAACCCTGCCATGATCTATATCTAAGCGTTTGCGCCCGGGGATTTCGAGCCTGCGCGAATCAAGCCCCATTAGATGCAGGATGGTGGCATGAATATCAGTTACATAGTGGCGATTTTCGACCGCATGGAAGCCGATTTCATCGGTGGTGCCATGCACGGTGCCACCTTTGATACCGCCCCCTGCCATCATTACAGAGAAGCCATAGATATGGTGATCCCTGCCATCAGAGCCCTGAGTGCCAGGAGTTCTGCCAAACTCGGAAGCAAAAACAATGAGAGTTTCATCGAGAAGGCCCCTTCGTTTTAAATCTTGAATGAGCCCTGCGATGGGTTGATCGACCTTGGCGCAGTTGCTGGAGTGGTTGTTCTTGAGTCCGCCATGCGCATCCCAAGCGCCCGCCCCGCCTGCCCCATGTTGAATTTGAACAAAGCGCACGCCTCGTTCGACTAATCTTCTAGCAGCAAGCAACTGATTGCCAAAGTCGCGTGAAGCAGGCTTGTCGATCCCATAGACCCTTTTAGTCTCTTCGGTTTCCTTGGAGAAATCCATGACTTCGGGAAGCGACTTCTGCATACGAAATGCAAGCTCATAGCTTTTGATGCGGGCAGCAAGTGCGGGGTCATTGGGGTATTCCACTCCGCGGATGGAGTTGAGTTTACCCACGAGGTCGAAGCCTAGCTTTTGTTCATCGGGAGTGATCGGGCGTTCGGGAGATCCAAAATCCAGCGGGCTACCCGAAGCTGCTCTGACAGGAACTGCATCATGCATAGGTCCAAGATAATGGCCATCTTTCTTGTTCCAATACTCACGGTTGCCCATGCTGACAAACTGGGGCAGGTTATCGTTGAGGGAGCCCAAGCCATAATGAACCCAAGCACCTAAGGTTGGGAATTCGCCATCAAGCATGTGTCTGCCTGAATGAAATTGGGTCTGTGCGCCATGGTTGTCATCGGTGGTGTACATAGAGCGAACGATGGCCATGTCATCAGCGCAGTTGCCTAGGTAGGGGAGCCAGTCGGAAACATCCATGCCACACTGCCCGCGTTTTTTGAAACCGACCTGGGTGGGGAAAAGTTTATTGCGTTGCTGCCCGTTGGCATCGTTGACCACGGTAACCCGGGCCAGTTTTAGTTTCTCGGGGTCTTGCGTGCCTTTGTAGGGTGTTTCAGCGATCGATTTCCCTGCATATTTATCCAATTCGGGTTTGGGATCGAATGTTTCAAGATGGCTCACTCCGCCATTCATGAACAACCAGATCACACTTTTAGCCTTTGCTGCGGAAGAGGGTTTGCCATTGGGTGGCGACCATGGAAGGGAAGAATCAGCACGGGTAATGCCATCGCTCTGCAACATCGAACCAAGAGCAAGGCCTGTAAAGCCCATGCCCATATCTGACAGGAAGGCTCTGCGGTGATTTCCCGAACATCGTTGATGATTCATGCGACACCTCTTATTGCCATTAGCGTACGGTTACAAAATCGTTGTGGTTGATAAGGGAGTGAACCAAAAGCAATCTCGCACGGGCATTACCCGCTGCATTTTGCTTTACTGGGTTTGCACTGTTCCAAGCTGTAAAGATATCAAGGCATTGGGCGATCTCAGCATCGTTGGGCTCTGACCCTAGAAGCAGTCTGAACGATGCTTGTATGAATTCTTTATCGCTTGCCTGCGAAAGTTTTAGTTGAAGCTGGGTATGTATTGCTTCCGCCATCGACCAAGCGATCTTGCTATTGGAAAGGGTAAGTGCCTGCTGGGGCAGGATGCTTTCTTCGCGTTTATAGCATTCGAGCACATTGGCATCATCAAATTGCAGGAGGAAGATATTGTGTTCGTTATGGGATTGGAAGAAGTAAAGCGCCCTGCGGTTGGATTCATTTTGAGCAGCGGAAGGTACACTGGGCCCACCAATCGTGGTATCGAGTTTACCTGCAAGCTGCAGCATGGAATCGCGAACAGCTTGAGCCTCAAGCCTGCGGGGATTCATATGCCAAAGCAATTTGTTATCGGGATCGAGGGCGATGTTTTTTTCCATGCCCAGAGTACTCGAGTTCATCTGATAAGCTTTGGAAGTAAGCATGATGCGGTGCAATCGTTTCATGTCCCAATTATTCTGCATGAAGTCTGCAGCAAGCCAATCGAGGAGCTCGGGATGCGAGGGTAGCGCACCCTTGCGACCGAAATCGAAAACCGTATCGACAAGGGGCCTACCGAAATGCCTGGCCCAGATGTGATTGACCGCAACTCTTGCAGTAAGGGGGTTGGACTTATCAGTCATCCACTTGGCGAGGGCAGAGCGCCTGCCTGTGCTGGTTTTGGGGTAGGGCTTGTTGCGGGAGTCTTCTTTTTCGAGGTTCGATTCAAGTGTCTTTATCGATCCTTTAATTGCGGTAAAAACTTCGCTGGGTGTGTCAACATTCTTACTTGCTACCTCCTGTGCCTTGGTAGCAGCCTCCAGCTTTTTCTTTGCAGCATCTTCCTTGCCTTTTGCAGCAGTCAACAGTTCTATCTCGGCATTTAAAATATCCAAGCTTGCCTTTGCCAGGGCGGTTTGCTTTTCTGCTTTTGATGCTAGCAGAGCTTTAGCTTTGGTTTCCGCCTTCATGGGTTCTACGAGTTTAGCTTTGGTTGCAAGCCATCGGGGCTCGATGCTTTTTTCTTCCTCGTTAGCAAACTCCAATGCTTGCTTTGCAGATGCTAGTTTCTTTTCTAGTAAAGATTTCTCTTCGGGTTTCTTGATGGATTTGAGGGCTTCTTCTGCCAAGGTATAAGCCTTGGATGCTGTTTCAGTTTTTGACTTTGCAAGAAGCTTTGCGTTTTCAAATGCGATGGGCTTGAGTTCTGGTGCGTGTGCTTCACCAGGGAGGTTTACCGGTTCGATCTTGAAGTCGCCTATTGTCAGAAATGCTGGAACATTAGGCGGTATGGCTTTATCTTTCTTAGGGTTCTTCTCATCGCCTCGCACAAAGAGGTAGGTTGGTGCATCGAGGTTGCAATCGAACACCCTTGGGATGCCGTTCTTTTCGAAGTCGGATTCGCCAAGCACCATGTCGGTACGCACTTGGTACGGTTCGAAAAAAGCGCGCAGTTGGTAATACTCGACCTGAGTTACGGGATCATATTTGTGATCATGGCACCTGACGCAATTAATGGTAAGGCCCATGAATGCTTTAAAGGTATGCTCGACGGTTTCTTCCATCCAAGAGTTATGATTGAACTTGAAATACTGGCGGGCGAGGAAGCCTGTCGCTCGCAGCTTTTTATCATCGGTGGGGTTAAGCTCATCTGCAGCGATCATCTGCCTAACCATTTCATCATAGGGCAGATTGTTATTGAGTGATTCGATCGCCCAATCGCGGAAATGCCAGATGTGCTTCTGG
>CAXNFS010000136.1:0-8182 GCA_964201235.1 Gemmataceae bacterium | reverse complement strand
ATACTTTTTGAATTCGACGAACTTCTTGCCCCTATTCATGAAGTAATTGATATCGGTTTTGAACAAGATGCCATCTCTGAAATTCGCTCCGGATGTGTAAGGTTGATAGATCACCCGGTCGGTAGTCAGCAACTCCTTTAGAATATTTTTATCTTCACGCAGGATCAATTCTACCAAGCTATCTGTATTGGCGGTCATGCTGTTCATGGCTGCATAGATCGTATCAAAATGGCCGCCGTCTCGTTCCAGCGCCTTTCGATCTTTGCAGACACTTGCAGCACGATCGTAATCAAAATATTCCCTGAAGAATTGAAGTATGCGGGGTTTTCTGATGCTGTCGTCATTGAGAATGCGGACAACTTCTTGTTTTACTTCTTCGCGTGACTTTAGTTTTCCCTCGGCGAGTGCGGTCCATAGATGGTCTTTATCTGGGCGGATGTAAGAGAAGGCTGCATTGATAGCGAGCACGAGTTCCTGCCCTTGCAGCATTACGCGGCCATGCTTGTCGGGTTTTCCGGTCTCGCATAGTTCCGGGCGAAAAAGAGCGTCACGGTCAAGGAAGATAGGTGTCAGCCCCACAAAGGTTCCCTCTTCTTTACCGAGTTCCTTGATGGACTTATTCACAATTTTTAAGTAACTGGCTGTCTCTTCCGTACTAGGCAGGCGCAATGTTAAGGCTTCAAACAGGAAACTAATAACTTCTTTAAGGCGTTCATCGCTAACTCCAGGCGTTTTCATTAACTCATACACTGGTGTCAAAGGTCGTTTGATTTCCTTGCTATAGAAAAGCAAATTTAGATTCCGATATTTTCCGGGTATGTCTTTGATGTTTTCAGCAAACTGATAGGGTTCGCCAGCAGGGCCGTGGGCCATGAAACGCAGGATAGTCTCTGCAATGCCCGCTATTTGTGTCGCCTCAGAACTGTTGACTGAGTAAAGGAAAGGGTAGTTACGCAAACCGTGATCCCTGATCATCGTCAAGCTGGATTGAAAACCGCTTACACCAAAGTCATAGGCATCATCAAAACTTCCAATATAGCTATCCAAACCAAGATAGGCTTTGACCTGACCTTCCAGGTTCGATGGAATGTGATCGCCGTGAGTCCATAAGCCGGGGCGTTCTGGGTCATATTTGCGTTTGATGCAAATAAGATCATTGAGGCGTACAAGATGTTCCTGCGGGTGAATACGCCAGATGCGAGCTGGCGTGGAAGCTGGTTCGAGGTTCTTATGCACAGTGCCAAAAAGAAGATCATGATCAAGATGATTACCCTTGATTGGGCGCAGGTGATCGTTATGGCCACCTTTATTTATCAGGGCCTTGGTGAGCCCATCTGTAATCCAGTTGGAAACTTCCAGACGCTCGATTAATTTAGGTTGGTTGGTTTTCTTCCTAGGTGGCATTTCCTTCAGGGCCACCTGTTCCCAAACTCTTTTCCAAATGCTTGCATTATCTGCATTTATATCACTGAGGCTTTCTAAAGAAATATCCCCTTTCTTAGTCTCTTCGTCATGACAAGCAAAGCAGTAGTTTTCGAAGAAAGGCTTGATCTTTTTTTTGAAGTCAGCATCGCCAGGTTTAATCGATTCACCTGGCCCCGCATAAGCAAAAGGGGAGATCAAGAAGTTTAACAAAGCTGCGAAATAGATAAATCTAGTGATAGACATCTTAGGCCAGCAGTTCTTCGATGGGGCCGAGTTTGCTATGGGTCAGGTTGGCCATATTTTTATCTAGGTTGAAGCGGTCAACTGGTGCGCCAACGCCACGAAGAAATGTGGTGTAAAGGTCGTTGATTGGCCGTTCTTTAACATGGGTGTATTGCCCGGTTTTAAAGCGCCCACCGCCGTTCCCGAGAAGTACAAAGGGCCAGTTAGAGCCATCGGTGTGCTGCTCTTTTCCATTATTGCTGGAATACACAATCAGGGTATTGTCCATCATTGACCCCGTGCCTTCAGGAATGGCTTCAAGGGCTTTCATAAGCCTGACTAGCATCTCACAATTGTAATGTCGAATCTTTGTCCAAATACCATTGCCAGGTTGGTCGATGTGGCCCAGCCCATGGCCGGTATCAGACACGCCCAGTCCTTTCCAGGAACCGAAATACTCTCCGCATCCGGAGGCGATCGTTAAAACATTAGTCAGGTTCGCCTGCAGAGCTGCGATACCAATCTCTAATAGTGCGTCATGCCAATCGGTTTCGAACTTTGGTTTGCTGTAGCGGTCATCGAGCTTCGGAGCGTATTTTCTTAGCTGCCCAGATATCTTCGATAGTTTTTCGCGCAATCCGTTTAAATCTCGAAATCCGTTTACATACTTTTCGTAGCGTTCACTTTCGCTCTGGGGTAACCCTTTCAATTTAAGTTTTGCCATGTGCTCTACTTCAAGCATTACATCCGAACGCGCTTGGTAGTGCTTCTTAATATCTCCCTCTGCGATGCTGCCGAAAAGCATCTGGTACAGCATGTTGGGATCGCAATGCATAAAGATCGGCTGATTCGGCCCCGAAGCAGTAAGCGTAGCTAGGGTTGGTCTCGCTTTCATACTTTCAAGTGATTCCATACCAATGCAAAGTGGCGGCAGAATAGTCTGGGGCAGTGATTGACTGAGTGCATAATCAATGGTCGCGGCAGAAGGAGGGACGCCGGTACCACCACGATAGGCGCCGAGGGCTCCAAAAAAGGCACTGTGTCCCGGGCTTGTATGCCTGCCATGCAAACCTGTAACGATGTGCATTCTGTTTTTGTAAGGCTCTAGTGCCTGCATTGGTTTTTCAAGGGTGATACCATCGAGGGCGCAGCTTTCGCTAAGCCCTTTAGGGATACAGGTTAATGGGTCAAAGCCATGGTTTTGCAAAAAGAAAATGATTCGTTTTGGGCCACCCACCGTGTTGATTGCAGGTTTTTCTGCGGCTTGGGTAATGCCTGAAAGTAGGTTTGTGCCAAGTAGCGCACCAAAGCCAGCGGGGATCCCTAGGATCATTTCTCTTCGTTTAATCATGGAATGCATTCTTTTACAGGTAAAACATTGTCGTAAATAATGAATGAATTATACCTAATCATTTGGAAACTGCAAACTGAGACAATGAATATAGGGTAATTGGAATCTAAATAGCAAGGAAATAGGATGGCTTCGTCTGGGCATAGTAGTAAGCCATGTAAAAAGAGACCTAACCCTTTTCTTTTCCCAACTAATAACGGCCAGTTCGACAAGCTCACTGACCGTACAAGGGAAGTCGGTCCCTTAGCTTGCCAGCGGTGAGCCAGCCGAACTTGTCGAAGGGGCCTACCCCTGTGCCCCGCGCCTTCGTCAACTTCGCGTATGCGGAGTTCCATTCTTCTTCTGCATTATTGCACCTAAACTTACCTCATAACACGGGGTGGGCTTTTTTGTTGCTGCTTATATTTCTGGATTCCCCGCTTTCGCCTAGAATGACGGAGAGGTGAACGCAGTCCATGGGTCTTTCAATACACACATCAATCGTGACTAATCATCTGCTTGTTCTTCATTCCGTATATTTCCGTGGCTAAACTATTTTCTGCTTCTTAGACTGAGCCAAGTTTTGTAGACTCCAAGCTAAGTCCGTATCAATTATTTACTCTTTAATGCCATCCTGGTACCAACCCTTGATCGGGTTTGAGATATCACCCTGCTGACGGAGCCGTAGATTCGCCGTGCCCCTCGTCTAGCGAGGCCGCAAGGCCCCTTGGTCACACTTGAACAATGAAGCTGGAATATCGGTCCTGGTCTGCTGCAGCACCTGGGTCAGTAAACTTGGTCGTGTGTGCCAAGCGATAGTAGAAGAATCGCCTCAACCCCGTCATGCTGCACATAATCGAACACGATACGCAGGTCGTACTCAGCGCTGCACGACCAGCACCCCGCCAGAGCGCCGCTAAGTTTGTGCGAGCGCAATGAAGCATGGCTGGCGTCGGCGGACAATTGCTCCAAGGTCTTGGCAATCGAATCTGTTGTGTCGGAATGCGACTTCAGCCATTTCTTCAAGTCGCGCCCAAAGGCCGGTGACTGTAAAAGCAGGCGTCTCACGAGAGTGCCTCGCGCACGATTTCGGAGGCGGTCATGGGTTTTGACTGTCCGGACGCAAACTCGAGCCGCGCCTGCTCAACCGTGGCAGCGATGCGTTCGCGACCTCGTTCGGCCAGCCGACGATTTAAAACGGCTATCAATTCCGCTTGGGCGTCAGGGTCTAGGTGTTCCACGGCATCCAGTGCATTCGTAAATGCTGTGTTTTCAATCATGGTAATCTCCTTTAGTTTCATAATAACGATTTCGGCTCGGCATGCCTTTGTTACCACTGCCGCTTGAGTCCTAGTATGGTCACCAATATGCACAATAAATTGTACCGCCTATTGCGTATAAAACAAGAAAAACAATAGCCTTCCAGCGCCAGCGGATTAACAACCGCTGCTCAATAAGAAAACCGGCTCTGAACGATAGTTCTGGGTTGTGGCAGGTATAAAGCTGGCTAAATAAGTACATTAGGACCGATTTTGAGGGCAAAAGAGCCATCATCTGGGCCAATCGGTTGTTGCAAATCGGCCTCAGGAACGGTATTATAAGTAGTTAGGCTAAATACACACCGACTGAGGCTGCCCAATGATTCCTGCTCTCCTAATTTCCCTAGCTGTTCTGGGTGCTGATTCTGATTTCAAACCCGATCAAAGCAAGCTTCCAGCCATGGCACCAAAGGGCGCTACCATCCTACTCGATGAAAACGGCAAACACCTATTTTTGAGCATGGCAGGCGAAAAGGTTAACTGGCCTGTTGAAGATGGGATGCTTATTTCCACACCCAAAGGGAATAAGAATCATATCGTCTCCAAGCTTCACTTCCGTGATGCTGATATTCATGTTGAATTCTTGCTGCCTGAAAAGGGCCCTGCCAACAGCGGTGTCTACATTCACGGCAACTACGAGGTTCAGATTCTAAACTCGTTTGGCAAAGATAAGGAAAAGATCACCCAAGAAGATGCGGGTGCCGTGTATGGGTTTTCAAAACCCCTTGTGAATGCATGCCGAAAACCAGGTGAGTGGCAGGTCTTTGATATTCGCTACCGGGCACCAAGGCGCAATGAAGCTGGAGCAATCACCGAGAACGGCACCGTAACGGTTTGGTTCAACGAAATGAAAGTGCAGGATGGCACACCCTTTGGCGAACCGAAGTCAACATTCCATCCGTTCCGATTTGGGACAACGCCTTATTTGGAAAAGATTCGGGATATGCAAAAGAAGACGATGACCGGACCAGTATTTCTTCAGGATCACAACAACCCTGTGAAGTTTCGTAATGTTTGGGTTAAACCTGCAGATGATAAGGCCTTCATTTACGATGTCGAAAAATAAATTGAGAATCAGGGTGAGCGGTTAATAAACAGCTCTTTCGATGAGGAATTTTATTATGTTGAGATATGCGTTAGTAGGAATAACCCTTTGTCTTTCTGTGAATCATTCAATTGCCCAAGAAGCAAATGAGGAGGGTTTGAAATTCTTCGAACAAAAGATTCGCCCGGTGCTCAACCAGCATTGCTATTCGTGCCATTCAAAAGATGCGCAAACCAATAAGAAGCTTAAGGCTGAATTGTATCTTGATACTGCCAAGGGAATGTTAGCAGGCGGAGAATCTGGCCCAACTCTTATTAAAGGTCAATCAGCGAAGAGCTTGCTTATGAAAGCTCTTAAGTATGATGGTTTAGATATGCCACCTTCTGGCAAGCTGCCCGAAAATGTGATTGCAGATTTCGCCAAGTGGATTGATATGGGTGCTCCCGATCCTCGTCAGGGAGAGTTGGTAGCCAAGCCTAAGCGTGAGATAAATCTTGCGGAAGGAAAACAGTGGTGGTCATTTCAACCATTGAAAGAAATCGCACCCCCTGCTGGTACAGCAAGCAATTCAATTGATCGGTTCATTCAACAGGTAAGTGCAGGAAAAAAACTGCAATTGAGTAAACCAGCAACGAAAGAACAATTATTGCGCAGAGCGTACTACGATCTTATTGGATTACCACCAACGCCTGAGCAGATCGATGCGTTTGCAAAAGATACATCGGCTGGTGCGTTTGAAAAGGTGGTGGATGAATTATTGGCAAGCCCTCGATATGGTGAAAAATGGGCGAGGCATTGGCTTGATGTCGCCCGTTATGCAGAGAGTGGCGGCTATGAGTTCGATGGATTCCGACCCTCTGCGTATCATTATCGTGATTGGGTGATTCGAGCACTTAACGAGGATATCCCTTATAATCAATTTATCAAACTGCAATTAGCTGGCGATAAATTGCACCCAGAAGATTTTCAAGCTGCTAGCGCGGCAGGTTTTCTTGTGGCAGGGCCATACCCTGGGCAGATCACAGCAAAAACCGTCGAGCGAATTCGCTACGACCAAATCGATGACATGCTTATGACTGTTGGTGGTTCGATGCTTGGCCTTACGCTGGGTTGTGTTCGTTGCCATGAGCATAAGTATGATCCATTGCTTCACAAAGATTATTACGCACTTGCTGCGAGCTTAGCAAAAACCGTGCATGGCACTCGGGTGCTTGATCCCGATCCTGTTGCCACGAAAACAAAATTGGATAAGCACCAGCAAGATCGCGAACCATTGGCAACCGCATTGCGGAAGTTTGCCAACGATGAGTTACCCAAACGATTTGATGCTTGGCAGAAGGCAGAGCTGCCGAAACAACCCGAAGCAACACGCTGGCAAATATTAGAGCCTGTAGCTGTGGACGCAGAGCGTTCGTATCTGAAATGGTTGCCCGGTGGTATCGTTGCTCAAGATGGCACGATCAACCCAGGCACCATGAAGCAGCGAGGTCGTGGAGCGAAAAAAGCAACTCCTGCAAACGATGAGTACCAAATTACCTTTAATACTTATCAGAAGAATCTTAGTTCATTTCGATTGGATTGCTTTACCGATAAAGCGCTGCCACAACGGGGGCCCGGAGTAAATGCGGATGGTGGATTTCAACTTACCGAGTTGAAGATTACTGCTAAGCCACTTGATGCCAAATCAAAAGAGCCTGTGCAGGAATTAAAACTTAAGGCTGTCTTTGCTGCATTTGAAGATAAAGATCAACCCTTGGCCAATGCAGTGGATGGCAAACCCGCCACCGCTTGGGTTGTAAAAACAACAGCCAAGAAAGATAACGCAGCCATCTTCGAACTGGACAAACCACTTGTAGGTTTTGCAGGCGGAACTGAACTTCAAATCACATTGCAATTCCGTGAGTTGGGAATTGGCCGTTTGCGGGTTGCAATGAGTACCGAACCGAATCCGACAACATGGGCGGGCGATTTTGTACCACAGAATGTTTATGAGATTCGAGGTATTCTTGCTGCGAACAATAACAAGGTGCCTGATCCGTTGCGTGAGAATTTTGCACGGTGGTTCGCCCCGTTTGATGAAGCCACGAATAAAGTTGTTCAAGCTTTAAGAAGTCACGACATGGCTACGCCGCGTCCACCGCTCAAGGAAGTTTACACCACCATCGATGGCGGGCAGGATGTTTTCTATCTGCGCAGGGGTGAAGTGGATAACAAGGGTGAAAAAGCAACGCCCGGCTATTTGCAAGTTCTCACCCGGGGCGAGCTACCCAAAGGTGCTGAACAAAAAGATCCCCGGATTGCACTTGCAGATTGGATGACCGATTTGGAACAAGGGGCGGGCCCTTTGCTTGCCCGGGTGATGGCGAATCGATTATGGCAGAACCACTTTGGTAATGGCATTGTTCGAACTTCGAATGATTTTGGATTCCAAGGAGAGCGCCCAAGCCATCCAGAACTTCTCGAATGGCTTGCCAAGGAACTCACAAAGAACGGTTGGAAGCTTAAGCCGTTGCATAAGCAGATCATGTTGAGTGCAACCTATCAGCAATCGCATGAATCCAATGCCGAAAATAGTAAGATCGATCCCGACAATCGATATTTATGGCACTATCAACCACGCCGTTTGGATGCTGAACTCATTCGTGATGCATTGCTTGCGGTGGGCGGGAATCTTGATACCAAGAATATGTACGGGCCTAGTGCCACTAACGATAACTCGCAACAGCGCAGCATTTATCTTCGTGTAAAGCGAAGCGAATTAATTCCGCTGATGAGCACCTTCGATGCGCCTGAACCAACGCAAAGCATAGGCGAACGCATTAGCACCACGGTACCTACGCA
>CAXNFS010000135.1:0-8226 GCA_964201235.1 Gemmataceae bacterium | reverse complement strand
AAGCTGCAATTGCTGCTCTTGAAAAAGGCTTTAAAGCGAAACCTGTCGGCATAGGGTGTGGCGGAACAATTGGATTTGTCCGACCATTAGTTGAATTGCTTGGCGGGGCCCCTGCTCTATTGCTAGGTATTGAAGACCCAGATAGTAATGCTCATGCCCCCAATGAAAGTTTGCATGAAGGCGACTGGATAAAACTGATAAAGTCGATGGCTCATTTGTTTGGTGAAATCGCATCTAGATCTGCTAAATAAAGGCGTGATTTTTATAGTGGGGTTTTAGGCATGGGCGGGTTTTCGTTGTACTTTTTCATGACACGTTCGATCAACCAGTCTGGAAGGAAACCTACAATTCGCATAAGCAGCGAAGTTTGCCATGGGAATCTAAGAACTTTTGTTTTTCGTTGAATTGCTTTTATTATTATATTTGCTGCGGTTTCTGCATCCATTAGCCAAGGCATGTCTTTTTCATCATTGACTTCTGTCATGGGTGTTTTTATAAATCCTGGGCAAATGGTGCTAACAAAAATGTTTTTCGGGCGCAATTGTATGCGCATTCCTTCCATGAATGTATTCAAGCCTGCTTTCGATGCGGTATAACCCGACTCGCCCGGTAACCCTTTAAACCCCGCTAGGCTTGAAATTGCAACTATATGTCCTTTTCCTGAATCAAGCATGGTTTGTAAAACAGCTTCAATGCAATAAATAACACCTAGCAAATTAACCTTTATCATTTTTTCTTGAGTTTCAACATTAAAGGGTTGGATCGTTGTTGGGGCCCCAACCCCAGCGTTTGCAATGAGTATGTCTATTCCGCTCATGCAGTTTATTAATTCCGAAATCCCAATTAGTGTTTCTTTTCGTTCTGAAATGTCTGCAACCCTGTAAAAAGCTTTCCCACCAAGGGTTTGTATTTCGTTTACAAGTTCTAAAAGTAGTTCTTCTCTTCTTGCAATAAGCCCTACATGTGCTCCACCTTTAGCTAAGTCTTTAGCTATTGCCCTTCCGATGCCTGTTGAAGCACCGGTGATGATAACTTTTTGTCCCTGACCGAATTTCATGGTATTTCCTTTTTAAATCTTTAATTACTTTGGGATTACCGGAATTAAGACATCTCTACTTTAAAATCACATGTCATAATAGATTGGTTTGTTCTGTACTGGTAACGAGAAGTTAAGATGAATAAGAAATTAATAAGCTTTCTTCTGATTCTGCTTGTTTTGCCTATTTCGTTGATGGGGCAAGATACACCTGTTTCGGTTGATAAAGTTAATGTTAGGGTCAAATTTAGAATTCAAGTTTATGGTGTTGAAAGACTAAGGCAAGTCGATGAGTTGCTTAAATTTCTTAAAGCAACAGGCTTCACTTCTACTGATCAAAATCTGTTTGAAAAATTAAAAGATGAAACTATTAGCTCGTTTGATGGAACTGTACCAATCGGCAAGGAAAATAAGTGTATCAATCCGAGGTGGATTTATTCTGTAACAAGTTGGCCGGTTGGAAGTGAGGATCCATATAAATCTGAAGAGCCAGTTCGGATTGAAATTGAGTTCCCACAATACATGCAAGCTAAGAAACAACTTGAATTTTGGGAAGATCTTAAAAGTAGCCTTTTCAAAATTGGTTTCATTGATGCTGTTAGTTACAACCCAGAATTGTTTACACGAATTACAGGAAATCTGATTGGGAAATCATTGCCCATCATTGATACAAAAATTTTTCCTGAAGCATTAAAAACCGCTGGCGTTTTTGTTACTCCTTTTGCTTTTCCTCGCGTTGTAAAGGTTCATCCTGATTGGCCATTGGTAAAGGCAAGAGTTATTGAAGACATCAAAGAAAATTCATTGCGAAAAATGAGCCCTGCTGCTAGAAAAAAACTGGAAGCTACTGAACAGAAACTTGAAAAATGGCTATTGGTTTTAAATCATCAACCGCCTGGCCAAAACGAAATTAATGAACTATTCTCCAATCTTAATGATGCCGTTGTTGAAGGGGCTAATGGTGCTTTAATTGAAATCCTTGCGACCCCTGCATCCATTAAAAATCTTGCAGCACTTCCATCGGTTATGTTTGTCACCACTGCTGAAACCCAAATTAAAACAAATTACTCGATCAAGCAGAACAATCTGTTGAATATTTTTTCTAATGAAGGGGCATCGCAACCAGCGCGTAATTTGCGTGGAGTTGGGGCACCCGCATCCATTGCTATTGTTGGGACTGAATTTTTAGGGTGGGAAAAAACATTTGGTGAAATTCAAACACATGCGGAATTAGTTGATCTTACGCGAACTAGAGATTTCGCAATGGAAGAAATGCCTTACTCGAAAAACCAAGAAAACATTGGGTTTCATACAAAAAAAGCACTTGAAATTGCCAAGATATATCCTGGTACTAAAATCGTTCTGGTTAGAATTGATCCTGCAATTCCCACTATGTTAGATGAGGTTGCTGGGTTTGCTAACCGTGATTTAAAAGCTTCTTATGCTTTGTTAAGTCGTTATTCTGAAACTGATGTTTCTAAAAGATTTCTTCAGGGACTTAACCAATATCTTCAATCTGAAAGAACATTTTTAATTGATCAATTTGGCGAAGAACCTGAAATTCTAAAACGAAGGGAAGTTTATAAAGAAAATAAAGCTAAATGGGATAAGGATAACTTTGAGCTTCATGAAAAAATTAATCGTATTCTGAAACTCCGAGAGCAATTGATGGAGTTCAATAAACACAAATTATTTGTTGTTCTTGAAAATGTTTCATCACAACTTCCTGCGTATCAAAATTTGGCCCTTTCTTTGTTTTCTGATGATTCAAAATTTAAAACCGCTGCTTGGCTTATGCCCGATTCTTTATTTGAACGAGTTTCATGGCGTGGGCCTTTTTCCGATTCTAATCACAATGGAATGATGGAATTTCGAAATAGTAAATCAAATGACAGGTGGCGTGACGAACGAATGGTAATTCAATTCGAAAAAGATGGGAAAATATTGGATAAAATTCCACAAGGAAAAAAGATCAGGGTCCGGGTTCGTTGGCGGGAAGGGGTGGAGTGGTCTACCGCTACGGTTGAGGGAGAAACCGCCCCCAAGGAGAAAGCTAAGCTTAATATTTTATTGCTTTTAAATGAGAAGCCTTTACCAGGTCGTAATCTTGCAGATCAATTTTCTGTAGTTAAAGAAACTGGAATTGATCCTTTTTGCATTTTTCGAAGCAAAACCTTTGCTATTTTTGAACACCTAATTGAAATGGATTCCCCAATTGAAGGGGTATATGCACTTGCAATTGAAGGTAAGGTCCCTAACAGAAACGACTTAAGCCCCTTAGATTCCCACAAGGTAACCGAGATTTTTCCTGAAATTACTTTCGAATCTTTTGAGCAAGGAACCAGAATTAATATCGGGAATTAATGCAATTTAAAGGGAAGTCTCGACTTATTGTGTTTAAAACGATGGCAGAACAGTATAAATCAGCTAAGATGAGTGTTTATACAGAATTCATACTGACTTGCACTTGTTTCTAATTTGGTTGGTGAAAATGTGAAAAAAGCGATTATTAGCGATATTCATGGAAATATTGAAGCCTTTCGTAATGTACTAATAGACATCGAATCTCAGGGTGTTGACGAGATTTATTGCTTGGGTGATGTTGTGGGCTATGGTCCTAACCCTTGTGAATGTGTTGATTTAGTCATGAATTGCAAGGTAGTTCTCCTAGGGAACCATGATCAGGGCGCATTATTTGATCCCGATGGGTTTAATCCATCGGCTGAGCGTGCTATCTTTTGGACAAGAAAACAATTAGAGACCGGTGGGTCTCCAGAGGAACGCTCCAAACGCTGGAATTTCCTTTCTGCTCGCCCTCGTTTGCACCGTGAAGAGGAACTGCTTTTTGTTCATGGTTCCGCTCGAAACCCTTTAAATGAATATGTTTTTCCAGAAGATATTTACAACAACAGAAAAATGGAAAGAATCTTTTCCCTCGTAGGAAAATATTGTTTTCAAGGCCACACTCATGTGCCTGGAATTTTCGTGCAGCAGGAAGGTACCGACCTCTATCAATTTCAAAGCCCTGAAGAATTTGATTTTTCGTATTTGCTAGATAATCGTAAAACCCTTTGTAATGTGGGTTCCGTGGGCCAACCTCGCGATAGCAATCCAAAATCTTGTTATGTAATTCTTGAAAATAATCGAATCAGTTATCGCAGAGTGCCTTATGACTTTGAGATTACTGCTAAAAAGATCTATGCGATTCCCGAGTTGGAAAATTTCCTGGGTGATCGTCTTAAAGAAGGTCGCTAGTTTAAGCATAGGCGAATTCCTATACTTTTTTTTCCTTAAATCCATTCAATATAAATATGAAGAATAATAAGAATTTCCTTTTGTTTTTTACTGCTTCTTTCCTGCTTTTTGCAGCATGGATTCAAATCCGTGAATCTCTTTGGCCTGCTCCTAAAAAAAAACCTGAAGTTACTGAACCTTTTGTCGAAAAACCCCCAATTAAGTTAAATGATAATACGAAAGATAATGATAATGATTTGGCCCTTGCTCCTTTCAAAGAACGAGGGAATTTCGTAACCCTTGGCAGCGAAGATTCTTCATCAGGTTTTCATCTAGGAATTACTTTTGATTCTTTTGGCGCTTGTGTGCGCAAAGTAGTACTTAATAAATTTCAGCAAGCTGACAATCTTGGCAGACCTGTTTGGGTTAATCAAATTGAGAAAAAACCTAAAAGTCTTGATTTGATACCCTTAGAATCCCGCTGGCATGCTGGTGCTAATTACCTTTATCATTTTGATTTTAAAGATCAATTCGGCGACCAACCTATGGATCTTTTAGGGAAAACTGATTGGAAAATCGTTTCAGGCCCAACCGAAGAAGTTGATTCCAAAGGGGTCGCTTCTCAAAAACTTGTTTTTGAAACAAAATTGCAGAACATTCTAATTTCTAAGATTTTTACCCTTTCGAAGAACGATTACCATGTTGGCATGGAATTGGTTTTTTCCACTGACGACACAGCGGTTATTCCATTTAGATACCAAGTTACAGGCCCTAGAAGTCTTCCCGTTGAAGGTGATTGGTATACAAATATTTTTAGAAATGCTTTAATTGCACAAGTTGATGACCGAAATAATGTTTATCGCGATCTTCAGGATGGTAGGCAGATCGCTAGTTGGATGGGCGGAAGTGAAGTTCTTGTAAATAATCAGTTAAACCATTGGTTTCGGTATGCAGGCGTTGCTATCCAGTATTTTTCTTCAATGGTTGTTGTTGATGAAAATCAGCCTGATCAAAAAATCATTGAAAAAGTTCGTCCCACACTCGATGCAACTTTTGCCCGTGGAATTATTTCTAAAATTGATCCCGTAAATCGGAGCCTTAATCTTCGTATTGATGGTAAAGATGAAACTTTTTGGTTTGATAGTAAAGAATCTTTCGAAAAGATGGAGTCCCAGTTTGGGTTAGGCAGACAAATAGCAATTTATTATCGGCATATTGCCACTCCTGATAAAAAGCCCATGTATGCCGTTATTGATGTTCGGAAAGAAACTCAGGCTCAACCATTATTTGATAATGACATTACCGTAAGGCTTACTTCCAAGCAGTTTAATCTTGTTGCAGGGAAACCTGTAACCCATAAATATTTGCTTTATAATGGCCCGGTTAAAACTAGTTTGCTTGGTGATTTTAGCAATAACGCGATGGTTAATTCTGATCAGGTTTCGAGATATACGAATAAGCTCGGGTTAAACACCATGACAGATTATCAGTCCCCTGGTTGGATTGGTAATTTTTGTGCTTCTATTTTTTGGACTGATATTGTTATTAAATGCACAAACATGATGCATTGGATTTTGTGGAAAGTTTATCTTGTCCTCCCTAACTTTGGTCTTTGTATAATTTTTCTTACCATTTTAATTCGTGGTCTGATGTTTCCTTTAAGCAGGAAGCAGGCAATCATGAGTATTAAGATGCAAGAACTTGCCCCTGAGTTGAAAAAGATGCAGGAAAAATTGAAGGGTGATAAGCAAGCGATTGGCTTGGCTCAAATGGAATTATATCGCAAATATAATGTCAACCCTTTTGGCACTTGCTGGGTAGTTTTGATTCAAATGCCTGTTTTTATGGGGCTTTATTTTGCCTTGCAAGAAAGCATCCATTTTCGGCTAGCCACTTTCTGGCCTACTTGGATTATCAACCTTGCCGCTCCTGATATGCTCATTAATTGGGGCGCCGCTATTCCTCTAATCAGTAATCCAGAAGACTACGGAGGCTTTTTTTATCTTGGACCCTATTTTAACCTTCTTCCAATTTTTGCTATTGGTCTGATGGTTTTACAGCAAAAAATGTTTACTCCTCCTCCCACGGATGAGCAACAAGAAGCACAACAAAAAATGATGACCTATATGATGGTCTTTATGGGTTTTATGTTTTACAAGGTTGCTGCGGGCCTTTGCATATATTTTGTTGCTAGCAGTTTGTGGGGCCTTGCTGAAAGAAAATTACTGCCTAAAACCAAAATAGGACAACAACCTTTGTTAGCATCGGCCAATGGTGCCGATATTTCAAAATTAGAATCCAATAACAATGGGAAGTCTGCTAAAAATTTACGGAAAGAGCTCGCTAATAAAGCTTTAGAAAAAAGTAATACCGAAAAAACTGCTCTCGATCGTTGGCGTGATTGGTTTAATGATATTCTAAAGCAAGCCGAGAAAAAATAACCCATATTGGGGTTACCTATTTTGAAACGGGAAATACTTCTTTCACATGACTTGATTTGCGCTTGCTCTTCGCCTGCGGGTTATGGTGCTAGGCAGATTATTCGTATTACTGGCGATAAGGCTTTGGATTGCGTATCTTCCTTTCTTCATTTTAAAATACCCGCTCTTAACATTCCCAGAGGGCTTGTGCCCGCCAGTTTTTTGTTGGATGATTTTCGTTCGATTGAAATGGATTTCTATTATTGGAGATCGCCTGCTTCCTACACTGGCCAAGATGTTATTGAGTTGCATCTTATTTCTAATTCTTGGATTGTTGACTTAGTATTTTCAAAACTTTTTGAATGTGGGTTCAGGCCTGCGAAACCTGGGGAGTTCACCCTCCGTGCCTTTCTCAATGGCAAAGTTGATATTGCGCAAGTTGATGCAATTCATCAAGTAATAGAAGCTTCTACCCCCGATGGGCTACATAAAGCTCTGGGCAAACTTGCTGGCGGTGTTTTTGATCCCTTGCATAAGGTTAAAGATGATTTACTTAATCTTCTTGCAGATGTGGAAGCTAACCTAGATTTTTCAACTGAAGACATTCTTATTATCAGTTCTGATGCGATACTTAAGACAATTGGCGATATGCTTGCCCAAATAATTGTTTTGGTCAAAAAACTTCAGTCGCGGGGAGTTGGTGATGAAAAAGTTCGAGTTGTAATTGTCGGTCTTCCGAATGCTGGAAAATCTTCATTGTTTAATATTTTGGTTAGTGAGAAAAAGTCTCTTGTTAGCCCGATTCCAGGTACTACCCGAGATCTCGTCACTTCCAGGATAGATTGGGATGATTCTTTTTTTGAGCTTGTTGATGCGCCTGGCATTGAAGATGGACGGGATTTTATTGAACAACAGGCTCAGAATTTAGCAGTTAAAGAAATAGGTCTTGCGGATGTTATTGTTTATTGTGCGGATAGGAATCATCAGCAAGTTCTAGGGCTTTTTTTAACGGCTGACGAAAAATCATTGCTTAAAGTTGCTACTAAAATTGATGTTTCTAATGGGCCTGATGATTGGATTCATACTAGTTCTCTCACATCTCATGGTATTGAACTTTTAAAGAAAAATATAATTGAACTTGTACATCAAAAAAATGGTTCTGCATCTGCGTCAGGCCTTGCTAGAATAAATGGATATGCCAATCTGTGTCTTGATAATCTACGCAGGGCTCATCATTGTGTTCTTTTTGAAGAACCTTTGGAAATTTTAGCCTTGGAGTTAAGGGAAGCAATTGAGAATTTAGGCCAGATTACAGGGCATGTTTTTACAGATGATCTTTTAGATCGCATGTTTAGTCGGTTTTGTGTTGGAAAATAATTGGTACTTGCATCAACTTAGCCTATGTTTGTGTTTGGGATGATGTTTATTTTCGTATATACTTCAAGCCATGGAAGATCTGCGGCTTTTTCCTTATTGAAAGGACTCCATTCATATGTCTTATAAGCATTCTTTTACTAGGCATAAAACTCGTGAAGT
>CAXNFS010000134.1:0-8274 GCA_964201235.1 Gemmataceae bacterium | reverse complement strand
GTTTGAACAGAAAGCTGATAAACCCGTGATTTGCAAATAAGCTTGACGATATGCTGGATGTTAAAATCGCTTTGAATGAATTCTGAGGCGAGTTTTTCAAGGAGTTTGGGGTTTGAAGAAGGATTTCCGGCTCGGATATCGTCAATCGGTTCGATTAGGCCAACGCCCATTAAGTAGGCCCATTGCCTATTGACAAAGCTGCGGGCAAAATAAGGATTTTCTTTAGAGGTAACCCAGTGGGCTAACTGCTGTCTTCTGCTCGAGTTATCTGCTGCTTTGTCTTTTAATGCAAAGGGGAATTGAGGTGGTGCAACCAATCCCGTTCGTTCGTGTTTCAGTTCGCCAGATTTTGAATCATCGATCACTTCAACAAGGGGTTGGGCCCCTTCAACAGCACTGCCACCGACTTTTTGGCCTTTGTATTTTTGGTCTTCAACCCTTGATATTTGGGCAAAGTAAGCTGAAAGTTGGTAATACTGGTCTTGGGTCCAGCGCTCGAATGGATGGTCGTGGCATTTGTTGCAATTAAATCGGACGCCCAGAAAAAGGTGGGTGCTATTTTCAGCAGCAGCAGCGGGGTCGCGCAATATTTTAAAATAGCTTGCTGCGGGGTTTTCCAAATTCGATCCCGAACTGGTGAGGATATCGCTGGCAAATTTGTTGTAAGGTTTGTTGGTAGCGATTAAATCACGAATGTAACTATAAAGCTTGGCTGCTCCTTGATCGCCCAAATACAATTTGTTGACTTGTAAAAGATCGGCCCATTTATTTGTCCAATGTTCGATGTAATCGGGTGAACCAACGAGTTTGTCAATCACTTCGTCTCGCTTAACCTTGCTATCGCGTTTGTCTGCAAGAAAAGTTTTTACAGCTTCAGAAGTTGGTGGCAGGCCGGTAAGATCAAGGGTGATTCTGCGCAGAAATTCGGTGTCGCTGCATAGCCCACTGGGAAGGACTTTGATGGATTGAAGTTTTTCATAAACTAAGTGATCAATGAAGTTGTTTTCGATCTGCGGTTCCCATTTGAAATTCTTGCGATCGCCCATGATAATAAAAGTTGAGGCTGCATAATTACCTTCAAATCTTGCAAGAACCGTAGCTTCTCCCCTTCTTAAGCCTTGCACTACGCCATTCTTTTCTACAAGCGCTGCTTCAATATTGCTGCTTTCAAGAAATGCTTCCGCAGTAACATCTCGGCTGGTGTTGTCTGGGTAGAAAGCTTTAACAAGCATTTGTTGTTTCATGCCTGGAAGGGGCAGTACGAAATCTTTTGGGAAGACTTCGATTCTGGAAGCCTTAGGGGTGGATGGATCATACTTAACGCCTTCGGCAATCCATTTGCGGAGGATTTCGTAAGTTCGGTCGCCTGGTTGAATAACAGATCCGCCAGCATGAGGGGTTTGCCCCGAGGCTTTGAGCAGCATAAGGCTAGAATCTGGAGCAGCTCGGTTAAATCTTCGTCCTTCAAGATCATCGGTAAGTGATCTGTGATCAAAAAGCGAATCGTAGCCACGAAGGCTTAATTTGAAGCCATTTTTTCCTTCAGCAGAACCATGGCAGGTACCTTGATTGCAACCCGTTCGTGCAAGGAGAGGCATCACATCGTTGATAAAGCTGGTGGGTGCCAGGCTTTTAGTTTGAGAAATTTTGATGGGAATGGAAATACTTTGCCCATCAAAAGAGGCTGAAATCATGCCTGTGCCGTCTTTGAGAGGCGAAATAATGCCCGAGGGGGAAATTTTGACTAGATCTTCGGGAACAGTCCATTTTCCAATACGGGTAAGGTCAGCATTTTCGCCTGTGCTTAAAATGCCAGTCATTAAAACTTGGGAATAAGAGAAAGGGCCAACAAGGTCGATAGAAAGCGGGGTAATAGAGATTTTTTCAACTTTAGCACCAGCGGGCAGCTTTTCGGACTCTTGCGCTTGGCTTAGATTTGCCTGAGTAAAAAAAAGCATTACTAGGGTAAATATAGCAGTCATGTTTATATTTTTTGGGAAACGATTATTCATATTTACAATCTCCTGATAGCAGGCTTCGTGGGTGTTTTAGTTTTTACTAACTGTAATTGGTACTGGAACGAATTCTTTTTCTTTTTCCCCTGTGGGAACTTTGAACAATTTAACAGTACCATCAAATCCGGCGGCTGCGATTTTTGTTCCATCTGGCGTGAATGCTAAGGAATAGATTGGGGTAAGTCCGGTTTCAATTCGGGTTACTACCTTGCCATCCTCTGCCTGATAAATTTTAATGAATCCTTTGCCATCCAAGCTGCTGCCTGCTGCGAATAAAGCGCCATTTTTGTCGAAACAGGTGGCATAAATCCTACCTGAAATGGCCTCGTACTCACGCACTTTGTTGGCATCATCACCGATGACGCGCTTTGTAACCCGGTGCATTTTGTACAGCCTTGGAATGCCGTCGGATCCCCCTATTAGGAGTTCTTCATAAACTTTTTCTGCAGCATCGGTTCCCTCAGCACCTTTAACCATGGTTTTATCTTTACGGGGACGGACAGAAACAGTTTGAAGTCCACCTTTGAGGGCTCCGGGGGTAATGCTGGTAATGTTGTCGATAAAGCGTTGGGTTGCAATTTCGGTAAGTTTCATGGACCGATCCCTGCTAATGGAAGCAAGAAAAAGGCCATCGCGGGAAAAAGCAGTACCTAGAACCCAATCGGTGTGGGCGCCTTGGTAAAGGATTTGCTTGCCCGTCGAAGCTTCGATCGCCCGAACTGAGTTGTCGGCGCAGCCATAGGCGATTTTTGATCCATCAGGTGACCAACTAACCCCATAAATGGTGTCGAAAGTTGAAGGGGCGGAAAGGGTGAGCTTTTTCTTGGCGACATCCCAGATTTGGATTTCTCCAAAACGGCCCGGAGATCCGGCAGCCGCTGCAATTTGTTTACCATCTGGTGAAAACGCAAGAGATTCGATTTTTTCTGCAAGGCCGATAAGCCTTCCTAGAATTTCGGATCCATCGGCTTTGTGCAAAATGATTTCATGGTAACCAGAAACGGCTAGGATTTGGCCATCTGGAGAGAAATCGATTGAAGTAATAACAGGTGGGAGGGGATAAATCGGAGGATGCTCTGGGTCAACAAGTTTCTTGGCGGACTTAGGTGAATCGTCCTTGGCGCCTTCTAGTATCCACTTACGAATGAGTTCGGTTTGATCCTTGGTTAAAGGATCCTTACCTTTGGGCATTTCGGCTTTTTGGTCTGCATGGGCAATGATAACCTGATAAATGTTACTTTTTGTTGGATCTCCCGAAGCGATTTGAACTTTGTCTCGGTCTCCCTTTAAGAATAAAGAGGGATAGTCGATCATCATATAGCTGCCTTGAACTTTTGCTGGTTGGTGGCAACCCTGGCAGTTTTGTTGGAAAATTGGCCTGATATCTTTGAAATAACTTGTCAGTGTGTTTGTTTTGACTTTATCTTCCGCAGCAATTATGCTTTGAGGCAGAATCAAGGCAAGGATTGTCAATGTCATTGGAAGGAGTGGTTTCATGTTCAATTCGGGTTCTACTAGAAAAATTAGAGGAATGTCAAAAACCTTGTGGAAGGATTAACCATACCTATATTTGCAATAAAAAACCATTTCTGCAAGCAAGATATCTGAAAAGCGGTATTGCTATACGCAAAAGTATTGTGAATCCTTGTTAGTATTGTAGATAACCAAAGGTTTCAGGGGATAGTCATGCGAATAGGAAATTGGCATATATCGTTACTTGCATTAATGTTGATTGGTGCATCTTCCTGGGCTCAGGAAAGTGGGGGGAAGAAAGATCTTGCCCCAAAAATCCCTATCAAATCTTTAAAATCTTGGATCATTGATCTTAAAGATAAAGATGCTAGTGTTCGTGATATTGCCCTAAGTGCGATTCCAAATTATGGTTCTTCCACTTCCGAAGCGATTCCTGCGGTAATTGATCGTTGCCTTGATCCCGATGCGGGAGTGCGGGTAAAAGCAGTGATGGCACTAAGCGTGCTTGAAATTTTAGACAAAGATATTCCTAGAACGGTTGATGCCCTTGCAAAAAGAGCTCAGGAAGATCCCCAAGCTCAGGTGCGTTATCTTGCTATCAATGCCCTACAAAGATTTGATCCTGTTGATGCCAGAAGGACAATAGTTGCTTTGGTCGAAGCTTCAAAATATCCAAACTCTTATGAAGTTCGAAGGATAGCTTTGATCGCTCTTGTAAAGTTTGGGATGGATAAAACAACAGGGCCCGATACCAAAGCTGTAGCTGCGGCATTGGCTGCATTGAAAGATCCTGCAATTCCCGTCCGATATTCTGCTATTACTGCAATTGCACTTTTAGGAAAACCAAATAATCCTGTGGTATCTGCTGGGGTGGAAAAAGCCTTGACAGAGCTAGCCAATGGCACCGATAAAATATTCGCAATTTGGGCTAAAGTAGGCTTGGCAAATCAAGATGTTTTAAGCACTGCGACCCATGTTAAGTTCATAAGCCAAATGTTAAAGCAAAGTGATCTGCAGGTAAAGTTAGAAGCAATGCGAGCAATTTCTGTAATAGGGGCTCTTGCAAAACCAACTGTTCCAGATTTGATTGATCTTCTTGAAGATAAAGATAACTTTGTTGTTTTTAACGCATGCCTTACACTTGGAAGCCTTAATGTGGAGGCAAGAGAAGCAAAAGACCCTCTTACGAAGCTTATTGCTAAAAAAGATTTGTACGAACCTATCAAGCAGGCTGCGACTAATGCATTGGAATCATTAAAAGGCGTTACCCCAAAACCAATGCCAAAGACGCCATGATTTGCGCTAAATCAAATAATACCATGAAGGGGGCCGCCTCTGGTTCCCAAGGCATCTACTGATCTTTCCACTGCGGGATCTTCGATTAATGCGGGCGCATGGTGCGGTTTGCTTCGTGCATCAATCACCAAAGATCCATGGCACCCCCAATGCTTGTCACTAATAACCGAACCTATGCCATGGATATCTTTGGCTGGATTGGTCTTTGTGAAAACAGTCCACAGGAAATTCCCCTGACTTGCACTTGTGAAGTCACTGTCATCGACCAGTAAAACCATTGGGAATTGATTGATGGAATCTGTGGGGTTAAATGCATCGCAGAAATACAAAGCATCATGATTTTGTAGAGTTTGAAAGGGTGGAGATTTGATAGCAAGTATGCCAGGCAGGCAAACTTTGGGGGCATCAAAACCATTTGGAAGATTAAGTTTTTCAGGGATAGTCGTTGGTAGTGCCCTTCGAATCGGGCCTGCTGCAGCAAATACCACTTTAGATCCAAGGTTTAAACCACTGCCGCTGTAATCAAGCGTGTCCATGGTTGTGCGTGTATGAAAATGAAGATCGTTGGTTAAATCAATTCGCTCGAGCAGATGCCTGAAAAACAATGGAATATCTTTAATGTCCAAATCTGGATTATCTTCTTTTGCAATGATCAATAGGAATTTTGCAAGAGAAAGTTGCCCTTGTCCCAATATTGCATTTGCTGCAGTCAGCAACTCTTGGGGTCTTTCGATGGTGTTGTAGGGGGTGTAGCGTTCGCTGCCTATGGCTAGTAACAAAGGGTGAACCCCTGCTGCATCGACTGCATTAACGGCATGTACACCTGGAATGACTGTGGGAAGAATGGGGGCTGTCAATTCATGGATTAATTCCCCAAATGCTGTGTCTTCTTGGGGCGGCCTACCCACTACGGTGAATGGCCAAATTGCATTAGTTCGGTGGTATATCGCTTCCACTTTCATTACAGGGAAATCATGTGCAAGGCTGTAGTAGCCAAGGTGGTCTCCAAAAGGCCCTTCAGGTAAAAGCCTGCTGGGATCAACAATGCCAACGATGCAGAAGTCTGCTTCTGCAGGCATTAAGATGGGTCGAATATCTGGGGATGGCATAGGAAACTTAACCAAGTCCATTCGTCTGCCGCCGAGGGCTCCTGCAAAGCATATTTCAGGCATGGCTTCGGGTAAAGGCATAACAGCAGCAACTGCAAGGCTTGGAGGGCCACCTACTGAAATAGCCACCCGGAATGGTTTGTTTTTATTGATGGCTTTGCTGTGATGAACGCCAATGCCTCTGTGAAGCTGGTAGTGCAATCCAATTTCTTCATTAGTTTTGTATTGGTTGCCTGATAATTGGATGCGATACATGCCAATGTTTGAAAACCTCCAACCGGGGCTGTCAACATCTTCGGTATGAACTTGAGGCAGAGTGACAAAAGCTCCCCCATCCTTTGGCCAGCAAACCAATTGAGGCAGTTTGGAAATAAGGGTTTGGTTTTCTAACAAGGGGCCAGTACGCACAACTCGGGGCAGCGAGTTCCATAAACCAGAAAACAACTTAGGCCATAGAAGGGGGTTCCGCATTACTTTTTCAGGGTTAGCCTTGCAGGCAACCATAGTTTCCACGGTGGCGAGTTGATGTCGGAATATGAACTTTGCGCGGGCAATGGTCCCAAATAGATTACTCACCATTGGAAATTTTGAGTTCTTTACATTGGTAAAAAATATAGCTGGGCCATTTGCTTGAAAGACTCTTCGATGGATAGCTGCGGCTTCCAGATGAGGATCAACTTCAACATCGATACGAATCAAATGTTTGTTTTTTTCAAGATCTGTGACGCACTGTCTTAAATTTCGATAGCTCATTGTAATAATCCTTAATTTGATGAATCATTTATAGACTCATTTAACGGTTAAGCAGTAGAAATCACCCTTTTCTTTAAAATTTAACGGTTAACTGGATGCCGAGGGCCAGAATCTAGATCTATGGAAGCTGATTTGCATAAAGTTTGCTGATTTCAGGGTCGATTCATTTAAAGCGACGGAAGCCTTTACCGTAACCAAACCAATACTGTTGGTTCCGGTTTTAACTGTTTTTATTTGCTTTATATGGGTGTTCGGATGATTGAAGTAATGCAAATTAGAGAGCCCGTAAGCGCCTTGACACATGGTGCTTGGGTGCTGTTTTGCATTCCTGCGACGGTATTACTGATGAGGCGGACCCGTAATGATAAGCTGAAATCCATCGGGTTGTTGGTGTATGGGT
Source organism: Gemmataceae bacterium (assembly GCA_964201235.1). Classification (GTDB taxonomy): domain Bacteria; phylum Planctomycetota; class Planctomycetia; order Gemmatales; family Gemmataceae; genus UBA969. Next base: position 1,228 of record CAXNFS010000134.1, on the reverse strand, counting down.
TGACCATGCTTGCATGTTTTGCAAGTAGTTGTTTATTTCATTCTGTTTGGGGTTCGGAAAGAATTATCGAAGCATGCAGATCACTGGATCATGTGTGCATATTTTTATTCATTGCAGGCACTTGTACTCCAATCGCTTTGGTGTTTATGGAAAAGCGCTGGCGCTTTATGTTCTTATCCAGCATGTGGTTTTTTTCCTGCGCCGGAATAACAGTTATTGTAAGTGGAACTACCATGCCCCTTTATGTGAGAACCACTGTGTATCTCATGTTGGGTTGGATGGGATTGTTTCTTTATATTCAGTTGTTGAAAAAGTTGCCTGAAAGGAAAGCTAGGCCCTTCATGATAGGTGGGATTATTTACAGCTTGGGAGCTGCATTTAATTTGGCCCACCAGCCCGTGATCATCCCTGGATTAATTGGCCCTCATGAAGTTTTTCACTTGGTGGTAATTCTCGGAAGTCTTACCCATTACTACTTCATGATAAAAACATTGGCTAGTTATTCGAAACCTCTCGACTTCGGCATGGATATGTATGATAATCCCATCTTGATTGGTAATGATGCAAGTTGTTTGCAAGAAATGCCAATGTCACGAAAATCAGCCTGAATTCGAATGCAGTTGAAATGAAAATTGTTCTCTTTCCCCCAGTTGATGCACCTCGCATTGCAAAATTTAATGCCATTGCTGGTCAGCATAAAGTGGTTAATGCAAATTCGTTAAATGAAGCAATGGAATCGGTAGGCGATGCCGATGGGTTTATAGGAAAAATTACACCCGAATTGCTTGGAAAAGCAACCAAGTTAAAGTGGGTGCAGTCGATGACTGCCAGTTTGGAACATTATGTTTTTCCGGATCTTATCAAGCATCCTTCGGTATTGACGAACATGCGTGGTATTTTTTCTGATGTGGTTGCAGATCATGCGATTGGGATGGTGTTAAGTTTTTCAAGAAATCTGCATCGATATATTTTGCAACAAGAGCAGAGTAAATGGGCTCCCCTTGGAGGCGAGAATGGGAGGGTCGATTTTGCCAGCGGCCCAGGCATCACCAATTCAATTGATTTGAAACATCAAGTACTAAGCGAAAAAACACTAGGGGTATTTGGCCTTGGCGGAATTGGCAAGGAAATAGCCAAGCGAGGCGCGGCTTTTAATATGCGTTGCATAGGTCTTGATCCCTTTTGCCTGGAACCTTCAAAAGAAATCCCTCAACCTTGGCCAATGGAA
>CAXNFS010000133.1:0-8369 GCA_964201235.1 Gemmataceae bacterium | reverse complement strand
AAGCCCAAGGGCGGCTTAGATTTAAGACTAAAGAAACTAGCGATTAAAGGTGGAAAATCCGGTGCCTCAATCAAAGAGAATCATCCCGAGCAAAGCCATCTATTACAAAGAATGAAATCGGGCGAGATGCCCCCAAGCGAAAAAAAGGTCCCTGCAGAAAAAATCGCCCTCATTGAGCGATGGCTTAAAAACGGTGCACCAACTCTAAGGGCCGAACCCGACAGTCTTCCTCTAGCAATTGGTATTACCGAGGAAGAACGCAATTATTGCTTCTATAAACCACTGATAGAACCAAAGGTTCCTGAAATCACTCTTAATCAAAAAAAGCTGGATCCACTGGATGCATTCATCCTGACAAAGCTTCAACAAAAAAAATTGGGTTTTAACCCAGAGGCAGATAAGCGAACTTTGATTCGCAGGGCTTACCTAGACCTGACAGGATTACCCCCAACTGTTGATCAAGTGGAACGCTTCGAGAAAAACACTGCCCCAAATGCCTACGAAACACTTATTGATGAACTACTTGCATCTCCAGCGTATGGGGAAAGATGGGCCAGACACTGGCTTGATGTTGCAGGTTATGCAGATACCGAGGGAGATTCCCCTAATGATTCCCTAAGGCCCCACATTTACAAATATCGCGACTATGTGATTCGCGCACTAAACAGCGACAAACCCTTCAATCAGTTTATCATCGAACAACTTGCAGGGGATGAACTAGCACCAAAACCATGGGACGAACTTTCGATTCAACAAAGAGAACTTCTTGCTGCGACAGGGTTTTTGCGTTGCGGTCCAGACATCACTGCGGGCGGTGGCGCAATTGCAGAAGCGGAACAAACATTCACCGAATCCATCAAGATCATCAGTTCGGGGTTGTTGGGTTTATCGGTAGGTTGCGCCCAGTGCCATGATCACCGGTACGACCCGATTAGCCAGGTAGATTATTTCCGCTTTAGGGCAATATTTGAACCTGCATTCAATCCATCACAATGGCGCAAACCTGCAGAACGAACAGCAGCATTGATGACAAAGCCCGATAGAGAAAAAAGTGCGCAAATTGAAAAGGTCGCCCAAGAGCTTGCAACTAAACTACAAGCAGACACCAGCAGCACCATCAAAGTGATTTTCGAAAAAGAACTACAAAAGATTCCAGCAGAGCTACATGAACCAGTAAAAAAAGCATTTGAAACACCTGAAGCAAAACGCACACCAGAACAGAAAAAGCTATTCGAAAAATATCCAAAGATCAATGTCCGGGCAGGAATCATTGATCAATACGATCCCAAAGCAATGGCTGAGTTGAAGAAAGCGCAAGTAATCATCGATGCCAAGCGTGCGGAAAAGCCTAAGGAAGACTTCTACGCAATCATGTCGGAAGTGCCCAAAAAGATCCCCGCAACAAAGCTATTTCATCGGGGCGATTACCGCCAACCTTTGCAGGAAATCATTCCGGGGGATTTATCGATTGCTACAGTTCATGAAGCAAAACCATGGGATTGCCCCACCAACAATAATGGTGAAAGCTCTGGGCGAAGGCTGGCATTCGCACAGTATCTCACCTCGGGTAAGCATCCTCAATTCAACAGAACAATGGCAAACCGCATTTGGGTTTATCATTTTGGGCAGGGAATTGTTGACACTCCAGGCGAGTTTGGAAAACTTGGAACTGCTCCATCGCAACCCGAATTACTTGACTGGCTCGCTTTACAACTCCCAAAAAACAACTGGAGCCTCAAAGCTTTCCACAAACTGATCATGACATCTACAACCTATCGCCAAAGCTCGGTTCATCGCCCAGAGCAAGACGCTGTTGATATCAACAACCAACTCTATGGCAGATTTCCTCTTCGAAGATTGGAAGCCGAGAGCATCAGGGATTCCATACTTAAAGTGAACAACAGACTGGACTCAACTTTGTATGGTGCAGCTATCCCGCTTAAAGAAGATATCGCAGGTGTCATGCATTATCCCGATGTGTCGCCCCGAAAAACTATTTACATGCAGGTTCGCAGGCACAAACCATCTGCATTCCTTTTAACATTCGATGGCCCAAGCCTTTCCCCCAATTGCGACAAGCGAACGCCATCAGCAGGTACACCCCAAGCACTTGCCCTTATGAACAGCGAATTCATCCGCAGCGAATCAAACCATCTTGCAACTTTAATACTAAAGAACCAAACCAACGATACCAACGCACTCATCCTGCAAGCTTGGAAAACCGTCTACCAGCGCCCACCCAATTCCAAAGAACTTACTCTGGCAGCAAACTTTCTTACTGAAAGCAAAGCGACTTATACCGCAACCAAAAGCAAAGACCCTAATCAAATGGCTTGGACCGACCTTTGCCAGCAACTACTGGCATCCAACGAATTCATTTATCTGGAATAATTTTATGATCACACGAAGAAAAGCATTGTTTCAATTAGCAAGTGGGATAGGCGGTGTCGCACTATCCGATATGCTAGCACGCGAAGGATTACTCGCTGCAGATGGGCCATCTAAACCGGGGGAAAATTTCCCTCTGGGCATGGCTTCCAAAGAGCCCCACTTCCAACCCCGCGCCAAGGCTATGATTTCCATGTTCATGCATGGTGGCCCTTCTCATGTTGATCTATTCGATCCTAAGCCCGAGTTGCAAAAAAATCATGGCAAAGAATATACAGGCAATATCGCTTACAGTTTCGTGGGTAGGGCTAATAAAAAGCTTATGGCAAGCCCATTCAAATTCTCTAAGCATGGACAATCTGGAACTGAACTTTCCGAACTCTTACCACATACCGGCATGATCGCTGATGATATTTGTGTAATCCGATCCATGCATACAGGCCATAATGGACACGAGGTTTCGATCCGTTTTTTCCACGGCGGGATTGCTGGGGTGCTAGGCCGCCCAACCATGGGCAGTTGGCTCACCTATGCTTTGGGCAATGAATCCAAAAATCTTCCTTCCTATATGGTTCTTTCCGATGAGGGCGGGTTACCTGTCGATGGAACCAACAACTGGTCCAGTGGGTTTATGCCCGCCTATTATCAGGGAACCGTTCTAAGGCCGAGAGAACCCAGAATTCTTAATCTTGAACCGCCCAAAGAAGTGCAAGGTATTTCCCAACAACGAAACCTTGCTCTTCTAAACCAACTCAACAAAAACCACAGCTTGCTACATCCAGGTGAAGCTGAACTCGAAAGCCGGATCTCGAGCTATGAACTTGCCGCTTCCATGCAAGATTCTGCCAGAGAAGCATTTGATCTTTCTTCTGAACCAAAGCACATCCGCCAACTGTACGGTATCGATGACGCTGAAACCCGTTCGTATGGCACACGATGCCTGATAGCAAGGCGATTGGTCGAACGCGGCGTTAGGTTTGTTCAACTATTTTTAAGCGGACAACCGTGGGACAACCACAACACGATCACAAAAGGCCTTTCAAGCATTTGCAGAAAAACGGATCAACCTGCTGCAGCCTTGGTAATGGACTTGAAACAGCGCGGACTTTTAGACACAACCTTAGTTCATTTTGGAGGCGAAATCGGCAGGCTTCCTGTGGTCGAAGGCGAGTTTGATGAACGAGCAGGCAGGGACCACAACGGGCAGGGTTTCTCAATCTGGCTCGCTGGGGGCGGAATAAAACCTGGCATCACTTATGGCGAAACCGACGAAGTCGGGCACCGAGCCGCTGTCAACATCGTTAATCCAAACGATTTCCAAGCAACAATCCTACACCTTTTTGGGTTAGACCATTCGAAAATGGTTTATTTCCATAATGGCCAAGCTCAGGTACTTACCGCAGGTAAACCAGCACGAGTGGTTAAGGAAATACTTTGTTAACATCTATTTCGGAACCACTTATTTAAAGGATAAGACATACCATGAATATTGCACTACTATCATTAATCGTAACTGGCTTTTTGTCGCAACAAACCACCACAGGCAACAAAGGAATACCGGATATGGCTTGGCGCACACATCTTAAAAAAGAAGTCTTTGAATCCGGGAAAGAAAAACTACTTTACCAAATAATGACACCTGAAAACCCAGCGCCAGGAACGAAATACCCGCTAGTTATTTTTCTTCATGGAGCAGGCGAGCGCGGTTCAGACAACAACGCACAACTCGTGCATGGTGTTAAAGACTTTGCAAAACCTGAGTCACGAAAATCGTATCCGTGCTTCTTGATTGCGCCACAATGCCCCAACGATAAAAAATGGGCAGAAGTCGATTGGTCTGCAACCTCTCATAAAAGGCAAGAAAAACCAAGCGATCCTGCAACTCTTCTCCTCAAACTAATCGATTCTCTTCCAACTCAATTCCCCATCGATACAAACCGTATTTATATTACAGGGTTATCCATGGGGGGTTATGGCACCTGGGATTTGATTGCGCGAAAGCCCGACTTATTTGCTGCCGCTGTTCCGGTTTGCGGGGGCGGAGATGAAAAAGACGCCTCGATAATAGCTAAAATTCCAATCTGGGCTTTCCACGGAAGCAAAGACACCGTGGTTAAACCACAGCGTTCCACCAACATGATCGAAGCAATCAAAAAAGCGGGTGGTAATCCGAAAGTAACTCTTTACCCTGAGGTTGGGCATAACTCTTGGGTCAACGCTTATTCTGACCCCGAAATGCTCAAATGGCTATTTAACCAAAAGAAATAACATGCACCTTAAAGCTTTAGCATTAATACTATTGATGGGCGTAACTGCGGGCCTTCATGCCGAAAACTGGCCCGCATTCAGAGGGCCTCTAGGCAATGGAAAGTCCTCAGAAAAAGATCTGCCAAACACTTGGTCACCTACTGAAAACATCAAGTGGAAACTAAAACTCGCAGGGCCGGGAAGCTCAAGCCCTATCATTTGGGAAAACAAAATCTTCCTCTCCCAATCATTGAATAAAGAGGGATCCGAAAGAGCCCTCCTTTGCATAGACAGGAAAGATGGCAAAGTTCTTTGGCAAAAATCCGTCAACTTCCAAGGGAAAGAACCCACCCATTCAACCAACCCTTATTGTTCTGGCACCCCAGTCACGGATGGGTCAAAAGTTATTGTTTCTTTTGGATCTGCTGGCATTTATTGTTACGACTTTGAAGGAAACATTCTCTGGAACAAAGATTTAGGCAAATGTATTCATCTTTGGGGTAACTCATCTTCCCCCATACTTTACAAGAATCTTGTGATCCTAAATTTCGGTCCGGGAGAAAACTCTTTTCTTATTGCACTTGATAAGGCCACAGGAAAAGAAATCTGGCGTGCCAATGAACCGGGTGGTTCCCCTGCAACTGAAAAAGGACAAGATTGGCTTGGTTCATGGGCCACACCTGTACTTCACTCCAAGGGTGATGCCGCACAATTGATCATGCCCTGGCCCAACAATATTAAATCGTATAACCCTGATAACGGGCAACTCATATGGACTTGCAAAGGGCTCACCAAATTAGTTTATACTTCCCCATTGATTGAAAAAGACACCGTAGTTGTAATGTCGGGTTATCACGGAAGCGCAATGGCTGTAAAAACCGATGGCAAAGGCGATGTCACCGAATCTCATAAGCTATGGCTAAATACTGCCAAAAACCCACAGCGCATCGGAACTGGAATCATTCACGACAACTACCTTTTCATGGCAAATGCTGGGCCTGGAAACATTCAATGCATCGATATCCTCACGGGTAAAGACCTTTGGGAGAATCAAAGACTGGGGGCGAATCATTGGGGTAGTATGATTTATGCTGATGGCAAACTTTACGCTACCGACCAGAATGGCGATACTTTCATTCTTGAGGCAAAGCCTGTATTCAAACAGCTAGGAAAAAACTCGTTGAAAGAACATACAGACGCAACCCTTGCAATTGCAGATAAAGAACTGTTTGTTCGAACTTTCCAGCACTTATGGTGCATTAGCAACCCTAAATAGCCTATAATTATTTCATGTAATACTTGTAATTATTGCCCTACTTAAGTGTTGATATTTGAAGGTGCTGTTAATTGTTTAATGGAAGTAAATGAATATGAATGCATTAATTTTAGTTTCTGTACTCTTACTGAATCAGTCCTATGGCCCGAAAGTAAAAGTAGATCCAAACAATCCCCAACCCGGTTCGATTGGCAGGAAAATTCCCAACTTCGTACTTCCATTGCCCAACGATAAAAAAGCCTCCCTCTCTGACTTTAACGAAAGTAAAAGCCTAGTCTTTGTGTTTCTTAGTACAAATTGCCCCGTAAGTAACGCCTACATTCCCACTCTTAATGAACTAAGCCAAAAGTACAAAAAAAGCGAAGTACAATTTATTGGGGTTTATGCAAACTCGGGCGACAATAAAGATTCAATCAACAATCATGTGCGTGACTTTAAAATCAGCTTCCCTGTTGTTTATGATGCTGAACAAATCACTTTGCGCTTATTTGGAACCCGAAGATCAAGTGAAGCATTTGTGCTAGACCAACGAAGAAACATCCAATACCAAGGGCGAATCGATGACCAGATCAGTAACACTGCTAGAAAAGAAAACCCAACGATCAATGATCTCGCAAACTCCATTGATCAAGTTTTAAATTTGAAGAAAGTAACCGTGGCCTTTACGGAACCTCCTGGTTGCCTGATAACTCATTTATCTAAATCCGTCAGTTCCAAAATCACTTATGAATCTCATATCGCAGGGCTACTCTTCAAGCATTGCGCTGATTGCCATCATCCGGGAACCGCAGCACCCTTTTCATTACTCTCCTACGAAGATGCAAAAAACAACGGTGCGATGATTAAAGAAGTAACTTCGCTTCACACCATGCCGCCTTGGCATGCAGATACGCGCTTTGGACATTTCGCAAACGAACGAAAATTAAGCTCTGAAGAAATCTCTCAAATTGCTTCATGGGTTGATGCGGGTATGCCTGCTGGCGATCTTGCTAAAGCACCAAAACCCCCAGCTTTTATCGAAGGCTGGAGATTAGGAAAACCCGACATTGTTTTTCAGATTCCTGATGAGGTAACAATTCAACCCAAAGGAACCGTAGGCTACAAATACTTCAGCGTTAAAACCAATTTCAAAGAAGACATGTGGTTGCAAGCCGCTGAAGCTAAGCCGGGTAATCGTTCTGTTGTTCACCACATCATTGTTTTTTACCGCGAACCAGGTAAAGGAAAGCGCCCTGTTTGGATTGCTGCAACTGCACCTGGCGCTGAACCCGTAATTCATCCTCAAGGGATGGGCAGAAGAATTCCCGCAGGATCCGACATCATATGGCAGATACATTACACTCCCACAGGCAAAGAAGAAAAAGATCGCTCTGAAGTTGCTTTTGTTTTCTGCAAAGAAAAACCAAAACAAAACATCGAGACCCATGGCATAGCAAACTCCATGTTCCTTATTCCGCCACTTGCATTCAGTCACGAAGTTGTATCCTCCATCACTGCAAAAAATGATGCAGTAATTCTTTCGTTCTTTCCGCATATGCATCTTCGAGGTAAGGATTTCGAATACCAACTTCACCACCTCGATGGCAAAGTCGAAACCATACTTTCTGTTCCCCAATACGACTTTAACTGGCAAAACACTTATCGACTCAAAGAACCCCTGAAAGTTCCCAAGGGAAGCAAAATCAAATGTATTGCGCACTTCGACAATTCAAAGTTGAATCCTGCCAATCCTGCTCCTTGGAAACCCGTATTCTGGGGCGAACAAACTTGGGAAGAAATGATGATCGGTTACATCGATTTTTATTATGTCAATGAGGTTGTTGCACCCAAAACTGCGGCTAGGGCCAATTAATTGCTATAAGTCTGCGCTAACTCTCCTAATATTCTCTGCTTTAAGCATCAGAATGATTGCAAAATCTTTCATTTGCCTTCATAATAAATAAGCTATTTGGTTATCCGCGTAGGGTATCCACAGCCACACCAGTAGTTAGGAAGACCTTTACACGGTCTTATTTTCATGTTCAATCTTAATTCATCCCCAGCTAAAAAAATAAGCAGAAGAAACCTGCTTGAAATTGGAACACTCTCTGCTCTGGGAGTTAGCCTACCAAACATTCTTCGTGCAGATCAAAATACAAAGCCCGTCAAAGCTAAATCTTGTATTTTTATCTACCAATATGGGGGATTGAGCCAACTCGATTCCTGGGATCCAAAGCCCGATTCACCAGAAGGAATCCGAGGGCCCTACAAACCAATCGCAACCAAGTTGCCGGGCTTTAGAGTAGGCGAACTTATGCCTAAACTTGCATCGAAAGCTGATAAATACACCGTCATCCGTTCTCTGAGTCATACCATCCCGGTGCATGATATTGCCAACCGAATGCTTCTTGCAGGCCAATCCAACCCACCTTTAAATGCTCCAGCTTTTGGTTCGATTGTTACAAAATTAAAACCTAGC
>CAXNFS010000132.1:0-8370 GCA_964201235.1 Gemmataceae bacterium | reverse complement strand
GTTGGCTTGAGCAGTCGTATTACCAGAGACATATTGCTGCACGGTGGAAGCGTAAGGGGTCCCCGTATTATTAGGGACTGCACCAAGGTTGTAGCCATTGGTTTTGGGCCAGCGATCGCCACCCATGCCAGTGGAGGAGCTTGTAAACTGCACTGGGGAATTAGATTGGTCTTGGAAATTGTCCGGGGCTGGCAGGGCGAATTTGGTCGAAGTTGTGCGCCAATTGTAGGGTGTAAGTGGCCTGTAAAAAGCGCTGATATAAGAACCATCTGCCTGCTTGCAATAAAAGTCTTTTACAATTGGGGGGCCATCATCTGTCTCGATGGTATGGTTGTTGGGTGCGGAATCGCCGTATTGGCTCGTGCGTTGCATCACGGAAGTAATCGTCGACCATGGGCCAAATCTTGGGATATTCGGGTCGGGATTCATGGATCCTGAAATCGAACCATTAGTAGGATAGGCTGGAATACTGTTGAAACGCATGGAACCAGAATAATCGAGAATAATTGCTAAATCTCTGGGCCGGTGCACAGCCGTAGCTGAAGCGGTTGCAGAAAAAGCAGAGTAATTGAAGAACTTTGCAAGAGAAGTTGGCTGACTAAAAGTAACATCTGTTTTCACAGCACTCCAGTTTTCGGTTGCTGGTTTGCTACCTGTAAAGATAGGTTGAAATTTCCCTAAAACTGCATCGTAATTGTAATAACCAACTTGCGTTGTCAATTGGCTTGTTTGAAGGGTTTGCCCCATGATTGTTGATGCTTGAATTGTACTTAATGCTAATCCCGTTACTGCAGCCCTGTTGTTATCGGTGCTTGTGTCGCCAGTTAAACCACGCGAGCCTGAAAGTGCTGCTGCATCTGCAGCGCTTTGTAACTGGGATTTTGTTTGCGCCAGTATTCCTATATCCACAGCAAGTGCTATTATTCCAATCAAGGCGACCATGCTGACCGCAAGCATCGGGAGAATGGCGGCTTTTCTAGCTTTGCTTATAAACTTTATTTTTGTCATGGTTTATATCCTCTTAATTGCCTTCACTATTCATGATGGTCGCAGCCTGGAATGTAAACGATGAGGGCAGAAACAAAAGGAAAGGCGCTGATGGTGTGTAGGTGCCTGAAATCTTAACCATGATTGCGCCACCAAATTGGGCATCATTCCAATTGCTGTTAGCGATAGCTACGCCTGTCGATGTGTTTACATTCTGAACGGAAACCGTGTAGCCTGAGAGCATATTTTCTGTACCATTCATTTTCGTGGTAACCACCGCACTTACTTGCGTAGAGGTTGTGCCATCGCCTGTATGAACTACTGCATATCTTGCCGCTTCCCTTACAGCATTATTTGAAACTTGAACAAGATAATAGTACCTCCCGTACTCGAGTATCCCCATAAACATCATCAGGAAAACAACAAGGACCACAGCCATTTCAACCATGGCGGCCCCTTCTCTTTTTTCTGTGATATTTGAACTATGCAATAACAATTGATCGCTTCCTTTAATTCGTAGGTAATGTTGCATTGATTGAAAAAGGATCATCCACAAGCGAAACCATGGTTGCAGATGATGTCATCGAACTTGGGCTGAACATATTGATATTGATGTTGTCCACATCGGCATAGGGGATTGTAACCGTAACCTTGAACACTTGCCCTTTCACAGCTTGATATGGGTGGGTGATGGGGCTGCCGGTAAGGGCTGCAAATTGAACTGTGACATTGGTAGAGGGTAAACCAGCCCTTGCAATGGTGTCTTTTACAATAGAAGTTACCGAAGGTGTTCCAGAATTTAAATTGATCTGTGTGCTAGAACCAGTTGAATTAATAATCAGGCCCTGAGCAGAAAGTCGTGCTCCTTCTCTTGCAGCATTCGATAAAATTTGCTGCACTTGGGCCATACGGGAAAGCTCAAGTAAACCAACTACCATCAAGAATACAAACGGTGCGCAGACAGCGAGTTCGACCGCTACTATGCCATTCCGCGCCCTATGGTTTTTCAGTACCTGGTTCATTTCAAGAAATACCATGAGAATGCAAGGGTTAAAAAGATTAAACCGTCATTACTATTGTAAACCTAGGTCACAAAACACGAAAAGAGAAATTAAAAGCGCGAAAAAGCACAAAATAATCTCAGTGAGTCTATTCGCCGTAAAGCGTTTTGCGAGATTGGTTTATGTTGATTTGTGGTAAGCGTTGGATGGGTTGGTCTACTTTTTTATGGCGGGATTCACCGCTATGGGGTTTTCTTTGACCGGAAGAAACTCAACTTCGATACCAGTTTCGGAAACAACGGGGTGCTTTTCAAATTGCGTTGTAACCTTCGCAGTTAACACCCAAAGCCCCACCATCTTGGCTTCAGGTTTGGTTGCAACCTTTATTTTTAAGGTGTCTGAGTTCGTAGGCCAAACCATTGGGCTAAAAGTAACCAACCCTTTAATTTCATCAGGAATAATTAGCTCTAAGTTTACAGGTTCCTTTAATTTGTTGGATTGGGCAAGCTTAAGCGTTAGTTCAAAAGATGCCCCGCTTTGCAACACAAGTTCTTCCGGAGGATGCAACAATTTTAACATAGCGCCTTCAATGGACATTGTAATTTGGCCATCCATTGCAGCTTGCACATACCTGATTTTTCCTTTGGGATCAGGGATTTGGGCGATTGCAATCAATCCAATTCTTGAGGTGCGGGTTGTCTCAAGCCATTCGGGAAGAAAAACTGGATAAGAAAGTTTCTTAACCTCGGGGCCCACAGCGACGACTGAACCTCGAATTCCCTGCCTATGCCTCTGTTGCGTACCCGCCATATCTAGCGTGATCTCGCCTTTGAATCCTTCATTTCGTTCGATGATAATTTCAGGAAGATAAGTTGCACCACGGTGAACCCGTATGCCTCCATCTGCAACTACAGGCTTAACTTTGAAAGGAGGCTTGATGGTGGTAGCAACTAAAATGCTTTCGGTCAGATTTGAATCGGGGTTTCGTGCAGCGAGGTCTCCCTTGAGTGGCGCGAGAGTGGTGTTGGTAATCGTTTGATCTGCAACTTTTGCGGTTCCAGTGATTTTTGCCAGCACTGCAGAAGCTGGTGCATCTTTGGTGCAAGTTAAAGTTACATTCAAGGAAGCCACTGTTGGCAAAATGATCAGATTTGCAGGAACGCTAACACCTTCAGGAAGATTGGCAAAAGTCAGGGTAACGGGTTCTTTAAAACCAGCTTCCCGGGTGATGGCGATGGCTAATGCCAAGGTTCCCCCGATTGGAACACTTGCAGCAGGAAGGGTTCGTAACTTAAAATTGGTTTTAGTTTTATCAACCACCAGCCTATATACCGAAGCGAGAGTCTTGGTTTTTCCGGAGAGATCACGAACGATGATTTTGTAATCACCATCAGCAGGTAAGGTTACGGGAAGTTCCGGATCCATGCTTGGTGAAGAATCATCTTTGGAGGCGAGTTCTTTGCCATCGGGCCCAAGAACGGAAAGATTGATATCCAAGTTGGAGCCAATTTTTATGGCATCGCAAGAGATAGTCCAAAGTTCACCTTTTTTACCTTTAAAACTATAAGTGTCTGATTTTTTAGCCTCAGTCAGGCGGGCTGTTACTGCGCCCGGAGCCATAATGAGTTCTGTTCCCGTAACTTTTTCATCAAAGTTGCTAAGCTGGAGGGAGTAGCTTTGGCCGTTGCCAAAGGGTGTTTCAAGCTTGTATGCAAAGGAAGCCAGTTTTTCATCAGCGGGGAACGCAACTTCTTTCTTAATGCTTTCGATTTTCGCTTTACCTGTTGCAACACCGATGCCAATGAACTCGATGGTTTGCTTCTGGCCCCGCTTGCCTGCAGCAGGAATTGCAGTAAGAATTCTTGGCCCACTATCCACCACAAGCCTGTAAGTGAATGATCTAAACCCACGGTAGTCAACATCTCTGATCGATACGGTATAAGTGTTATCTTTTTCGACAGCGAAAGTAAGGGTTGGATCTGTACCCTCGGTGTCGAATAATTCCACGACCTTGCGTTTGTTCTGGTCGTAGACTTCGATCACCCCGTTGAAATCGGAGCCTAACCTACGGGCGAAAAGATCGCAGGTGATCAGTTCAGATTTTTTAGCCTTGAATTGGTAACGATCGACTTCCTCGATGCGTTTTAATCTGCCAGAAACAGTAACAGGAAAATCTGGAAGTTGTTGCGGAGTTCGCAGAGATTCATCTTCAAGGATCTCCGGAGTATTGCCCACCATGAATATACCGCCATTGCCAGCACCGTTGGCGTTGGCGACCCGCCAGTGAATCGGGCCCGCAGGCATTCCTTCGGGCAGGGTAAAGCGGGCGGATATTTCGCGGGGCAGTGAAGGGTCGTTTGCAAAACTTTTAATATCGAACCAATAAGGTGGTTCGTGCATTAATACTGGTCCGGGTGCTGAAAGTACCTCGAGTTTCACCCGTTTATCGCCTACGAAAAACTCGGTGTCAGGAGTCCAATCTTGCCCGCCTAGCTTTACTTCAATCTTGGTGCCAGCTTTTCCACCCGCAGGATGGGCGTATCCAATCCCGCCCGGTATGAGTTGCGCCTTTGCTTCATGCTGCAATAATATCAGCGCAAAAGTGAAAACGCTTGTTAGCACAATAGTGGATCGTAGAGAACGCATTATCTTTTTTCCAAGTCTGGGAATGCTGGAATACTGCCCAGTTAGGTTTAAATCAGAAGTTCCTTGATGACCTTGCCCCCGCTGACAATAGGCACAGGTCTGCCAAGAGGAGTGCGGTAAACTTTGTCTGAATCGATTCCCATCAAATGAAAGATGGTTCGTAGAACATCAGCTACACCGAAGGGCTCTGTCGTTGGGAACGATGCTGTCTTATCAGTTGCACCAACAATGATGCCAGGTTTAATGCCGCCGCCTGCAAGTAAAACGCTTTGCGCTTGCGACCAATGATCACGCCCAGCTTTATCATTAATGCGTGGCGTACGGCCCATCTCACCCATCATCACCACCAGGGTGGTATCGAGCAAACCACGGTCTTGAAGATCAGCAACGAGCGTGCTGAATGCCATATCCGCATGAGGGATCAAATCTTTTTCTAAGCTAGGGAAACAAGAGAAGTGGGTATCCCAACTACCGTGATCAACCCCAACAAATCTGCAACCCGCCTCCACCAATCTACGGCTTAACAGCGAGCATTGCCCTAGAGAAGTATGGCCATAAGCGGTACGAAGTTTTTCGGGTTCGCTTTTAAGATCGAAGGCTTTTCGAGCTTCGGGAGAAGTGATTAAATCGCGGGCTTTGTCGTAATAGGTAGCCATGGTGTTGGCTCTGCCCGATTGCACGGAATCTTTTTCCAAACCTTTGAGAACGCGTTGCCTTCGCTTGAATCGGAGTTCGCTAAGCCGTTCATCGGTTTGCAAATCCTTGACCTCGAAATCAGGTTGTACAGGGTCAGATTCGATCACAAAAGGTGCGTGCTCTGCACCGTAGAACCCCGGGCCTCCTGCAGTCAAAGGATGTGGCATATTGATATAAGGAGGAACACTTCCTCGAGTGCCCAATTCACGCGAAACAATCGAACCAAGTGAGGGATAAAGCTCGTTGACAGGGACGCGCGAATTCGCACCATCAGCAAAATTAGGCCGGTTCCCCGTAAGCACATAATGCGAACCCGTGGTATGCCCATTATCGTTATGGCTGTGCGAACGAAGGATGGTGTACTTGTCTGCAATCTTGGCGCTACGATGGCAATGCTCGCCCACCATGGTGCCAACCACATTGGTGCGGATCGGCTTATAAGGCCCGCGGATTTCAGCAGGTGCATCGGGTTTCATATCCCACATATCAATGGTGGATGGCCCACCCTGAAGATAAAGAAAGATGCATGATTTTGCTTTGGCAGCCTGACCGGTAGCAGCAGTAGCTTCCATCTGAAAAAGCTTGGGAAGTGTAAGCCCACCAAGAAATCCCGATGCGCCAATTCGCAATGCCTGCCTTCTAGAGACACCATCGCAAAAAAGGTTCGACCGTTTCATTGGTTCATTCATCATGATGACTTTCCCCTTTAAGAGTGAAGCTTTTCACCGATACATCAATGGATGTAAACGAATTCCTTAGTGTTGAACAACGCCCACAAGGCATCTTCAACCGCAGCTCTTCTGTCTGCTCCCGCTTCTTTAAATAATTCCAGTAACACTTCGGTTTCATTTGCTGTGGGGAATCTGCACAATACCGCCAAGTATAACTCAGCGATGATTTCAGGCGCAGTCAATTTCGATTCTGCCAACTGCCTGGCAGTGCCTTTTCTCGCATGAATCTTGGCGACAATTTCAGGTGCATTCATCAGATGCAACGCTTGGGCAATGCTTGGCTCGTTGCTTCTTTCGCATTCGCAAACGCTTGCTCTTACCGGTCTGCCAAACAGTTTTAGAAAATACGATGGCATTCGATTGTCCCAAACTTGAATGGCTCGCACTCCCTCGGGCCAGCCGTTGAACTTCTCTGCAATTCCTGTTACTTGCGTGATCGCATCAAGCAAAACTTCTGCAGGCATCGCTCGGTTGATGCTGTGCGAAAAGTTTTGCTCATCGTTGGTGTTAAGAGGAGTTCCGATTCCTAGTTGATAGGTCCGCGAATTTAAAATAGTTTTCGTAAGCGCCTTAAGATTATATTTGTTTTTCTTTAGATGAAGCGCAAGCTCATCAAGGAGGGGTTCATTGCTGGCAGGGTTGGTGGTGCGGAAATCATCAATAGGTTCTACCAAGCCCTTGCCGAAATAGTGCGACCAGATTCGATTTGTAATAGACTTTGCAAAAAACGGATTGCTTTCGTTCATCATCCAGTTGGCAAGCAATTCCCGCCTGTCTGTCACTATTAAAGAAGAGGCTTCTTTTTCACCCAAGGCCTTGGTGGGTATCAGGGTGTTGGTGCGTGGGTTTTTAAGATCGTTCCCAACTTTGCCTACAATTGATTCCGAACCTGTTGGAAGAACCTTCTTTGCCACACCCGTGAAGAACCCAGCAAGGGCGAAGTAATCATTCTGCCCCCATTTTTCTGAAGGATGATGATGACACTGCGCACACTCGATTCGAACGCCCAGAAAAAGTTGGCTTACAGAACGGCTTATGATTTCTGGTGTGGTAAGTGCTTTGTAAAACGCAGCAGGGCTTTCCGCAGTGGTACTGCCTTGTGCTAGAAGAATGTCTTTTACCATTTCATCGTAAGGCCTGTTTTCTGCAAACTGCCCCCGCAGCCATCGTGTCATTCCAATCGCACCCTGTGCAGTAATGGCATCGCGATCCACCCTTAGCAGATCCGACCATTGCATGGCCCAGAAATCCGCATACTCAGGCCTCTCGAGTAATTGATCAATCAGCTTTGTTCGTTTATCAGTTGCGGTGTCTTGCAAAAACTTGCGTGCTTCCAATGCAGTGGGCAGCGTTCCAATCGTATCTAAGTAAACCCTGCGCATAAAGGTTGCATCATTAGCAAGATCACTGGGGGGAATCCCCAGCATCGAAAGCTTGTTCCAGACATGGGTATCGATAAAGTTGTTTTCCTTGGGCCGTGTAAAAGGCGAACCTTTTCTTGGAATGGTGATTCTGCAAACATTGACTTCACCCATGTAACGCACCAAGATTGCAGCTTCACCTGGGTTATCGCCCGCTTGAATTCCGCCTCTGCGATCTACCCCAGCAATAGTAGGGGCGTTGGATTCGAACTCAGCTTCTGCAGTAACACAAAATCGGGTTCCCTCAGAGTTGATGGCCGTAACCCGTAATTGTTGGCTGCCATTGGGTTCTAAAATAAATTGGGATGGTTGGACTTCTAATGCAACTACAGTACTCGTGTTTTCAGATTTATAGTTCATGCCCTCTGCAATCCATCGAAGGAGGCGCTTATAGGGAAGACTGCCCTCGGCGATTTTTCTGCCACCACCATGGGGGATTCGTGCGGATGCTTTGGCAACGAGGAGGCTATTTTCAGGGGAAGCTGCAAAAACACGCCTGCCCCTTCCTTCCATCACCAAGGATTGAAAATCCGCGAAAGGGTCGAATCCAAACACACTCAATTTGAAACCATTCTGGCCTTCATTCTTACCATGGCATCCGCCCGAGTTGCAGCTGGCTTTAGTAAGAAGAGGGATGATTTGTTGTTCAAATGAAACAGGCTTTGGGTTCTTTAATCCTACAACTTTTACATTAATGCGTGCCTGTTCGCCCTCATGGGATACCGTTATTAAGGTTTCACCTTCAGCAATGGGTTCGATCAAGCCAAAGGAATCGATGCGGATGATCTTTGGATCTGTGATTGCGTACTTTGCAAGGTTGCTAACATCTGATCGGTTTCCGGTTTTCTTATCTATTCGAGTTATCAATATTTGTTGGGTTGATTCTGG
>CAXNFS010000131.1:0-8391 GCA_964201235.1 Gemmataceae bacterium | reverse complement strand
TGACTCAGGAAGAGATCATATTTTGCAAAGTCCAACTGGCCCGCTTTGTCGTTTGCATGCGAAAGACCATGGTGGGTTTTTGATAGTTTAAGTTTAAGTGGGAAGGTATCGCTGATGCCCATACCATCTTCACGATTCAGCATGAAAGTTACAGATCTGGTGATATCAGCATCAAATGCCAATGCGATCAGATCGAACATATTACGATAATAATCCGCGGGCTCACCCTCAGAAGTTACATTAAGGTTCAAATGCGAATAATCTTGTTTCTTTAATGGTACATCAACCCATTTCTCGGAAGAGATCAAACGGGATTCAACTTCATTAAGGGAAGTAAGATACTGCTCCAACCTTTCACGATCAGATTTACCCAGCACATTATTCAGCGCCTTGGTGCTTTCAACCACTGCATCAACTAGTTTAATGCGGCGCTTGAGATCTTCGCGTTCTGTTTTCATTGAATCACGATCGACTCGAAACAACCGGTTGAATATTCGTCTGGGGTTATTTTCCGCAGGGATAGGCCTGCCTTCCAAGCTGTACGAGATCGTACCGGTGCGTGATAAAAATCCAGTACCTGCATCGATCGATAACACCAACGAAGGTTGCCTGCAGTATTGCTTGGTATGCTGCGCGATCACTTGATCCAAGCCCGCAGAATTATAACTGCCGGGTTTCGGATTATGAAGCGGGGCCCCCGTAAGCCACATATCAGAACATACATGTGGATCGGCTTTGGGCCCACTTGGGTGATACAATCCGCCCATGAAACTCAGTTGATTACGGTAAGGGCTAAATGGTTCAGTGGATTTACCAAAAACAAAATCGTTGCCATTTTTAGCAGAGGGAAACCAACTCCAATCATCCATACCATGTTCCGCACGGGGAAGCGACATACCATTAGCAGTATAGATTGCACAAAATCGTTTTGGTATTTGTTCAGCAACTTCCGCACCCATGGCATCCAAAACGGGCAAAGCCATCGCCATTCCACCAATGCCCATAAGGAAAGCTCTGCGATCTAATTGTTGGGTTGAACTCATTGGTTTCTCTGCTTGGTGTGCTCTAGGGGTCACTAATATTGTAATAATACTCTACTTTTCGGTAAATATCCTACTATTGACGACAAAAAGAATCATATCTTGCATTCGATAGCCATCCGCTTTCAATTTTAACCCTTCTTTTTTGAGAAACTCAAGCTCATTGAAGGAAAGATTTCTCCCAGTGGCATATATCGCAAGATGTTTCAACATACTAAAAGCAAGTTGGTCGATCCGATCATTTGTCAGATAGCGTTTTAGATCATCAAATCCTTGAACTTCTTTTTTATCGGGAAGCACCGAACGGGTATCGATCTTCTGCAGCTTTAATCGCCCGCCCGCATCGAATTCTTCCAGTGGGATTCCCCAAGGATCAATTTTCGCATGACACTGGGTGCAGCCCTTTTGGTTACGATGCTGCTCAAGCCTTTCGCGAAGCGATAACTTTTTTGAATCTTCAGCAAGTGCGGGCACATTGGGTGGCGGGTCATCGGGTGGTTCTGCAATGATTCTTCGGGCAAGCCATGCGCCACGCTTTACAGGGTTGGATTCGCGACCATCCGAAAGCCCCGCCATGATTGCAGCCTGACCCAGAAATCCCCCCAGCTCTTTTCTGCCATGCTGGATCGGAAGGAAATCAAAACCGCTTTGAGATTTATCACCAAGGTCGTAATAACTTGCAACAACCTCGTTAGCAAGGATGAAGTCGGACTCAACAAGATTCTTAACGGGTAGATTATTTCGAATCATATATTGAAGGTATTGGCCTGGCTCTTTAAGTAGTTCCGCCCTGGTATCTCTGGTAAGTTTTGGGAACTGCTTTCGATCGGGCTCCAATACCTGAAACTTTTCAAGCGCAAGCCATTGCGATGCATATTCATCAATGAATCCAGAAAATCGTTTATCAGCAATCAAGCGCAGAGCTTCAGCATTAATCTGGCTACGAAGTTCGCCTGTTGATGCAAGCTTCAACGCCCTTTCATCGGGCGGGCCGTTCCACAAAAAATAAGAGAGCTTCGAAGCTAATTCGTAATTGTCCAATGGCTCGGGATTGGGAGTCTGACTGTTCTCAATCAAGAATAAAAACTGGGGCGAAGTAAGCACTACTTGAAGTGCATCTTTAATACTTTGCTGAAAGCTGTTCCCTGATTTAGTCGACTTTTCAAACACTCCAAACAACGCTGCTTCTGTTTCTTTATTAATCGGAGAACGAAAAGCTCGAGCAGCAAATTCCGTGATAATCTTCCTAGCATAGGCAGTAAGATCATCTTTCTTATCAAAATCAATGAAGATATTCTTATGAGCTGCAGGTGGCCAAGTTTCATAAAACGGCCCTTCAAACTCCACCGAACTAATCAACAATCTTGGCATTTCACGGCCATCGGTATATTCACTATGAACACCTATTTCGCGAACTCCAGCGAGGTAGTTAACATTATCTTTTTCTACTTCGGGGTTCGGGTAATTTCGAATGGCGCCCTCAAACACAAACGCAGTCGGCTTATTAGAAGTAATTGGTTTTGGTGTGCCTATAAGGGCAAGTGTACTACCGCAGTCACGCCGAAATCCCATAGAGACCCCAAGCTGTAGCGTGCGCTTTTCAAACAGATTAAACCTCTGGGCAAGTTCATGCGTTTCGGGCAAAGGAGTAAAAACAATCCGATCAAAACTTTTTGCACCAGTTGTTTGAGCATTTACTTTAGCCTCTCCTGCAGGCAGCCTAACAACTACAAACGCTGGCTGATTTAATGTGCCCGAGAATTGTCTTTCACCTAGGGATAATGTCAACTCCGAAGGTTTCTCGCGGGGTTGCTGCACAAATTTCCTACCGGGCTCTACCAGAGCTTGTATTTCAGATTCAGCCAACGCCCTCTGATAAATTCTAACCTGACTCAACTCGCCTTTGAATTGCTGTGCATCTTGAATACGCCCCAGATAAAGATCAACCTTCGGGTTATCCAAATTTGCTGAACCAATCGCGCCCTTGCCCACCAAGAATCCATTAACATACAAACGCGTTTCGTTACTACCACGGCGCACCACCGCTGCAACATGCTGCCAAGCGTTGGCTCGAATCGTACCTGGGGGCGAACTAACGGTGCCATTAGATTGATTATCAGGGCCAGCCGTTTCGATTCGAAGCACGCCCTTGTTATTGGGCATATCAAGATACCAGCCATTGGTCCAACTGTACTTCCCAAGACAAACAATCCCGGCCTGCCTGAGTTGAGTCGGATGAATCCAAGCAGCAACTGTAAACTCGCCATCCTTAACATTCATCGATTCATTACGGGGAATTAAAACCGAATCACCATTACCATCGAGGGAGAGTGCTTTGCCAAAAGGCGAATTGATAAACTTGGCATCGCCTTGAAGTTGCCCTGCAAGATTTTTTGTATCGGGATTACTAAGCGCATTGCCATTCAAAGGCCAATTTCCGATCAACTTATCACCTAACCGAGAAGAATCCTGCTTGGCAAGTTTTTCGCGAGTTGCAGCATGTACATCAACCTGATAAATACCTGCCTGCTTGATCATGATGGAGGCGGAATCTGATGGATTGCTACAAACAACAACATTTTCAGAATTTGAAGATTGAGCAGTTGTACCCGGATCTAACAGCAGGCCATCATCATATTTTGCAGCATTAACCGTTATGCGGAAACGCCCTTGATTAGGTAGCTCACGAAGTGCAATTTTGAAGTTTGCCCTTGGGCCATAAGTGCTATCAACGCCAAAGATTTCAGCACTAGGAATCGCAGGCCGCAATAATAATCCTTGCGGTACCGAACTATAGGCCAAACCCTTGGGATAGCCAGTGGTGCCACGCATGCATGCATAAACGGTATGGTAGATACTGTCGTAATCTCGCCAGCCACGAACGGTACCATTACCCGCATACCCTTCTATGAAACGAAATTTCGTCTGCATGATAAAAGGGTCAAAAGCAAAACTTTTAATGGGGGTAGTTTGAGTCACCTTGAAATCTTTATTGTTAAGCAGAAGGCTGTTGGCGCCCAAGATAAGTTGGTCAGAGCAAGGATTGTTATTAATGGCTGTACCCAGATCCATACGAAAGTTTTGTATGATGGGCTTTGAATTTACATCCACAATACATTCTTTGAGTGCTTTGTCTGCTATTTCAAAATACGATTCCAAAAGCAACGGAGAAAGTTGCAAGGTGGCTTGGTTGTTTAAAAACCCATCACGAGAAACTGCATCGGGTGGCAAGATATCAGTAAAGTTATCTTCTATCTTCAGCAGCTCTCGAAGCGTGTTTTTATACTGGGCCACCGTTAGCCTTCTCGCACCGCCATTCTTGGGCGTTGGCCTTAGCATAGCGATATCTGTGGAACTCTTGATCCAAGATATCAGTTGCTCGCGCTCTATTTTTGTTGGTTGTGCCTTTCCTTTTGGGGGCATCTCTTCATCCTTGACCTGATGTAAGATGGCATCCCAAAGGCGGATCTCATTATCTGCAAACCCCGCAGTAAGCTGATCCACTCGAATCCCTGAATTCATCTTCTCTGCGTTATGGCATTGAATGCAGTATTGTTTCAAGAAGGGAGCTGCATGCTTTTGAAAACCAGACTCCGTTGCGGTGGGTTGGGCAGCATGAAGCTCAACCGTTAAAAACAGGAAAGTAATCATACTGCTAAATTTAATCATGCAACGAATAGTTTGAGACATATTTACACTTGAGTACGGTAGGTTAACCAAGTCCTTAATTACAGTTTCATATTAATCAAAATCTTCTCGATATCCCCATTTTTTACCATAGAATTACTATTTTCCCTGCATTAGGGTTCGATCATTCGGACAGAATTGATTTTAGGATTGCCCATTCAGGCTTCCTTATCAAATATCTTCATTCTTTATAAAATCGTGCTTTCGCTGGCATTAACGCTTTTTGTGCCTTACTATTATTCTTGCTATTGTTATCCCTGCCTGTATTTTTCTGGAAACATGAACCATGAAACTCAAACTTGCATCCGCTTTTATTTCTGGATTACTCTTAGCCCCGCTGTTTGTTTCTGGGGCCGATATTCTCCCTTCGGATAAACGATTGGCGCCACCCAAAGATCTCAATGGCTACTTTCCCTTTCACCCGCCCCAAACCAAAATCGAATGGGATACCCGAGCAGAATTTGTGCGAACACAAATCCTACTTTCACAAGGCCTTTGGCCCATGCCCACCAAGACTCCCCTTAAAGCTGTGATTCATGGCAAAATTGATCGCCCCGATCACACCGTCGAAAAAGTCTATTTCGAAAGTAGCCCAGGTTTCTTTGTCACAGGTAATCTCTACAAACCTAAAAATGTGAAGGGCAAAGTCCCAGGCGTTTTGTTCGCCCACGGCCATTGGAAAGATGCTCGACTTAGCGAAGAAGCACCCAATAAAGTTCGTCACGAAATCGCAACCGGCGAAGAACGATTCGAAAAAGGTGGTGTCAGCAGATTTCAAGCCATGTGCATCCAACTCGCACGCATGGGCTGCGTTGTTTGGCAATGGGATATGCTCAGCGATTCTGATTCCCACCAGTTCTCACGCGAAGTTGTTCACACCTTCGGCAAACAACGACCCGAAATGAACAAAACTGAAAACTGGGGCCTCTATAGCCCACAAGCCGAATCGAATCTTCAGAGCATTATGGGCCTACAAACTTGGAACGCTATTCGCTCCATGGATTTCTTACTCAGTATTCCTGAAGTGGATTCAGAACGCACCGCAATGACAGGCGCAAGTGGCGGGGGCACCCAGACCATGCTGCTTGCTGCAATCGATCCACGCCTAAAACTTTCATTCCCCGCAGTCATGGTCAGCACCTCGATGCAAGGCGGTTGCACCTGCGAAAATTCCTCAATGCTTAGAGTGAACACAGGCAATGTTGAATTCGCTGCCCTCTTCGCGCCCAAACCACAGGGCATGACCACCGCAAACGATTGGACCAAAGAAATGGCAACCAAGGGGTTCCCAGATCTTAAGAAACTTTACTCAACCCTTGGAAAACCAGAGAATGTAATGCTGCATCGGGGCGAGCATCATCCACACAATTACAACTCATTAAGTCGTTCTGCTTTTTTCACTTTCTTAAATCATCACTTTAAACTAGGCCACAAATCGCCTGTGATTGAAAATGATTTTGATCCTCTTACCCCTGCGCAACTCACCGTATGGGATGCCCAGCACCCCGAACCAAAAACTAATGGCCCTGATTTTGAACGCTACCTTTTAAAATACTTTAAGGATGATTCTGATAAGTTATTGCAACCCAGCGCCACATCTGCTGCAGCACTTCGTAATGGTATTGGCAAAGCGGTTGAAATCATCATTGGCAGATCCTATGCGCAAGCAGGTGATTCTGATTGGATTCTCAACGATAAAAAAGACAAAGGCAAGTATGTTGAGATGACAGGCATCATTCGCAACAAAACTTATGCAGAGGAACTCCCCGTTACTTGGCTTTACCCCAAGGAATGGAAAGGCCAGGCGGTTGTTTGGCTTGACGATGCGGGCAAGTCTTCCCTTTACAATGCAGATGGCTCGGTTAAAGCGGGCGTTCAAGAACTTTTGAATGCAGGGGCTACCGTCATGGGTGCAGACCTTCTATTCCAAGGTGCATTCTTAAAGGATGGCAAACCCGTGAAACAAACTAGACTTGTTGCCAACCCGCGCGAGTTTGCTGGTTTCACTTACGGTTATAACCACACCCTTTTTGCACAACGCACCCACGATGTGCTTACCCTAACCCGTTTTATTAAAACCGCAAAGATTGGTTCCCATCCTCAACCCACCTTGATAGGTGTGGCAGGCTTTGGGGAAATAGGCCCCGTCGTTATTGCTGCCCGAGCTCTCGCAGGCGATGCCATCGACCGTGCTGCAGTTGATACCAAGGGCTTCCGCTTCTCGAACCTTCTGGATTACCGCAACCCAAGTTTCCTTCCAGGTGGTTCCAAGTATCTGGATCTTCCAGGCATGATGGCGCTTAACGCCCCACATGCAATCTGGCTTGCAGGAGAAACCAAAACTCCCGCTTTTGTTTCAGATATTTACACAAAAGCAGGAGCAGCAACCAAGTTTAATCTCTTTGCAGGCGATGCTTCCAAGCAGGAACTCGAAGCAGGTAAATGGCTCGTGAAGTAAGACGGGAGGCTCTACTTCAATAACCGTGCGAGTGCGGCATAGCAGCAGCATGGGAATTAGAATTTTAAAAGATTTAATTTATCGCTTTACTCCATTACAACATTTGTTAATGTCTGTTTAGGATGATCCTTTGCCCAGAGGATGTTTAATGTCTTTTAAAGACCAATTTTTAATATGCCTATCAAGCACAAATAATAAACATATTTATAATAGTGCGTTTAACAAACCCTCCAAGAAATAACAGGTGAGATGATGAAAGCGCATGCCCGATGAAAAAGAAATCTGTTTCAACCAAAAAGCCCGTTATAATAAAGCCCAGGACCAAGGGTATTAATCCTCTTATCGCTGAAGTCAGACGGTTGATCAACTCGACCCGTCATGCGATTGCCAATTCCATCAACTCTTTTCAAGTTCACACCAATTTTGAGATAGGCCAACGGCTTGTCGAACATGAACAGCAGGGGGAAAAGCGGGCTGCATATGGAACAGCTTTATTAAAAGAGCTGTCTCAAAAACTTACAAAAGAGTTTGGGCGGGGATTTTCAGAAGACAATCTTTCCAACATGAGAAAGTTTTTTTTGACCTATAAAGACCAAGTCTCTCAATTTCCGAGAAGCCTTCTCGGAAATTGCCTTTCACCCTAAGTTGGTCCCATTACATACTGCTTCTCACCATGAAAGAAACTGCAGAGCGCAAGTTCTACGAGATCGAATCTACCAATGAAAGCTGGTCTGTCCCCGAACTTAAGCGTCAAAAAGCTTCATGCTTATACGAACGCCTGGCTTTAAGCCGTAATCCAGCAGGGGTCAAGCGTCTGGCTGAAAAAGGGCAAATCATCAAAACCCCTGAGGATATTTTCAAGGAGCCTTTAGTCCTCGAATTTCTAGGGCTCCCTGATAAAGCAAACTATTCCGAGTCAGATCTAGAATCCTCGCTTATAAATCATCTGGAAAAATTCCTACTCGAACTTGGCAAAGGATTTCTTTTCGAAGCCAGGCAAAAACGCTTTACTTTTGATGATGATCACTATTTTCTGGATCTCGTATTTTACAATCGACTTTTGCGGTGCTATGTAATTATCGATTTGAAAATTGATAAACTCACCCATCAAGATCTTGGCCAAATGCAGATGTATGTTAATTGGTTTGACCGCAATATAAAACTTCCTGAAGAAAACGCTACGATAGGCCTCTTGGTATGCAAATC
>CAXNFS010000130.1:0-8399 GCA_964201235.1 Gemmataceae bacterium | reverse complement strand
CCGATAGTAGCTATCTGCCACATCGCCCGAGGCAAAAACGCCGTCCACACTAGTATTAGTTCGTGCGGGTTTTTGCCAAACAATATAACCTTTATCATCTAATTCCAACTGCCCTTTAAGGAAATCGGTGTTGGGGGTATGGCCGATGCCGAGGAACATGCCGCTGGCTTCCAGTTCTTCGAATTTCCCAGTAACTAGATTTTTAAGTTTAATTGCGGTAACGCCATCTTTATCATTGCCCAAGACTTCTTCGACAGCACTATTCCAGCAGGGCTTGATTTTAGGGTTGCCTAGGGCCCTATCTTGCATGATTTTGCTAGCTCGGAGTTTATCTCGGCGATGGACCAGATAAACAACACTTGCAAATTTGCTGAGGTAGGAAGCCTCTTCGAGGGCCGAATCGCCCCCGCCCACAACAACTATGGGTTTATTGCGGAATCGGGGCAGGGCGCCATCACATACCGCACAGGCGGAAACGCCACGGTTTTTAAAGTTATCTTCCGAGGGAAGGCCAAGGTAGTTGGCTCGGGCACCTGTGGAAATAATCACAGACATAGCTTCAACCGTGTTTCCTTCCAAGGAAGTGATACGGAAGGGTTTTTTGGAAAAATCAACATGGGTTATATCATCAGTAATGATTCGGGTACCGAAATTAAGGGCCTGCTGGCGCATAAGATCCATAAGTTCTGGGCCGGTGATGCCGTGACCTGGTTGGCTTTTCTTATCTAATACCCAGTAAGGCCTGCGATCTTCAGGTAGAGCGGTTTCTAAAAAATTATGCAAGCTTGCTGAAGGAAACCCAGGGAAGTTCTCAACTTCGGTGGTAAGTGCGAGTTGGCCCAGCGGAAGAGTACCTTTAATTCGGTTTTCTTCGGTGATTGCGCCTTCAAAAACAATAGGTTGAAGGTTGGCACGGGCTGCGTAAATAGCAGCAGTCCAACCAGCAGGCCCCGAACCGATGATGACAACTTTTTCCGGCATTCCTTCTCCTTGGAATAAACAGGGCTTTGCCTTCAAAGCCCACTTGGTTACATTTGTAAATAGTATTCTAGGAAGGAATCTAGGCGGGTGCAACTAAGGATAATGTTTAACGGGAATTTTAAATGATCCATCAACTTACGAAGCTGCGAGATATTTTGCGTTATGTACCCCGGTTTCGGGATAGAACCTTCGTAATTGCGCTGGACGGCATCGTTGTGGAAAGCGAAAACTTCCGCAATATTCTTTTAGATATCGCCCTTTTACGCAGTTTGAACATCGGGGTAGTGCTGGTGCATGGGGCTGCACACCAGATATTAAAGCTTGCAGAAGTCATGGGTAAAAAACCATCAAATCTAGATGGTACTGGGATTACCGATGCAGATACTTTGGATTTAAGCCTTTTGGCTGCAAGCAGGGTTTCCCACGAACTTCTGGAAGGTTTGTCCACCTCCGATCTTAAGGCCTCGGTAAGTAATTCCATCGTTGCCCATCCCGCAGGGATACTTCAAGGGATAGATCAACAACATACAGGCCGGGTCGAAAGAATCGATACGGTGCTGTTAAATTCATTATTGAAGCAGGATATTGTTCCAGTAATCCCACCAATTGGGTGCGATGGGGAAGGGCACAGTTTTCGTTTAAATTCCGATACAGTTGCATCCGAGGTTGCAAGGGCGCTGCAGGCGGTGAAACTAATTTATCTGACAACCCAATCCGGGCTGGTTATCCAGAAGGATAAAAAGAACGACAATAAAGAATCCTTTGTCAGACAGATTTCGGTAGATGATGCGGAACAGATACTCAAAAAGCAACGCGATGATATTACCGGTCCAATGGTTTCAAAAATTGAGCAGGCGATTAAAGCAATTCGAGGGGGCGTGCCCCGGGTTCATCTGATCGATGGGCAGGTGGAGGAAGGATTGCTTGCAGAGGTATTTTCCAACGAGGGAATAGGGACGCTGATTCATGCCAACGAATATGTTGCGATTCGAAAAGCGCAAAAGAAAGATACCCGTGCGATTCATTCGTTGATACGCAACTCTATTGCCAACGATGAGTTGATCAGCAGGACTCGTGCGGAAATAGAAAAACAGGTGGATGAATTCTTTGTGTTTGAGGTGGATAAAAACCCAACGGGTTGCGCTGCGCTACACTTTTTCCATGCAGAGAAGAAAGCCGAGTTGGCTTGCTTATGTGTCGACCCACGCCATGAAAACCAAGGGGTTGGAACAAAACTCATGCAGTATGGGGAATCGCTTGCAAAAGCAGCAGGCATGCAGGAATTGTTCTGCCTATCCACCCAGGCGATCAACTTTTTTCAGCAAAAAGGTGGGTTCCTTCCCGGTTCCCCTGATATGTTGCCTTTGTCTCGTAAAGAGAAGTACGATAAGAGTGGCAGAAACTCCCTTGTGCTTGTTAAGAAATTAAATTCTTAATCTAGACTAAATTACTAAGGTCTTTATTGTAACTTTTCTGATTCTATGCGGATGTGATCCAGCACCCGCAGATGAATTCCGTGGAGAATCGCATCTGACCAAATCCCCCAGTAGCCATTGGGCCACATGTTATTGGAATACCAAGTGCTGCCCTCTAAACGGGTGCGATTACCCTCCAAGCGGATCAGTCTGAATTCGCCTTTTTTACTTATCAAATGATGATCGAGATGTGGCGGGTGAATATTATAGAGGCTCCATTCTTTCATGGGGCATGGCTGGCTGGCGACATCAAAAGAAAGCCTATTGGGTTCATCCCATCGGGTGATGGGTTCGACAAAAGGACCAGTCGAAAAAATGCAGTTCCTGACTGCGCCCACACCCTTGCCTTCGATCTCGGCCCTAATCGGATACGCAATTCCGGTAAGAAACATCCAATGTCTGTTGGCCTCTGGAATTGGGGGGAACGCAATCACTTGGCTCCATACTTTTTCGGGTGGAGCATTAATTTCAATCACGCTTATCACTTCGCGAACAGGGGAAGCATCTTGCAGAATTTGTTCCATTCCCATCAACAGGGGCAAGCCTGGGACTTGAAGCAATAGCAGTAGTGGGAATGCTGTTTGGGAAGATGGCCTGCGTTGTACCAAATACCCTAGTACACATCCAAGAAGGGAAAGCACCAAGCCCATGGGAATAAACATGATCAGGCAAATTGCACCTTCAATTGCTAAAAAGAAGAGCAGCAGAAACGCCAGAAAACTTGAATAAAATCCAACCATCATACAGCTTTTAAAAGGTTGTGGGTTATGCCAACCAAAAGAAAGAACGGAGAAAAATCCATGAGCAAAGGGTAATCCGATGAATAGGCCAAACCCATAATTTTGCAGGATATTGGCCCCAAAAAATGCAAGCGGAACGGTGATCATGCAAGAAACCACAGTTGATCTGAAAATTACTCCCCAAGTAGGAGGGACTAATTTAGGAGTGGGAGTTTCCAGGATAGTCACTTGCTCTAATGGCGAAACCACCTTGGCGGGCAAAAGGCAAAGCAACCCAATCAAAAAAAGATTCAAGACCGGTATAAAAAATAATACAACCAATGCTCGGGGAAGATCCGCACTCAGCAGCCTGCGGAAAGTCATCACGGTGCCTATGATGATAAATGGAATGGATAGGGCCAGCATGGTTAGGCCGAAAATATATTCATCTCTGCCTAGGTACAAAAGGGTGACTGTATCGCCATCGGGCCATATGATATACTTTCTTGGGGACCAGAATTTGTCAAAGAATACCCAAGCGACGAAAACATCGATGGCATACTTAAGCAGCATAAGAGAGATACCAACTAATGAGTATCTTTCACGGGTCACTGGGGTATTTAGGGAGTCGAGTAATTTCATTTTGTTCCTCTATGACTACCGCCTAACTTATCAGTAAAAATAACGGATAAAACATGGATAACAATAATAATCCCCAAGCAAATTTGTCAAAAGTCATTGAGAAAATGGCAGCGAATTCAAATTTTACCAAACTGCTTCTCAAGTATTCTGGGCAGAGTCCAAATTCATCTTTGGCAACAACCTGGCAGGGTAAAGATTTAGTCATTCAAATGCGTTTTCGATTGGTGCAATTAATAGCCGTCGTTTTCCTCTTTCTGGATACGATTTTTTTCTTCCTGGAAATGAGGAAGACTGAAAACACGAATACCAATATCACAACTTATCTGCTGGAACTTACAACGAGCATCGGGGTCTTTTTTGGATACGAAATTTGGTATCAAAGAAAACGCTTAATGTATCAGGCCCGCAAGGAAATCGAACCCAAATTTTATAAGGTTTTAACTATTACAGTTGAAGCCACCATCCCATTCATCTGCATTTTAATCCAATCCCTGCACCTACAATTAGGAGAAGCCTATAACAATGTGTACTTGATCGAGCATATACCCTTCATGCTGCTAAGTATTCTTTACCTGCGTTTTTGGCTTTGTTTTTATGCTTCGTTAATTGCGATTCTAGGAAGACTTTTATTACTCTTCATAATTTCATTTTTTACCGAAGTGGACAAACAATTGCTGAACGAATCCTGGGGCCTCACAGAAATTTTACTTTCCGGCTTCATCATGGGTACCATTGCTTTGTTACTCCGGAAAATGATTGAATCAGCACTTGCTGTTGCTTCTGAAAAAAGCAGGCTGCACGATATCTTTGGCAGGTTCGTATCGAAAGATGTAGCGGATCAGATCGTATCCAAAGATTTAAAAATAGGGGGGGATAATGTCAATGCTTCGGTCCTTTTCTTAGATATCCGAAATTTCACTCATCGATCTTCCACCATGACTCCGGAAGATGCGGTGACCTTCTTAAATCAGGTGTTTAACTTCACGGTTGCAGAGGTTGAAAAAGCTGGAGGCATGGTCAATAAATTTCTGGGGGATGGCTTTATGGCTGTTTTTGGCGCGCCCCTTAGCCTTCCCAACTCATGCAATTCAGCAGTGATCTGTGCTATTGGAATTTTTGAAAAGTTACAGTTGTTCAATGTCTCTAGATTAGGTGAAAATGTAAGTCTGGGTATCGGTATTAATTACGGCCCCATGGTTGCAGGGGTAATGGGTACTAATACTCGCAAAGAATACACCGTGATTGGCGATATCGTGAATACCGCATCAAGAATTGAAAGCCTGAATAAAGAGTTTGGTACCAGCCTACTGATTTCGCAAAGCGTCTACGATAATCTGGATGCAAATCTAAAAGACCAATTCGAAAGCATGCCTCCCACGATGGTGAAAGGGAAGGATCAACCGATTTCGATTTATAAAAAAATCTAAGTCGTTCGAACTTTACTTGGAATCAATAAAAAAAGGGCCGGAGGTGTTTAAACACCCCCCGACCCTTTTGCATTCTTAAAAACACTAGGCAAGATTTACTGTCACCGTTTTGGTTTCGGTGTAGTGATTGAGCGCTTCTTCACCGTTTTCACGGCCCTGGCCAGACATCTTGAATCCGCCAAACGGAGTCGTGGTGTCTACGATGTGGTAGCAATTAACCCAGACGGTGCCGGCCTTGACTGCAGCAGCGTAATTGTGTGCCTTATCAAGGTTCTTGGTCCAAACACCTGCGGCAAGGCCGTAGAAAGTATCGTTAGCACGAGCAACCACTTCATCAAAGTCCTTGAATGGCAGAACGCTGACGACTGGGCCAAAGATTTCATCCCGGGCAATGGCCATTTCGTCTCGCACGCCATCAAAGATGGTTGGTTCGATGAAGTAACCCTTGGCACCCTTGCGTTGCCCGCCTGTGACCAACTTTGCGCCTTCGCGTTGGCCAAGAGCGACATAATGCAGGATTTTATCAAGTTGTTCTTGAGAAACCTGCGGGCCTTGTTGGGTGGATTCATCCAATGGGTCTCCCATTTTTCGTTGTTTTGCTTTTGCTGCGAGCAGTTCAACAAATTCTTTTTGAATCTTTTGTTCAACAAAGAGCCTGCTTCCTGCGGTGCAGCACTGGCCACAATGGAAGTAGATTGCGTGGAATGCACCTTCCACTGCTTGGTCAATATCACAGTCAGCAAACACGACATTAGGGCTTTTGCCGCCAAGTTCGAAGGTGGTTCGCTTTAAAGTATCAGCAGCTTTTTTCTGAATGATCTTTGCGGTTTCAACATGGCCGGTGAAAGCAATCTTGTCAACGCCTGGGTGAATCACAAGTGCATTACCTGCGGTTTCACCAAAGCCATTCACAATGTTGATAACCCCAGCAGGAAAGCCAGCTTCAATTGCAAGTTCTGCAACACGAAGCGCAGTTAGCGGTGTTTGCTCTGCGGGCTTTAGCACGATGGTATTACCACATGCAAGTGCTGGTCCCCACTTCCAAGCAAGCATAAGCAAAGGGAAGTTCCAAGGGATGATCTGGCCGATGACGCCAACCGGTTGACGCAGGGTATAGGAGAGGAATTTTCCACGAACGGGAACAGTACGACCTTCGATCTTGTCGGCCCAGCCGGCGTAATAACGCAGGGTGTTGATGGTGCCTACCAAATCGCCTCGGGCATCCGTAATAGTTTTGCCACAGTTGTAAGATTCGAGAACAGCGAGTTCTTCGGCATTTTTTTCGATGAGATCTGCAAGCTTGAACATGAGTTTGCCACGATCTGCTGCATCCATCCTTGCCCAAGGGCCAGATTCAAGCGCCTTACGCGCTGCTTTTACTGCAAGATCAACATCCTTTGCGGAAGCCTCGGCAACTTTTGCGATTACTTCGCCTGTTGCTGGGTTGTAGGTTTTAAAGTTTCCGCCTTCAACCGGATCAACCCATTTGTTGTTGATCAAAAGCTTGGTTTGCTTGATTTTTGGAGTCGTAACCTTTTTTACTGCCTTTTTTCCTGTCACAGCCATGCTAAACACCTCAAATTAAAATGGGAGAATACGATGCCTTGGTAGTTTACCTTGAAAAACTAACCTTGGTAAGCATGATAATTACATAAAATCAGAATGCAAGTGTTTGCTTTTTACATTTCAAGTTCTCTTTCCTAGTCGGTATTGCTTCTCTGGCCAAATAAAAGTTATAAATACATATTCGGGGGAATGGACGCTCCCAAATTTAGACCATTGCACGGAGGCAAGACCCATGAATAGTGAATCAAATTTTTCATCGAAAACTGAATGGCAAAAACGCATCGGCTTAGGTGTGTTAACCCTTGGTGTTGCCCTAACCGCAATGCTTGTATTACGAAAAGTCCCCCAGCCAAAAGTTGCTGCGGAAACACCCCAGATAAAAACTGAGGCAAAGCAAACAACCTCCCCCGCATCCTTGCCTAAATCACTTCAAACTTCAAACATACCTTCCACCAACTCTGATTATTCGAGCAGAGTTGTTGCTTATGTTTACGATAATACGCCGATTACCCGTGAAGAGTTGGGCGAATATTTGATCGCCCGTTACGGCACCGAAAGGCTCGACTTGCTTTGCAATAAAAAGATTATCGATAACGAATGCCGAAAGGTTGGTATCGAAGTCACCGCAGCGGAAGTTGAAAACTCCCTTTCAGAAGATTTGAAGGGCCTGAATGTTGATCGCAAGACATTTGTAGACAAGGTGCTTAAAAATTATCGCAAGAACCTTTATGAATGGAAAGAAGATGTGATTCGTCCAAAATTGATGTTGAGCAAGTTGGTTCGTTCCAGAGTCAAGGTAACCGATGAAGATGTTAAGAAAGCATTTGATGCGTACTATGGTGAAAAAGTTGAATGCAGAATTGTGATGTATGAAAAAGGTTTTGAACGAGCAGTCCTTTCTGATTACCCAAGATTAAGAGATTCCGAAGAAGAATTCCACAAGGCAGCGAAGAATCAGAAAAGTTCTTCCCTTGCTGCAACTGCCGGGAAAATCAGGCCTATTGCAAGAAACACCACGGGCAATGATGAGCTTGAAAAAGCAGCTTTCGCTCTTCAACCTAATGAAGTCAGCCCTGTGATTGGCACCCCTGAAGGGTTGATCATTGTGAAATGCGACAAGCGCATTCCTGCTGATACCACTATTAATTTGGAATCGGTACGCGAGAAGATCACCGCAGAAATCATTGAGAAGAAGATTGCCGCCGAGATCCCAGTTGCGTTTGCTGAAATGCGCAAGCGAGCCAACCCTAAGCTCATCCTTCAAGGTACCAATCAAATGGATGATCTTACCAAAACCATTGCTCCTCTTATCAAAGAAGTGGACGATGCTTTAAAAGCAGTTAGTGGTGGCAAATAACCCTGGTTCTGTTTGATTTATATTTAAGCTGTCATGCTCCTAAGGCATGGCAGCTTTTTTTATGACCTACATTTTAAATTTTTGGCATTACCATCTTGCCAAGACTGCTTTTTTGTAAGAAGATCATTTGCTGTGGTCCTACCTTTTGTTCAACAAAATCAGGAGAAGTAAATGAGGAGATTTTTGTTATCCCTCGCAGGGATTTTAGGAGTAACTGTGATGGCAATCGCAG
>CAXNFS010000129.1:0-8404 GCA_964201235.1 Gemmataceae bacterium | reverse complement strand
ATTTGCTTCATATTATTAGAACAAGTCATTCGGGCTGCTGCATCGCGCACCTTCTGCACTGCTGGCAGAAGAAGGCCGATAAGGATTGCAATGATCGCAATAACGACCAAAAGTTCGATAAGGGTAAAGGCTTTCTTCCCCTTCTTAATGTAACTAAGACGCTTCAACATAAGACAATATCCCCCAGACAAAAAACGCTTTGTAAACAATTTCAACACCTGAGGTATTAAACAAGGATGAAGGAAAACATTCAAACAAAGATATGAAGTGCGATAAGTGAAGAACCCGTTAAGACAAAAAATGCTTGTTTTAAAGCGTTTTTTAAGGGTTTTTAAAGGCTACAAATGCGGTCTTAATCAAAAATACACCGATCATTCATCATCTATTTATCAAAAAAATAAGCGGATTAATGTTGGGATGAGTGGTTTACTTAGATCTGGGATTTTTCATCCAGTAAAAACGGCCATCTTCCGCCCCACCAAGAAAATCCGCAACGCCATCCCCATCAAAATCAACCGTGGTAGGGCTGACATCATGGCCCTCGATATTTTGTTTGGCAAGAGTTCCCTTTTTTTCAAAGAGCCATTTGCCTTCTTTTTTACCAATGCCAAGATAAAGATCAGCATTGGAAGAGTTTAAAAGTAAATCGGTTTGACCATCCCCATTCCAATCACAAAAAGTGATTTTTCTTCTACCACTGGCGCCAGCAATTCGATCATTGAATCGCAGGGGTTTGCCTTGAGGATCACAAAAAACACGCGTTGGGGGCAATAGAATTCGTTTACCATTTTTGATGGATCGTTCAAAAAAAACAAAATAGCCCTCAGTATCAAGCATGCACAAATCAGGCAGACCATCTTGGTTCATATCAAAAACAACCGGCGTAGTGCGCCATTGAGTCACTAATTGTTTTTCAGTGGGATTCCACCAATTCCAGGCAGGTTTTGGTGCGGGGCCCGGCCAATCAACCTCGATGGGCTGAGGCTTAGTTAGCCTAGGGGAAGTTCTGGTGCCGATGTTTTTAAGCCATTCCACTTTCCCCAAGATGGAATTATAAATGATGTCTGGTAAGCCATCGCCATCCCAATCAGCAATGCTAAGAGTGGTATAGCCCCATTTTGCTTCTGCGGGGCCTTGAATACTACCGTTGGCGCCAGCCATCACTCTGAATACTTTGTCATCCGCTTTTAACTTTACTGGGGCAGCCCATTTGGGAGACGCAACCTTTGGGCCAGAGAGGTTTTCAAAAAATTCGATGTAGCCAGCAGTGTTGCCAGAAAGAATATCGATATCGCCATCACCATCCCAGTCGAAACCAACTGGAGTAGCGAGAGCGCCTGATTTCAAAGTATCTGCTTGCTGCTGAAAGTATCTGGGTTCTAAAAAAATGGGAACGCTGCCTTTCACTGAGGCATTGTTTTTATCAGAAACATTTTCGATAAAAGCGACTCTGCCATCTTCATCACCAACGATGAGGTCTAAATCGCCATCGTTATCCCAATCGAAAGCAATGGGTACAATCATTTGCAAATCCATGACCAAAGGTTTTCCGGTTGGAGTGAGAATTCTTTTACCTGCAGCGTAAACAGGTTTAGTGCGAGTACCGATGTTTTCAAAGTAGGTGAAGCCATCGAGGAATTCGCCACAGATGAGATCAAGATCGCCATCACCATCAAAGTCATGAAAATTAGGGGAAGGGCAACCAAAGACATCAATGGGTTTATTGCCCGCATTAATCTTTATGGGTTTTTCATACGAAGGAGAATCATTTGTGCCTTTATTGCGGTACAGATAAACAAAACCATGCAATGGCCCATTGGTCCATTCGCCCTTGTTGTTGAATGCATCATCCCAGCCATAGAAGGACCAATCTTCAATTCCTGAAACAATATCGAGTTTGCCATCGCCATCGAAGTCAACATAACGCCATTGGTTATGGCGGACTTTTGGTCCTTTCGATTGTTTGCCTTCGTATTCATGGAATTTTGCAGGGATGGGGAGCGTAATGCGTTCAGCAAGGCCGAAGGAGGGGAAGTTTTTATATTCATAGCCTGGCGATAAAACCATCAATATACCATCAATATAACTGGGCATGACATAGTGCACGGTGGGGCTAAGTTTACGGGCGGGCTTAAATAATGGGAGCTTGTTTTTGCTGGTACTGCCCGAGATATTTTCGAAGAACCAAACACCATTAGAGGGTTTATCTGGGCAAGAGACGATGAGATCATAATCGCCATCGCCATCGACATCATACGGAATAGGCCAGGCCCAAAGGCCAACACCCAGATCAACAACTAATCCCGGGTGATTGTAGGAAAGTTTCTCTAACCCTTGTGCTGGCGAAATTTGAGCAACAAAGAGCAAGAGAAAAAGCGCGGCATAGAGTTTCATAAAGAGTTTTCTTTTTCATGGTAAAGATTATTTCTTGCAGGGAAGAATAATGCGGGAAGCCATGTCTTGCTGATGATAAACTTTCTCGGTTGCAATCACCGTAGTTTTTGAAAACGGTCCTTCAGCGGTATTGGTATTACGATCAAACAACGGGAAATAAGAGCCGCAAACTTGAACACGCAAGCTATGCCCTTTAGGAAGTTCCGCAGCAATAGGCCCAAGATCTACCGTGATTTTATACACCTCGCCTGGTTTCATTTCCTTGGGCATCAACATTGAATCGCGAAAACTGCCACGAAGTATTCCAACCACAAGGTTGTAAGAAAAACCATCCGGGGCTACATCTGTTAGCTTGACCACCCAATCTGCATCTTTGGTATCGGTCGAAACAAACAGCTCTGCCTTGGGATTTCCCGCAAATCGCAAAGGTTTATCAAGTGGCTTGGTAGTATAAACCAAAACATCTTTTCGTTCTTCAATTGGCCTTTGATCAACCGGGGCCCAATGGGCAAGATGTAATGGCCTTTTATCCGTGATAGGTAATGCGGGCACAGGTTTAGCAGGATCGGCTTTAAAACTATCCGCTGTTTCATCTTTTGCGGGGGCTGTTAAATCCAAAACTCCATCACCCTTCACACCATTCGCGTTACCATTAGAATGCAAATAAAAGGCGGTGTTTTCAAATCCTTCGGGGGGCCAGGTGCCCGCATCGTTCCAGGTATTATCGCCCACCGAAAAATAACGCACAGGAATAAAAGGCTTTGCCAAGGCCTTGGCATCTTGCTTTAAGAAACGATTAAACCAATCGACATTAGCTTCTACCGGATCCCAGATTGCATTGGGGCCGAAATCGATATCACCCACTTTGCTTTTCCCGATGGTGCCATGATCCCAAGGCCCAAGAATCAATTGCTGCTGCTTGCGAGTTATCGTTTTTGAAGCCTTCTTTTGCATGATCATAAAGTTATCCACGGATTCCCTCGAAAAGAAATCGTAATAGCCAACCACATGCAAAACCGAAAGATCAAGATCTGTGATTTGGTTGGTAAGGTTCAAACGGTTCCAGAAACCATCAGGCTTATTATGGGTTAGCATCCCAGTCAGCCAAGGAATGGGCCAACCAATTTTCGTATCCATCTCACTTAAAGGAAGATGCATGAGGGCAGCATCCCATTGATCGGTAACCTTGGCATTTTCAGGCTTGGTAGAATTACCACCAGCCCATTTTGCGATCAGCGAAAGCCTTACTGCTCCACCCAAATAAAGATTGCGATAGAAACTACTCCATGTTGCTGTGGGGCTGATGGTAACCAAACCCGGAGGCTTTTCTGCAGCAGCTTGCCATTGCGTTGCACCAACATAAGAACTTCCCCACATGCCTATTCGGCCATTGCACCATGATTGCCTATAAACCCATTCGATGGCATCGAACCCATCCTGGCCTTCGTTGTTGTAAGGGATCAAATCGCCTTTAGATTTGAAGGTACCCCTGCAATCCTGCACTACCACGATATATCCTTCGCGAGCAAAGCGTTCTGCAATGGGCGTAACCCGGCTTTTATTATAAGGGGTTCGCATCACCACCACGGGTGCCTTGGCCTGGCCCACCAGATAAATATCCGTTGCAAGCACAATGCCATCGCGCATGGCAACGCCAACCGATTCCATGCGAACAGCCGCTGGTTCTGCAGCCTGAGAAATCGAAACTAGCAAAGTTGAAACAAGCAACAGGTTTGCAATGCATCTTACAAAGGGCAATAAGTTCATGGTTAAACTTTCAAATGAAGAGTAATAACTAAATACAACCTTCTTTTACCCTAAAAAAGCAGCACTGAAAAGCATGAAACTTTTAGGAAGACCAAATGTATTTCTTGTGAAAGAAAATGGTTAATAGATGATAGAATCATAATCAAGAAAAATAAGGGAGACATTGAAATGTTCATGTTATTGCTTGCAGGATTATTGCTACCGGGCCAAAAAGAACAACCCGAGCTTCAAGGTAAAACATTCCCTGCAATTACGAATCACCTTAAGAGTATTTCAACGGATGGGAAATCCATCGCCAGCATTCATGAGAAAGCGCAGAAAGAATTAGCAAAAGTAATTGTTGAGCAATACCAACCAGGGAAAGAGCTTTCCATCATTCTTGTATGCACCGGCAATTCCAGACGAAGCATAATGGGCGCAGCCATGGGCAATGCCTCTGCAGCGTATCATGGATTTTCGGACCTGCGATTTTATTCGGGTGGAACGACACCAAGTGCCTTTAATAGCCGATCGATTCGAGCACTCAAAGAAATAGGTTTTAAAATTGAACCCACTGGCAAGAAAGCAAAACCAGGCCCCAAAGAGCAGGACAACCCCTTTTATCAAGTTTCTTGGTTAAAAGATCAGGGCTGGAATTGCATTGAGTTTTCCAAGCATTACAGCGACCCGAAAAACCCGCAAAAAGATTTCATAGCCCTGATGGTTTGTGATGAAGCAGATAGCGCCTGCCCTGTAGTCATCATGGGCGCTACAAAACGCATCTCACTTCCATTTGCAGATCCCAAAGCGTTTGATGGCAAGACTGAAGAAGCTGCCAAATACAGCGAAAGGCGTGATGATATCGGTCGCTTCATGCTCTCAACCTTGGCAATTGCCAAGGAACAATTGAAAAGCAAGTAACACTTGATCGAACAAAAAGAAATCAAGCATCAGTAAAAGGGCCAGCATTAATTTTCTTAAGTGCATCGCGAACTTTTACCCCGCTGATTTCTTGCACACTTTGATTGTTTGCAATCGACATCGCTGCGGCTTGACCAGCAGCTTCTCCCATTGCCATCGCTGTTACCGTTACCCGGGTTGAGGCGTGAGCGCCACGAGTTGCAGAATGGCACCTTCCAGCAACCAAAAGGTTTTCCACCTTCTGAGGCAGTAATGCTCGGTAGGGAATATCGTAGGGTTCGGGTTGCACCTTCTTGGGATCAAAATTATTGGCGCTGCCCACAGTTGTTTTGTTCGGATGCAAATCAAGATACCAACAGCCTGTTGCTATCGCATCATCGAACCTTTGGCTTTTCATCAAGTTCTCTTCTGAAAGAACATGCTGCCCAATAATCCTGCGCGATTCCCTCACCCCTATCCATGGATAAGCCTCAATGAAATAAGAATTCTCAAATCCTGATACTTCCTTTTTCCAAGTACGAAACATCGCATGGGCATCGGCACGACCCTGCATTTCAGCACGGCTTAAATCTGCTGCATCTGTCGGGTTCGCAGGTACACGCACACCATGAATGTATACTTCATCATCGCCATAAAGAAACATCACGCCGGGGCCATAATAAAAAGGCAGATCACCTCGAACCACTGCTTTTGTAAGTGCTTCCCTGCAATTCTTGGTCATGTCGATATTCTTTTTCACATGGCCTATGCGGAAATGAAGAGTCAAAGGCTGCACCTCGGTGTTTTGTTCGTAAGGCGCCCCAGACCAAGCAGCAACATCAGCATCGCCTGTGCAATCAATCACAACTTTGGGATGAAGGGCAACCAAGCCATCCTTGTTTGCAACATGAACTGTCTTAATCCTTCCACCCAGAGAATCTACACCACAGACAAAAGAATTAAAAAGAATAGAGAGAGAACCCTTTTGTTCCCGAAAAAGATTGTCGAGAAGAAGTTTGAACTCGAAGGAGTTGGGAATGGTGGGGTTGTGTTTGGAAACTGTTTTAGCATCGGGCGCACACACACCTGATTTTGAAAGAAGCTCAAGTGCAATTCCGCGAACTACGATGCGATTATCGCGGATGTTTGCAATGCCATCAAAATAAGGCAAACCAACGCAAGTTATAATTCCGCCTGCGAAAGGGGCTTTTTCGATCACCATCACCTTTGCCCCTGCCCGAGATGCAGCCAACGCTGCTGCTGATCCTGCACACCCCGCACCACAAACCAAGACATCAACATTCATGTTTTTGCTGAATCTTAATCCTGGAGTTTCAGAGGCTGCAACTGCATTCGAACCAGCGACTACGGATGCTGTCGCTGCGGTAGCTTGAATAAACTTCCTGCGGGTCGGAGAATTGTTTTGGGGAAGGTTCATACTATTGTTCCAAGTGAATGTAAATTATCTGCGGGATGATGTTTAAAAATCCCTAATCCCAGTTATGCAAGAA
The DNA here is from genome assembly GCA_964201235.1 of Gemmataceae bacterium. Classification (GTDB taxonomy): domain Bacteria; phylum Planctomycetota; class Planctomycetia; order Gemmatales; family Gemmataceae; genus UBA969. The sequence goes on along the minus strand of CAXNFS010000129.1, from coordinate 1,853 downwards.
GATCTGAAACGATGCCGGTTTGATCTATATCTTTCAAGCCCGGATCCATGATGCCAAATTTTTTGCGTGGCTTCCCAACTGCTTCAAGCAGAGTGAGGTAGAAATTCGCCATAGTTCGATGTTTAGCAGATTGATATTGAGGTAACTGCAAATACCGCCCACCTTTTTTGAGCTTACCACCAAGATTACCTAGCATGACCACAGGCCATTCATAGAGGTTTGGATGATGAGCATCGCCCGAATCGCTGAGATAAACAATCAGCGTGTTATCGAGCATGGTCCCATCGCCTTCTTTTACAGCATTTAACTTAGAAGCCAAGCCTGCGATTAATTTTGCGTGATACTGTCGAACCGTTCTAAAACAGTCTTCGTAATTTTTTCCCTCAACACCACCACCATGCCCGTAATGATGCCCATCAACGGGAATACCAAGTTCCGGATACGAAATATAATGCTGCCCACCACCACCTGAAACCAAAGTGACTACATTCGTAAGCCCAACAATCAACGAGGCTGCAGCTATTTCGAATTGAGCCTCGAGCCTGTTGGTTTCAGTGGGATTTTTAAATCGATGGTCCAACTTGGGAGCGTTTGCTTTAAGAGAATCACGAATCGAATCAACTTTTGCCTGCCTGTCTCGCAACGATTCAAACGCTTCTAAATACTGATCTAACTTGTGCTTTTCTTCAGTAGCAAGTGCATTGCGAGACTTCTTCACATCTTCAGCCATGAAATCTAGCAGGTTGGTTTTTCGATCAAATGCATCTTTACCAGAACCCTCCGTAACGCTGCCAAACAGGGCTTTATAAGCAAGCTCAGGGGAACACTGAATAGGTACAGCTTTACCGGCCCCTGATGCAGAAAAATTGTAATTCATCATCATATCCGGTTTGTTCATCAATCCCAAACCAAGATGAGGCATGATGCCAGGAAGGGCTTCACCAAGCGCAAGGTCAATCGTTTGTGCCATCGGGCCTTTGTTGGCGGGGTAACAACCTAATGCACCATGATTCGCAGAGTGATCGCTTAAGGCAATACGGCCAGATAACCCCTGAATCAAAGTTAACCTTTCTTTGAAGGGGGCTAACGGGTTTAAAGCAGCATTAAGCTCCAAGTCTTTAAGGTCGAGTTCAATTAAGTTGTCGTTATTGGGTTTACCATCTTTCCCATCAGGCCTTCTTTTTACACCCACAGGAACAAGATGATTTGGATTCATGCCGTTGCCTTGAACTACAAATACGATTCTCTTGCGGATTGCAGAAGCATCGCCCCTTGCATGGGCAGCGAGTTGTAAAAGCACGGGAGATAATAAAGTTGCGCCCGCACCAAGGGTGATATCTTTAATAACATCCCTGCGAGAACTTTTAATGCTCATTTTCCATCTCCCTTAAAATCAATTTGTTTGTCATTGTTGGATCTTGTTAAAAAAGAATCGGAAGACAGCAGCGAAACAACCAATGCTTTAAAACTACCCTGGCTATCCACATAAGCTTTATCCGCCCGCTGAAGAGTTTTGGCATCCGCGAGTGTTTCATTCCTGCCAAGAAAATATCGGAAGGAATGCCTGATAAAAACCTGCCTGACGCGATCAGATTTTGCAAGCCTTTGAATCATTTCCCTTGGATTGTTAACCGGGCCGTTAAGAATTGCATCGCCACTGTAAGATATCAAACCCTTGGAATTCAATTCAACCTCATGATTGATTGGGCCGAGAGATTTACCATTCTTATCAATATTTTTGGCAGTAGCTTCAAGATCGAGCACGGTCTCTGTGGTACGAAATCTTCCATAATGATCGAAGTTTTCAAAGGGAAGGCCGAGGTCGTCCATAAAGCGATGGCAATTCACGCACC
>CAXNFS010000128.1:0-8495 GCA_964201235.1 Gemmataceae bacterium | reverse complement strand
CATTGGATTGTATCTTTAATTTCGTTGGTTGCGATAAGCTCCGTTTTTTCGCCTAGGCTCACAACAAAAGCAGAGCCTTCCTCGTTGATTAGATAAAGATGATTGCCCGCAATGATGGGTGAACCCGAGAATGGGCCCTTCATGCGAACCTGAGCAACTTCCTTACCATCCTTAGCTTCAAATACATTGAGGCCGATGCTTGATAGGCCATAGACTTTGCCTTTGTGAACCAGTGGGGAAGCGTAGCCACCTACCAACTTGTTGGACTTCCATTGTGGAACAGGAACCTTTTTGCCAGAGGAGGGGGAGAGGACAAGGGTTTCTTTTCCTGGTGCAAGAAGCAGGCCTTCGCCCAAGGTGGGGGAGGGAATTGTGGAAGGGCCGGAGCTTGCGAGTGACCAGTTTTCTTTGCCCGTAAGTGCATCGACGCTAAGAACGGAGCCATCGGTTTGCAGAATGACTTCTGCGGTGCCATTGGCGTTGGGCATAATAAGCGGGGTGCTCCAGTTGATGTTTCTGGGTCGGTTGAACTTCCAGAGGTTTTTGCCTGTGTTGGCATCAATGCCTAGTACGAAGGAATCGCCAGCGTTATCCATGGGGATGACGAGCACATCTTTCCAAAGTACGGGGGAGGAAGCCATGCCTACCATGTTGGTGATATCTGGGTAGTCGAGTGCGAGCGAACGATACCAGAGGAGATTTCCATCGCGATCGAGTGCTGCAACATCGGCGCAGGCAAAGAGAGCAAAGATGCGCTGGCCATCGGTTGCTGGGGTGGGGGCAGCCATGTTGGTTTTGGGATGGCAGTTGGTGTTGCCTGTAGCGTTGAATTGTCGTTCCCAAAGCTTGGAGCCTTTATTGGGATCGAAAGCCATCACATGAAGTCGGGATTCTTTGTAGTTAGAACTGGAGGTAAGAAAAAGTCTGCCACCAGCGATAACAGGGCTGGATAAGCCACGCCCTTGGAGTGGGGTTTTCCAGAGGAGGCCTTCGGCTGCGGACCATTTTAAAGGGAGGTTTTGTTCTTCGGAGACGGCAGAGCCGCCTGGGCCACGGAACTGGGGCCAATCAGCAGCATGAAGAATACCGGTGAGGATAAAGGCACCTAGAAAAACTCGGACGATAGTTAAATTGAGGGTGTACATTACTTAGCGCTCCCTTCTTGTTTGGCGATGGTGTAAGGAATCTTGACGCCTGCGAAATCGGTCAGTCTTAGTTGGAACTCCCATTTTTGGGCCCAACTCTCGGTCTGATTATTTTGGCAGATCTTAAGAAGAATATCGTTCACACCTTTTTTAAGATGGATGGGTGCGGAGTGTTGATCCATGGTCATGCCATGGTGATACTCATCGCGTGCAAAGATTTGTTTGCCATCATGAAAAATCTTGAGTGATGTGATGCAGCCTGCCCGAACATAAACCGTGCCTTCAGCGGGGCTGTTGATGCGCGTGAAGGCATAGGCGGTGGCTTCCTTCTTCTTACCCAGCACTTTGTTAATATCGATGACGCCATAGGAATCTTCAGTGGTGAAATCGACCCATTTGATTGCGCCTTCCTTTCCTTCGTAAGAAGCATCAAGCTTGACATCTTTTTCAGGAGGGTAGGGCAGGTCGAAGCCTTTGTTCTTGGTGTTGTCAAAGGGGCCGACCAGATACCAAGTGCGAACAAAGCCGAAGTGTGCGGGAAGATCAACCGTCTCGCCTAGGCCTTTTAGCTCTTTGGCAAGTGTATCGACTTGATCTTTATCGGAAGCGCTCATGAAAGCTTTGCGGTAAGTTGCCTTGGCTTCAGAATCTTTTTTACCTTTCTTCTGAGTGGAGCCTTCTTCGATGAGAAGGGCGATTGCTTCGCGCCTGAGTTCTGCTGCGGGGTCAGTAATAAAAGATGGGATCAAAGCCTGAGCTTTATCTTTTTCTGCTGATTGCAGGATTTCAAATGCGAGCTTGCGGCCCAGTGCGGGCTTTGAAGTATCTTTTACCAGTGCGGTGATTTTTTCGAGGGGTAATGGCTTAGAGTCGCGTTTGGCTTTTTCAACAATCGCATTGATTGCAGAACGAAGCCAGTTGGAAAGCACAGGCTGGCTGGCATCCATGCTTTCAATAACTTCGGGCAGTGCATCGGGTGAAAGGTTGGCAATTTGCTTCCAAGCCTTTTGAGCTTCGAGATTACCTAGGCCACTTTTTCCAACCTTGCGAATAGGTTCAAGAATTTTAGAAACATTTTCGGAAGATTCTTGCACCCATGCCAGAGCGTTGGTGCCCAAGCAAACAACCAAAGCGAGAAGAAGCGCAGTGATTCTCATGACAGCCTCTAATAGATGATGACAAACTAAGCTTAGCCGATGCCAAGCACATCATTCATAGAGTAACTGCCCGCAGGCTTGTCCGCCAGAAATTTAGCTGCAAGAAGTGCACCGCGGGCATAACTATCGCGGGTATGGCCTTTGTGCACGAGTTCCATGGTTTCGCCTAGGGTGCTGAATATTACGGTGTGCTCGCCTACATTATCGCCCACACGAACGGCATGAATGCCTATTTCTGAAGGCTTTCGTTCGCCTACTAGGCCTTCGCGGCCGTGCAATAATTCGGTCTGACCCTGAACTTCCTGCACGATCTTGGCAAACTGCAGCGCAGTTCCACTTGGGGAATCTTTTTTGAATCGGTGATGCCTTTCGATAACCTCGACATCGAATCCTTTATCCGCAAGCAAGGTGGATGCAACCTTGACGAGTTCGAAAAGAACATTAACCACAAGGCTCATATTTGGTGCGAATAGAATTGCAATTTCATGGGCTGCAGATTCGAGGGCTTTCTTTTCGGCAGCGGTATGCCCGGTGGTTGCGATCACCAAGGGGATTTTTCTTTGCAGGCAGATGGGCAATACATTCATCGTGCCTTCAGGGGTGGAAAAATCGATGATGGCGCTAACAACTTGATCGATGGGGATTTGGGAACGAAGTGGTACGCCCAGATGGCCTATGCCTGCGATTTCGCCTGCATCTTTTCCCATCATAGGATGGCCATGGTATTCGAGAGCGCAGGCAATTTTCAACGCTGGGTCTTCTTTGCCCAATGCAACAAGCCTTTGTCCCATTCTTCCGCCCGCACCGTTGATCCCGATTGCAATCTTCATGAACTGCTTCCTTATGCTTAAGCGTAAACTTCAATGGCTTTGATGATATCATCAAGACTGTTGGGGACCTGAACTGCCCGGTTCGCAAATCCTGCCCTGCGCACGCCCCTAACCCCAAGAACTTCGTCAAAGGTTTTCTGATCAGAACTATGATACGCAACCGTTGCGGTAGAATCTTTCATTTGATGTGCGGTAAGAATGCAGACCACTCTATCGGAAGGTGCAATAATGCCTTCTGCTCTTAATTTTTTGGCGCCCGCAACACTTGCAGCAGATGCAGGTTCGCAGCCCATGCCGCCTGCTCCTACTTTTGCCTTGGCATCCATAATTTCTTGATCGTTTGCTTCTCTTACTAGGCCATTGCAAAACTCAATTGCCCGCAAACCTTTTACCAAGTTGACAGGCCGGTTGATTTCAATCGCACTTGCAATGGTGGATGCCCTGCGGTTCTCTGTGTCCATGTCGGTATAGAATTGATTCATCACCGGCTTATTCGGTTCACCCTTATTCCAAGAGACGCTATTCGTGTTGGTGAGAAGATTGAAGGTATTGGCACCCGCAGCATTGATAACTGCAAGCCTAGGGATTTTGCTGATAAGGCCCAACTGCTTGAGCTCGATGAAGGCTTTGCCAAAGGCAGAGCTATTGCCTAGATTTCCACCGGGAACCACGATCCAATCTGGGGATTCCCATCGAAGAGCTTCGAGCACACGATACATTACGGTTTTCTGGCCTTCGAGCCTGAATGGGTTGATACTGTTGACGAGGTAGATGCCCATTTTTTTTGCAATTTGCTGAACGCGCTGCATTGCATCATCGAAATCGCCTGCGATTTGGATTGTTAGGGCACCGTGATCGAGGGCTTGTGCGAGTTTACCGTAAGAGATTTTACCACTACCAATGAAAACGATGCCGCGCATAAGGCCGGTTGCAGAACAATAAAGAGAAAGGGAGGCGCTAGTGTTGCCGGTGCTGGCGCAGGCCGCTCTTTTTGCGCCTGTCATGTGGGCATGGGTGAAAGCAGCGGTCATGCCGTTATCTTTAAAACTTCCGGAGGGATTCATACCTTCGTATTGAAGGAAAAGATTGCCGTTGTTGACACCAACATATTGAGCAACATTATCAGATTGCCTGAGCAGGGTCTGCCCTTCGCCAATGGTGAGAACAGAAGCTGGGGGTGCGAAAGGAAGAAGTTCGTAGAAGCGCCAAACGCCACTGAAAGGCAAAGGCTCATGCCTAAGGGACCACTTGGCTTCGAAATCTTTTAAGGATTTGGGTACGGGGAGTCTATCCCAATCGTAAGCGACATCCATAATGCCCCCACATTTGGGGCAAGAGAAGGTTGTGTCATCGAGGGAGTTGGTACCTCCGCAATGTGGCATGACACAGCGTTGGAAAACAAGATTATCATTAAAGGCAGTCATACGCACCGGAAAGCATATGGGTAATGTAAAAAATAAAGAAACCGAGACTCAATTTAGAGTTTCGGTTTAGAGTCATCATACTCAAAAGGGGACTCGTTATCGACCCGAGCTAGCCTTAAAGATGTCTTTCCTTCAAGAAAGTCCATTAAAACCGGAAATACATGCTTCAGCCGCCACCCTTTTGCCAAGGAATTATTACCAGAAAGTGAAGTATTGTCAATTTTAGATCGGACGAGCTCTCGTAAATCAGAGGCGGTAGCGACCAAGCCTGGTACTAGGCTTTTACGATGGCAGAGGTCGCCAAGCAGACCCGCCATCACTTGGCCGATAAGGCCGATTTGAGGTGCATCGGGCTTGGTTTCATCTTGAAGGGGCAAGGTATCTAGAGGGAGAGCCCGGGCTTTTTGGATAGCAGCCATGATTTCTTCGGAATCGCGATGCTGAACGCCCCTAAAGGCTAAAATATCTTGAGCTTTCTGGGGGTTTCGTTTGACAATATCAGCAATAAGATCATCGCGAAGGATGGCACGGGGCGGGCGGTTGCGCTTAGCAGCAAATTCTTCGCGCCAAGCAACGATTTCGCGCACCATCGCTAATCTTTTGCGATCAAATCCCCCGGTTCCTTTAACCTTGCGCCAGCGTTCGCCAATCGGTTCATCAAGGTTCGATCTGGCTTGGAGATCAGCAAATTCTTCTTCTGCCCAATCGATTCTGTCGAGTTCGAGAAGCCTTGCAGAAATTTTCTCGTGGCACTCCAAAAGATAGCGAACATCATCAAATGCGTAGGTGATCTGATCTGCGGTAAGCGGGCGAATGCGCCAATCGGTAAGTGTTTCCTGCTTGGAAAGTCGTGTGCCTGCAAAGGTTTGCACTAATGTTCCGTAGCCTGCGGGGTAGCCGACTCCTATTAAACCTGCTGCCACCTGAATATCAAACAATCGAGCAGGGGCTTTTCCGGATAAATGCTGGCAGATGCGGATTTCTTCCCTGCCTGCATGAACGATGACATTGCGTTTTCCATCGGTTACTAAATCCCAAAATGCCCCGAGTGATCCAATAGCGATGGCATCGATAACAAAAAGATCTTCTGGGGTTGCAACCTGAACCAGGCATAATTCAGGGCGGAAGGATTCTTCGCTTACAAATTCTGTATCAAAACCAAACACACTGCTTTTGGCAATTTTCTCGCAACTCTTAAGGAAATCAGCTTCATTAGCCACAAAATGCTCGCGCATCATTAAAATCCCTGACAAAGTTGTTACATCAGTACTGCAATACAAACATGATTATGCCTCATTTATAATCATTGTCATACCTTTTATTCTAGGATGGATTAAAATTAATCTTTGCATGACCCGTGTTGTGATTTCTAAACCAAAGCTTCCCCGAGCGAGGGCCTTATGATCGAAGAATACCTGAATCAAAAAGTGGTGATAGATTTACATAGCCCATATGTCTGCCTTGGAACCCTAAACCGCTTTGATGATGGCTTTTTTGAAGTCGTTAATGCAGATCTTCATGACCTGCGCGACACCAAAACTTCCAGAGAAAACTACATAGCAGCATCCCTTTCGACAGGCATTAAACGCAATCGCAAGAAAATTCTGGTATCGCGCAGAGACATCATCTCGGTTTCCCTGCTTGCAGATGTCGCGGATGAATAAGGGTTTATTTCTTACCCAAGGCATCGGTAAAGAATCTTATCCAGTTGCCATGCGCAATTTTTGCAACATCAGCATCGCTATAACCTCGCAGCTTTAATAAAGCAGGAAACCGCTGTAAATCTGCAATGGTATCGATATCGCCCGGAGATTGCTCGGTACCAAACCCGCCATCGAGATCGGTTCCCAAAGCCGCATGATTCGAATTTCCTGCAAGCTGGCAAACCCTGTCGATATGATCGATGACGGTGTTCATGGTGACGCCACTTTCTTTTACCGTGGTTTCTCCGCGAACCCAATTTGGGTATAGCATCCAGTTGTCGAAAGCTGCACCAATGACAGCTTTTCGGGAAATAAGCTTTTTAATCTGTTCATCGGTAAGTTGCCTTTGGTCGGGCACTAGCGCCCTGCAATTATGATGGCTTGCGAGCACGGGCCCGCCATAAAGTTCCATGGCTTCATCAAAGCATTGGTCAGAAAGATGGGTGATATCCAAAATCATGCCACAAGCTTGCATCTCTTTTAAAAGATCAGGGCCCATGGGGAAAAAGCCACCAATGGTGCTGGTGCCATGTGCGTAGGGGCTGACGCCATAATGTGCGGGGCCGATGATTCTTAAACCCAGATCGAACCAATGATGAACCTGACTGGGGTGAAGAACAGGGTCTGCGCCCTCCATGCTTAGGATAAAGCCAAGGGGCTCGGTTTCGGACACAGGTTTCTGCCAGCGTTGGACATGATTTACAAGATCTTCAGAATTCTTGATAAAGCATAATTGCCCTGCCTCGACCATGGCTTCGTAGTAGGCGAGTTGGCCCCTGCCAGCGGCGTAAGAGGCGGGCATGGATTCGTAACGCTGCAGGGGTGGCATCATGCCTTGTCGCATGAGCCTTGCAAGGAGAGTTGCGATAAAAATGCCTACTTTTCCCTTACGAAGTTCAGGAAATGAGACAGTGCCTACCCCACGGCCTTTGCCGGTCATGAGGAGTTCATTTTCCCGCTTTCTAATAAGGGAAACATCGAGTCGGAGGTCGCGATTCCAGTCGAGGGCGTTCCAGGCTAGATCCAGATGGGCATCGAAAATTAGCATGTTTTTTTCTCTTTCCGGGTTTGGCAAGTAGTCAATATGCATGTTGCAATGTACACTAATATAGTGTCCGGGCCAATATTCCTGGTTGAAAATCCATCATTGTTGGGGAATGTCATGCAAAAGATTCAGATCGACTCAGAATCAGAAACCGTAATCGAGCGTTCAGATTATCCACCAGAAAAGATCCGCCAAATCATGGCGAATGAAATTGTAGCTGTTATAGGCTACGGTGTTCAAGGGCGTGGCCAATCGCTCAACATGAAGGATAATGGCGTTAATGTCATCATCGGACAGCGCGAAAATTCCAAATCTTGGGATCTAGCTGTTAAAGATGGCTGGGTTCCTGGCAAAACCCTCTTCCCAATGGAAGAAGCGGCTGCCAAGGGTACTATCATTCAATATTTGCTTTCTGATGCGGGCCAAAAAGAACAATGGTCCAAGCTTAAGCCCCACCTTACCAAAGGCAAGGCACTGTATTTCTCCCACGGATTCAGCATCGTTTACAAAGACCAAACCCATGTGATACCTCCAGCAGATATCGATGTGATTTTGGTTGCACCTAAGGGTTCTGGTACCTCTGTAAGAAGGTTGTTCCTTGAAGGGAAGGGTATCAACTCTAGCTATGCAATTTTCCAAGATGCAACAGGCAAGGCGTATGACCGTGCTCGTTCGCTGGGTATTGCAATCGGCTCGGGTTACCTTTTTGAAACCACTTTCCAAAAAGAAGTGTTCAGCGACTTAACAGGCGAACGAGGCGTTCTTATGGGCGCTATCTATGGCCTTTGGCTCGCTCAATATGAAGTGCTTCGTGCAAACGGGCATTCCGCCAGTGAATCTTTCAACGAAACCGTTGAAGAAGCAACCCAAAGCCTTTATCCCTTGATTGCAGAAAACGGCATGGATTGGATGTATGCCAACTGTTCCACCACTGCACAACGAGGCGCATTGGATTGGTTCAAGAAGTTTCATGATGCTTCCAAGCCTGTTTTCGAAGAACTATATCGCAGTGTTGCAGATGGTTCTGAAACTCGCAGAACTCTTGAATCAAATAGTCATCCTGATTATCGCAAGAACCTTGAAGTTGAACTTAAGGAAATTGCAGATAGCGAAATGTGGCGTGCAGGCGCTGCTGTTCGAGCCCTCAGGCCAGAACGAGCCAACGACAAGAAGTAATTTCTTCTTCTACGC
>CAXNFS010000127.1:0-8520 GCA_964201235.1 Gemmataceae bacterium | reverse complement strand
CTGCAACTCCTTTCAAAAGAGCATCCCTGATTAAAGGGTAAAAAACTTATGCGATGATATTATCATCGAGTTCTCTGGAAATTCCAGTCAGATATTCGGCACCCGAGGAAGTTACCAGAATATTATCTTCAATTCTGACCCCACCCCAGCCCGGAAGATAAATTCCCGGTTCGAGAGTGAAGACCATCCCAGGCTCGAGAACCGTCTCAGAGCCATGCCTTAACCATGGGGCTTCATGAATCTGTAAACCTATGCCATGCCCCAAGCCATGTCCAAAATACTCTCCAAAGCCCGCTTCTGCAATCAATTGTCTTGCAGCACGATCAACATCGAGTGCCTTAACTCCGGGTTTGATGGAGTCAAAGGCCGCTTTTTGAGCCTTTTGCACCACCGAGTAAATCTTTCGCAGTTTATCTTTCGATTCTACCTGCCCGGTTGTTTTACTGAAATTATGTGTGTCAAGAACCCGGGTCAGGTCGCTTTTGTATCCACTAGGGCTACTTGCGCCCCAATCTACCAGCAAAAGGCTTTCATTCCCAATGCAATGTTGGGAGGGAATTGCGTGGGGAAGTGCAGCGTTTAAGCCCGCAGCAACAATAATCGGAAATGCAGCACACTGCGCCCCCATCGAACGCATCAGTCGTTCTAGTTCATCTGCAACATTTTTTTCGGTTTGCGAAGGTGAAAGCGATTTATTAAGGGACACGAACGCATCTTGCGCCATCTTAATAGCTGCGCGGATAGCTTCGATTTCGATGGGTTCCTTAACCATGCGCTGGGTTTCAACCCGTTCCCGGGTGGCAAGCCAACTGCACTCGGGTAATAATTCTTTCAACGATTCAAAGTCGGAAACGGTAAGCACTTGGCATTCAAAACCGATTGATAGTGCTTTGATAGAGCGAATGGCTTCAGCAACCATGTCGAGAGTTTTTTTTGTGGGAGGCCTGATGATTGCTTCTAGGCCGGGGCATTCATTCTTGATTTGTTCGGTGAAGCGGGCATCAGAAACTAGAATGTCTTTATTTTTTGAAACCACCAGATGGCTGGCTTCCCCCTTGAACCCCGTCAGGTATGTGACATTGGCGACCCCACTGATGAGGAAGGCATCAATACCATCCTGAGCAAGCTTTGCCCTTAGGCGATCACGCCTTGCATTTGCATGGATATGGGGGTTCATGGTCATCCTTCTTGTGGCCCTTTTCGAAACTCTGCTAACAAAAGATCATGCATATGACCATTAGTTGCAAGGCTTTCTGGTTTAAACGGGCAGTAGGGAGAGCCATCGACCCGGGTGATTTTCCCACCCGCCTCATTCACGAGAACGATACCTCCTGCAACATCCCAAACATGATTATCGAAAGCATAAAACACATCGCATCTTCCGGAGGCGATGTATGCAAGATTAAGTGCAGTGGAACCAATTCTGCGAACCGCCTGACTTCTGTGCGAGAAATGCTTCCACCAACTGAAAAGATGTTCCATCCCTCTTACATTGTATGGGAAGCCGGTGGTGATCATCGCTTTACCAAGGGATGTGATCGAGCTGGTTTTCAGAGGTGTGTCATTGACAAATGCGCCTAGCCCTTTGGCTGCATGAAACATTTCGTTTCTGGACGGGTCGTGGACCACGCCAACAATCATCTCGCCCTGATAATAAAGACCAATAGAGATAGCGTAAAGTGGAAGATCGTGAACATAGTTGGTTGTGCCATCGATGGGGTCAACAATCCAGGTAGGCGGCGCATTGGGGCCCGGGTCTTTCTCGCCGTTGCCATCTTCTTCGCCTAGGAAATCATGATCTGGGAAAAGGCTTTTGAGATGCTCGTAGATAACTTTTTGGGAAGCGGTATCCGCATCGGTGACAAGATCGTAAAGGCCTTTTTCACGAACGGAGAAGTTCTGCCTCATGGAAAGCAGTAGATCAGAAGCTATTTTTGCAGCCTCGCACGCCCCTTTTTTCCATTTCAACAGATCGCTCATGCGTGTACCTTCCAATGGTAATACGATCATTAAGTAACTAAGGTTAAGATATTGTTTTCTAAAGAAAAGTGCCAATAATTCCCATCGAAAAACGCATGAGAGTTTTTGAATGAATAAGGCCCCCGGTGTTTGAACCAGGGGCCTTATTTTTATTCATCCTGTCAATTCTAAAAGAATGACTAGATAAGCTGAGTCTTGCCAGGGACTGCTACAGCCCATTCTGGAAGAACCGTGTCTTTGTTGAAGTTTTCAGGCATCAAACGTTGCTTGGAATTCAGGGCTTGTTCCCATGAGATTTCCTTGCCTGTATAAGCCGACATACGGCCAAGAACTGCGGTAAGCGAACTCTCGGTGACTGTCTTGAGTTCGTTCAGCGGTTTGCCTGCACGAATGCTCTCGATCAAATCGGTATGTTCCTGAACATAGGGGTCAACGCCCCTTTGATTCCTAGCAACAACAGGCTTGCCATTGATGGTGTAGGTGTTGACTTGGCAAGAGCCTTTGGTTCCTACCACAGCTTCGGAAACACTGTTAGCACAGTTGCTGATCTGCCTGCACATGGAATGAACATGAACGCCATTCTGGTATTCAAAATCGATCGAAAAGAAATCGAAGATGATGCCATACTTGGGGTCGTTTCGGGTGCGATGGCCCATGCCTACAGCTTTGATAGGATGGCCGCGCAATACCCAGTTCATTACATCGATGTTATGAACATGTTGCTCGACAATATGGTCGCCACACAGGTAGGTGTAGTTATACCAGTTGTTGAGTTGGGCTTCAGCGGGTGTCATGCCTGGTTTTGGATCACGGGACCAAAGGATACCTTGGTTCCAATAGCAACGGCCACCAACGATATCACCAATTGCGCCTTCGTGAAGTTGCTTGATGGTTTCGATGTAGGCAGCTTGATGCCTGCGTTGGGTACCTGCAACAATACCAAGTCCGCTAGCATTGGCTTCATCGTAAGCAGCCAAGCAATCGCGAGCAGTAGGGCCGTCTACGCAAACGGGCTTTTCGGTGAAGATATTTTTCTTGGCCTTAACCGCAGCCATGATGTGGATTGAGCGAAACCCAGGAGGGGTTGCGAGGATGACATAATTGATCTTGGGATCGTTCATGATTTTCTGGTAGGCATCAACTCCAGAATGAACTTTGTCATCAGCGATTTCAACTTTGTTGTTGAGTTCTTTGACCTTTGGATCATCCTTGGCAATGCCTTTCAAGCGAGCTTGAAGGCCCTTGGCTTGAGATTCAAAAGCATCTGCGACTGCGTGAATGGTGACATTGCGTGCAGAATTCAAGACATTATGTGCAGCGCCGCTACCACGCCCACCGCAACCAACCACGCCCACGCGGATTTCGTCGCTACCTTGGGCATAAGCGCCTGCGGGAAGAACTGCATTGAGGGCAATGCCACCAGCAGCAGCCATGGTGCTGGTCTTGATAAAGTCTCTTCGATCGGATGCGCCTTGTTTCTTACTCATTTCGAATCTCCAATAGGGGAAAGGACTGAAAATACAAAGATAAACTCATGAAACTAGAAACGAACTAATCACTTTGTTTGGTAACCTTGGATCGGAGAGCCAAGAGGTTTTCTTGTTCTTCGACGGGCCTTACAACTCGGAAACCAACGAATTCCGCACTGGTAAGCCACCAGATGCTTTGGGGGCGTTGCGGATCAAGCTTGATCCAAGTTTTATCGGAACCCCTGCGGCCCGAACTTCGAAGGCCTACAGGTTGGTCTGCCCAAGAACCGCCTCGGGCCACATGCGAAAATCTATTCTGGCTAGGCAATAATACAGGCGCAAGAGTCGCACGATCTTTTGGGAAGGTGCCATAGGAATCTTTTTTGTAATGATCTATGCACCATTCTGAAACATTGCCATGCATATCGTATAAGCCCCATGGGTTGGGTTTTTTAAGGGCGACCTTGTGCGTAACTTCTTCAGAGTTGGCAGCAAACCATGCGTAATCTGCACTCTTTGCAGGGTCATCACCGAAAGAGTAGGGGGTTGTGGTGCCAGCTCTGCAGGCATATTCCCATTCAGCTTCTGTAGGCAGTCTGTAATTCTTGCCTGTTTTTCTACTCAACCAACGGCAATATTCCATGGCGGCATGATGGGTGATACAGATAACGGGTTGTCCATCGCGGCCGTGGCCAAAAGTTTCGTCGGCATAAGGCGGAGTGGGTCGGGTGATTGCATCCACGCCTTTGGGGTCAACATCTTTACCATCAAGTTTGGGTTGGTCTTCGGTTTTCCAGTATTGATCGTATTCATCCCAAGTAACTTCAGTCTTGCCCATCCAGAAGGATTTTACAGATACGGGGTGTTGGGGGCCTTCATCTTCGAGGCGGCCTTTTTCTGCATCGGGGCTTCCCATGAGAAATTCCCCACCCTTAAGGGGAATCATTTCGAAGGGAATGTTGGCGGCACCTATTTTTTCGATGTAGGGTTTGAAGTCTGCTGCGGGTTCTTTTGTAGCTTGTGCCTGCACTGATCTTGAACCAGTTGGTAGGAAAGCTAGCCCTCCAGCGAGGAGCGCTCCACCTAGGAACCAAACAGATGCGGATATTTTTTTAAGATTTGTTACACTTGATGACATCTCAACAACCTTTGTCAAATGGAAACCTTAGGAATGAATGTTACCTTGCTTGCATTAATCGCACTGGCCATTCCTTTCCAGTCGAAAAGCGAGCTTACACTATATCGTTTCAGCCAGCCCCATATGGGAACAAACTGCCAAATAATTCTTTATTCTATCAATATAGAAGAGGCAAGTCGTGGTGCCAATGCTGCTTTCTTACGCATGAAACAACTAGATGGTATCATGTCGGACTACAATCAGGAAAGTGAATTGAGGCAATTATGTGCAAGATCTGGAACCGGGCCGGTTTCGGTGGGAGAAGATCTTTTAAAAGTTCTTACTCGGGCACATGAGGTTTCTGTACTTTCTAATGGGGCATTTGATGTAACAGTTGGGCCGGTGGTAAAGCTCTGGCGCAGAGCCCGCAAAAGCATTCAAATGCCTGATAAATATGAACTTGAAGCTGCTTTGAAACTTGTTGATTATCAATCCATGGTGATCGATCCCCTGAAAAAGACAGTCTGGTTGAAAAAAACAGGCATGCTTCTCGATCTTGGAGGCATTGCCAAGGGGTATGCTGCGGATGAATCATTGAATGTGCTTAAAAAAATGGGAATAAGCTCGGCATTGGTTGCGATGGGTGGCGATGTTGCATTGGGAGACCCACCGCCCAATGCCAAGGGCTGGAAAGTCGGAATCGCACCTGTTTTAGAAGAGGGCGATGCAGCAAGCAGGTATATGGTGCTTGCTAATTGCGCTGTTTCCACCTCGGGGGATACTGAGCAGTATGTTGAAATTGGTGGGAAAAGATATTCACATTTGGTGAATCCCATGACGGGGATTGGGCTGACGGAAAGAATTTCTGTATCCATCGTCGCCCCACATGGGATAGACTCGGATTCACTTACTAAGGTGGTAAGCATTCTGGGAATGGCTAAAGGAATGGAATTAGCAGCTAAAGTACCGGGAATCTCATGCAGGGTGGTTACCAGAAAAAATGATCTGCTTGAAGTGAAGAAGAGTGAAAGTTTCCCTACTGTTCACGAAAATCCCAAACAAGGAAAAGGAAATTAAATCATGGCAATGAATCGCAGAGAGTTTTCAGCATTGGCAGCGGGCACCCTTTTAACCGGGGTATCGAATGCTGCAGATCCCCTTCCAGGCCAGACTAAGAACACCAAGTTTGCAGTTAATGTGGAAATGTGGTGGTCTAAAGAAAAAGAGTTTACCAAAAGGTTGGAGAACGCTGCTGCGCTTGGTTTTAAAGCTGTGGAGTTCTGGCCTTGGCGTAATAAGAACATTCCCGCAGTGATTGAAACTTGCAAGAAGCATGGTATTAGCATTACCCAGTTTACTGCTTGGGGCTTTACTCCCGGTTTGAACGATCCTAAAAATCATTCAAAGTTCGTGGAAGAAATCGAAGCATCTTGCGAAACAGCGAAGAAACTGGATTGCAAGATGATGACTGTTGTTGGGGGCAATGACATTAAAGATGTAAGCCAAGAAAAGATGCATGAAAATATCATCGAGGGGCTTAAAAAAGCAGCTCCGATTGCTGAAAAACATGGCATTATGCTGATTCTAGAACCCATGAATATCAAGGTTGATCACAAGGGGCATTGCCTTTATGGCAGTGCGCCTGCAACGAAAATCATCCGTGCGGTCAACAGTTCCATGGTAAAACTGAACTGGGATCTTTATCACATGTATATAACCGAGGGGAACCTTCTGGAAAACCTTAAGAAGGGGCTCGATTGTGTTGGGTATTTACAAATTGCAGATCACCCAGGCAGAAATGAACCTGGTATTGGCGAAATCAAATTCGCTGAACTTCTCAAGGGAGTTAAGGAACTAGGGTATAAAGATTACATTGGATTAGAATTAAAGCCCAAGAAGTCCGAACTTGAGGCAGCGCTTGCTGTGCAAAAAGCGGATAATTGGTAACAAGAGGCTTAAGTTTTAGTTAAAACATGTCAGTAATTAAAAAAACTGGGGGCAGTGGCAAAGAAACGGCACTGCCTTCACACTCTGATTGTTCCACTAAAGACCTGAAGTTTTCGTAATCTTGTAGTTGATCATCAGACATTTTTATGCTGGATTTGGCCCAATGAAGTAGATTAAGGGCTGATTGGGTTTCCTTAGGCAGATGTTTGAAGTTTTTGTCATGGATTTCAAGAATATCATTGGTTTCTTTTTGGATGAAGTAAAAACAGGCCGCTGCTTGGCTAAAAGAGATTTTTCGTTCTTCTAATGCGTCAATCACTTTGTTTTTTGCACTCAGTCTGCCCAAAATAACGGCATCTTTTTTATTTAACTGGTCGGTTAGCTTGTTTTCGTCGTCAATCATGGATTCGTAATCAGCAATACTAAATAATTCTCTGAAGAAATCAGCCCAACTCTCAGAACCTGCAAGCGGAGGCGTACCAACCACAATTGTGGATAAGATGAGGGTTGCAATAATAGACCTAGCAGATGAAAACATTAATCTCTTTCAATTAAACAAGGATAGCTTTTGGCCATGTTACTTATTTTAAAAATAAACTTCAATTTAAGCTTTACTGTGATTTAAATTTTGAGCAAATTCACGCCACATTGTAGCCGGTAGGATTAAAACACAAGCACTCGGCCCCACTTAGAATAAACACTTTGTATTGAGTGCTGGTATCGATTTATCAACAATAATTCCTGTAAAAGATAAACCGTATTACAAAGTTTATTATAACCTTATGATAACAAGATAACCAAGTCTATTTTGAAGTTAAATTTGAGAAAATTATGTGAAGAAACAAAGAATGATTGGCTATTAAGCTATAACTGGCTTAATCTTATGTCTTATTGGTTGGCCTCTGAGAGAAGGCTTTAACAATCGTTTTGTGCGGAAGTAAAAAAGTATAGGTTTTCAAAATGCCAAAAGATAACTTTGAAATGATACCTTTATTGCCAACTCATACGGATGATTTGGTAACTATGGCAGATGGAACGGGTTTTTTTAAAGAGCATGAAGTGCAGGCATTAAGGGAAGTGCTGGACGATTATCATGAGGAAAACCATGTCTATGAGCATAAAGCCTATTTATTACAGGATAAAGATAAGAAATTAGGCTTTGTTTACTATGCCCCTGCACCCATGACCGAAGGAACCTGGCAATTATGGTGGATTGTGGTGCAAAATGACTTGCAGGGACAGGGATTGGGCGGGCGAATGCTCAAACAGGTTGAAAAGCATGCTTTAGAACTTGGGGGCAGGGTTTTATTCATTGAAACCTCTTCCCAAGAAAAGTATGACCCTACGAGGAAGTTTTACCTTAAGTATGGCTACCTATTAGAAGCTCGGATGCGGGGTTTCTACGCCGCGGGCGATGATATGATGGTTTATCGTAAGAGTTTGGTGCCTGAATAATCTGATTTTTTCTAACACTCACAAAAAATATTTTGCAGCAATTCCACCTCTATTTCCTTTTAGGTTAGGGTTCGAATTCTTTGTTTTAACAAGGTTAAGCAAGGCAGTGCTGCTTTAGGAAGGGGACCTTTGGTTGAGTAGGAAATCCTTGTTTTATAGGGGATTAAGATAAATAGGAAGTCGCGTAACCCTTAGAAGGGGGATAAGCATTAGAGGCTGCGTGCCAATGCGAAGTGTGGTAAGTGTGGCAGAAGTCGTAGCAGGGTCAAATGGTAGAATCTATCTAACTTGCAAAGATATTTCTAATCTTCACGACCAATTTAACCGATTTAATTATTAACCAAGGCGGAAGAGACATAACCGCTGAAAGTGATCTAAGGCTCCAAGGATGGAGAATGGATCCTGATGCGGTGAATACTCAACCTTGGTGACTCTTCCTATTTCGGGAAGCCGCGCCTGGAATGATCTCGGGGACGGAGATCATTGTGGATGACGGAATGTTGGTGTGTGCCGACATAAAGGTCTGATTGCCTAATACAAAATGGCCAGGCC